>JAUYEF010000157.1 GCA_030691635.1 Bacillota bacterium
GGCGACCGGGCATCAGGTCCGCAGCCCAAGCCCGTCAGCTATCGGTGCCCAGGAACGGCTCCAGCCACATATCGTAAGGCCGACTGCTTCTCCTGGCGACTCCCTCTGCCCATTGCCGGGCCAGCGTCCACACATCCGGCGGCATCTCCTTGCGCATGTCGTAAGGATGCTGGACATTTGCCTCTGCGCAGGGAAGGCCGGGAATGAGGTGGGGAGCCTCCCTCTCTAGGAACTGCCCCCAGGATCCGCGCTGGTCGGCCTTGCGGTTGTGGGCTCGACGGGCACAGCTTCTGCCCTCGGGGTCCGGCGCGCGTGAGTCCTTGGGCACATCAGGCTCGTCGGGTAGGGGGCAGAAGATCCGTCTCGTGGTCCTGCGTGAATCACTGGTCTCTCGTCGCCAGAACCGCCTGCACTCAGGGCATCTCCTGAGGTTGTCACGTTCAACATCCATCATCGTCATTATGAAACACGCATCAAGGAGCGACGGGTAATAGAAGGCCAGCCGCGGGGTTCGGCCTGCAAAGGACAGGGAAATCTCTGCCCGGGCAGCTCCACCCCATTGGTCAAGCAGGCTTGCCTCTCCCGACTCGATCTCCCTGTACGCTCTTTGGAAATCCTCCGCGCCGTCTGTGAAGGTCGCATAGCTTGGAGCAACTGCTGAATAGCCCACTGCCAATTCCCGCGCGTCATGAGCAGGATCCCCGGTGAGGTGAGGACCGGGATCTACCCACTCCCCGTACACCTCTTTGAGGCAGGCCGTTTCAGAGGGCACTTCCTCGGGAGGCTTCTTGAAGCAGTGCTTGAAATATCCACGCCCGCTGACTTGCGCTTCTCCGTTCTCCAGGGGTATGCCAGGATACACCACGGTTTCCGCCCAGGTCCCGGCCATCGGGGCGTATAGCCCGCGATCCACCAGCTCCCACCTCAGGGCTGTGCCTAGCAGGCCCCATCCGTGAGCGAATGCCAGCACATCATCGATATGGCAGGATCGCAGGTTGAGCAAATCGAGGTGTGGGGCGTGGTTGCCATCGGAGTACTTCACGATCATCTCCCACCAGGGCAGCAGCGATGAGGTGTTCCTCAACATTTGGAGCAAGTCGCGCCGGATCATGTACCAGGTGAACCTCTCGTCGCCGAGGTCGGTCCTGCCGGTGCTGGCCCTCGAGGCCGGGGCACCCCTCGCTTGGGCTGAGGCCCGTGGCATCAAGCTCCCCCAGGCGATCACCCACGAGAGCCGAGGCAAGCATCTCCTGCCCAGGCCGCCGGGCATGGTGGAGAACATTCTGGCCAGCTCCGTTCTCCGCGCCTTTCAGGACCTGGCAGAAAGGTCCGCTCCCCATGAGTCGCTGCAGGTGCTACGCGACGGAGTCCATGTCATCGACGACCTCATGGTATGGGTCAACGGGACTGAGGCGTGGATCCAGGAGCGTGGCGGCGAGTGGGTGCAGGTTGACGGTCCGGTGAAGGGGAGCATGCTGCTTCATGGAACGGCAAGGTGGACCGACCTCAAACCCACGGACCCGTCGCCCTACGGGCCGGCGGAGGTTCTGCAGATACTCCTTGACATCCTCGGCACGGGATGGGTGTGGACGCACCGCGCAGACATGCACCTCATCGGTCTCTCCCTGATGAAGGCCAGCATCGCAGATGCGTTTGAGCGCCAAGAGTACCTCTGGATCACGGGCAGCAGAGGGTGCGGTAAGAGCCGCCTGGCCAAGGGCCTGGCATCCGGCGAGGCCTTTTTCCCCAGGCTGCTCGATGCCGCCCACTACGTGACCAACGCCACCCAGGCCGGGCTGACGGGGAAGTTCGCCGGTAGGACACCGCTGCTGCTGCTGGACGAATTCGAGCACACGAAATACCGCGACCAAGTCCTTACCCTTCTGCGCTCCTCCATGGACTCCCGGGCCGGGGTGCTCCGCGGCACTCCGAGCTTGGGCTACCGCGAACAGGTCCTCAAATGCCCGGCGTGGATCTGCTCCATCGAATCCCTGACCCTGGACCAGGACCTCGACCGCGTGATTCGCATCGACTTGCCAAAGGTGAAGGGACGGACGGCGCCCGAGATCGCCGTGTCCAAGGCGGGAATCTGGGCGCGAGTGAACCCCGAGAAGCTCAGAAGATCCCTCACCGTGGCGCTGCTGCCGCACGTCTGGACCCTCAGGGACATGTACCACGCACTGAAGACAAAGGAGTTGCCAGGAGAGCGCGAGGTGGACTACCGCATGAAGGAGTCACTACTGGGCCTGCTGGCCGTAGCCAGCACGGCAGGAGAAAACCCGGAGGAGCTCGCCGGGAGGATATTCGCTGCGAAGGCACCGGTTCTCAGGGAGCAGTCGACCCTGTCCGTAGAGGAGCGGCTCATCGCCGCCCTTATGGACACCACCGTGGAGATCATCAAGCGCGACCCCTTCGAGAGCCGCGACCAGCGGCGGCGCACCACCATCCGAGGCCTGGTGCTGGAGAGCAAGGATCAGGAGGACGTCGACCACCTCGAGGACGTCGGCTTCTTCTACAGCTGGAAGGAGAACTTGATCTACATTTCCTGGCCCACGGTCGTTGGAAACATCCTGGCTCGGACCACCGAGTTCCGTGGCAGCTACGAGCGCGATCTGATCCACATAGTCAAGAGGCATCCTTCATTTTGCGACCACGACCAGAAGACGGTAGCCGGACACCGCCGGCGGGTCACTCTTTTGGACGCGAAACTTCTCCTGGGCGGTGAGGGCCATGACGACCAGCCATTGTAGTTCCTGCACGCCTACGTGTGCAGGGTGCACACGTGGAACGGGGTACGTGTGCAGCCCGGAAACCCAGGCCAGTCAAGGCTTTTCGCCGCTTCTGCACACGTTGCACACCTCTTTACTGCTAAAGAGATATATAGATATATACGGGCGTGAGCATATGTGTGAGCCTGTATGCGCACCCGCTACAGGATACCCCCCTCTCTTTGTCACCGGCACGTGTGCACGTGTGCAGGAAGCCCTGAAACCCTTGTCCGGCAACGTTTTCCGGCTGCACACGTTGCTGCTCGCCGAATGTCCCCGCGTGCGCGTTGGACAGCGCCCAAGGTCATCGGGCTAACTGCCGGGGTGCTCCGTTCAGAGCAAACAACTAGACCGGTTGAGTTGTCAGCAATTGCGGCCAGCGTTTGACTGTCCACCAAACCGGGGCAACTCCAGCGCTGACACCAGCCTGGGGAAGCCAGCTAGATTGAACTACGCAGAACCAATCATCTTGGCCGAGATAGCCTCCCACGTCGCGCGGAGTCGCTCCCATTCGGTCCACGCTCCATCCCAGAATTCCTTAGGAAACACGTCCGACCCTCGAGGGGGCTTGGCGGAGGCACTGAACTCAGACAGGACATCCTCAGACAACGAACCGATGTGTCCACGAGTTTCGATAAAGCGCCGGATTGTGATAAACTCGATTCTCCTCAGTGCTATGTGCCGTGGTTCAGTACTCGCGATATGGCGGCGCAGGGCTTGGAGGGTTCTGGTCCATCGCACATCACCTGGATCGATGAATGGCGGGGTTTGGCCAGCAGCATTCCAGTCCCTGTAGTAGACGAGGTGATATCCTCTGTTCCCCTTGTCCCATAGATCTTCAGACTCTAGGAGGCTAGCCAAACGGTCCTCCTCTACCATATCAAGCAACTTTATGCGCCCAAATGCCAGAGACAGCCTGACGGATATTTCGGTCTCGGCCTGGCCCATTTCCTCAAGAAGAGGCCCGGCCTGCGACATCGGCAGACGGCCGATGTAGTAGGCACAGTGGGTTCTCCTCACGATGCTTCTAGATCCCTCTGGCTCTGTGAGGTCCCTGAAATACTGAGCTTGTAGATTCTGTAGAACCTCTTCAAGACGTTCCTCCGGCAGCAAGTGCCAAATGCTACGCATGAGCCTGTTGATCTCTGGGCGCACTACGTACTCGAGGAACTCAGGAAACAGGTCGCCACCCGTCTGCACCGAGCTCGCCAGGGCTTCTGCGACAAGATACTCCAGCACTGATTCGTGAAGGAGCCCCAGAACCTTCTTGGTGTACCGAGTGATGTCCAGAATTCCCGCAAGGCAGAGGTTCTCTCCAACATCAGATGAAGCCGACACCTTCTGCCTTATGGCATGCTCGAGGTCGCTCAGTAGAAGATCCTGTGCACCATACCTACTGGTATAGATCATCCATGCTGCATATTGCCATACGATTAGAAGGGTATGCGCGAGCTTCGAGTCGAGACGAACGCGCGCAAGCTCTCTTCGGGCTAGCATGTCCAGAGTGACTCTGTAAAGAGTAAGCTTGTCCGTGACCCCCATTGGGAGTGTCATGCCTGATTGAGAGATGATCCACAGGATGAAGGTGAGTAGCAAAGGGTTTTCTCCTATTTCCTTCATCTCAGCGCTGGCAAGTGCTTTCTTGATCAGGTCGATTTGGTCGTCGCAGTCCTTGGCTGCACAGAACCGCTCAACATAGAGTTGAGCAATGTCCGGTGTCCAGGGCTGCAGACGGCAAATAGTGCTCAGGCGGTCTCCAATGCTAAACTCGCTCAGGTAAGCATCGGCGAACCAGGTACGGACCGCAAGTATGAATGGGTGTTTGAGGAGGCCGGCCTTTGCCAGATCCCTAAAGGCCCCAGTTGGCGGATCCTCAGTTAGCTCATCGAGTCCGTCTAAATACAGGACCGGCTGGATGTCAGCCAAGTCCAGGAGTGGATAGCGCGATTTGCCTAAGCACTCCTCGCATAGATCGCCAACGAACTGGTGAAATGAGAAGTGGTACTCAGCCCCCCTCCCTCGTAAAGAGGCGTAGAAGGGTAGCCGATAACTGTACTGGCCCAAGACCAAATGCGCGTGCTCTAGGAATGCGCGCGCCAGAACCGTGGTCTTTCCTGAGCCAGCTTCACCAACCAGTAGGATTCCGCCTTCGAGTTCACGGATCTGAGCCATCTGAGCGGATAAGTCCGACTGTTCTGCCCCGGCATCGACAACATACGGGGGTTCCACGAAGCACTCATCTATGACGTCACCCAGAGAAAGAGCCAGAGCAGTTGTGGTCTTCGTAGCGCGAACGGACCGGGTTTGATTCTGCACTATCGCCTCACAAACCCATCGTGTCAGCCCGGCCAGGCGCCCGCGTAGGCGTTCTGTAAGGTCATTCGGTCCGTCAAAACGGATCACCCAGTTGTCCTTACTGGCCTTTTGAACCCTGTTGATGAAATCTATGACATCCCAACTCTCGACGTAGATCGTGGGAACTCGCCGATTGTCTCTGTTCTCGATGGATGTCAGGGTTGCTGCTTCGTTCCAGGCCTTTTCTCTCACGCACACGATCACCGGGCGTCCACCAGCGACACATGTTTCATATTCGGCGCGCGTAATGGAGTAAGGGCCGACGCCGAGGTAGAGACTGCCGCGGCGACGGTCGATGAGCAAGACAGCAAGGTCCGTTCGCTTGAGAGCTGCGATACAAGCCT
>JAUYEF010000169.1 GCA_030691635.1 Bacillota bacterium
CTTGAGTTGGTCGTAGAAGTCCAGCAGCATCTCCGATAGGGGCATCTGGTACTCCAGGAGCACTCGCCGGCCGGTGTGGCTCTCCAGGGGGCCGTGCTCCAGGTACTCCATGCGCCGGAACTCGCCCCGGCGGCCGGTCACGAGCTCCATCAGCGGCCCGATGTAGCGGTCGGGGGTGATCAGGCTGACGTTCATCCAGGGCTCCAGGATCTCCAGCGCCTCCTCCGGCCGCGGCATCTGGGCCGGGTTGTCCACCAGCAGCTCCTCGCCGTCCGCCTTCATCACCCGATACTCGACGCTGGGGGCGGTCACCAGGATGTCCAGGTCGTACTCCCGCTCCAGGCGCTCCTGGACGATGTCCATGTGCAGGAGGCCGAGGAAGCCGCAGCGGTAGCCCGGCCCCAGGGCGACGCTGGACTCGGGCTCGTAGTGGAGGGCGGCGTCGTTGAGGTGCAGCTTCTCCAGAGCATCGCGCAGGAGGGCGAACTCCTCGGCGTTGGCCGGGTAGAGGCCGGCGAACACCATCGGCTTGGCCGGGCGGTAGCCGGGCAGGGGCTCCGAGGCCGGGTGATCGGCGTAGGTGATGGTGTCCCCCACCCGGCAGTCGCGCACGGTCTTGAGGCCGGTGGCGACGTAGCCCACCTCGCCGGTGGCCAGGCCCTGGGTGGGGGCGAAGGCCGGCCGGAAGACGCCCACCTCCAGGGGGTCGAGCTCGCGCTCGGTGGTCATCAGGCGCAGGCGGCGGCCGGGCGAGAGGGAGCCGTCCACAACGCGCAGGTAGGAGATGACCCCCTTGTAGGAGTCGTACTTGGAGTCGAAGATGAGGGCGCGCAGCCGCGCCTGCACCCGCCCGCTGGGGGGCGGGATGCGCCCCACCACCGCCTCCAGCACCTCGCGGGTGCCGATGCCCTCCTTGGCCGAGGCGAAGATGATCTCATCCTCGCCGTAGCCCATCACGGCCTCGATCTCCCGGGCCACCCGCTGGGGCTCGGCGCTGGGCAGGTCGATCTTGTTGACGACGGGGATGATCGTCAGGTTGTGCTCGATGGCCATGTAGACGTTGGCCAGGGTCTGGGCCTGAATGCCCTGGGAGGCGTCCACCACCAGGATGGCGCCCTCGGCGGCGGCCAGCGACCGCGAGACCTCGTAGGCGAAGTCGACGTGGCCGGGGGTATCGATCAGGTTCAGCTCATAGTCCTGGCCGTCCTGGGCGCGATAGGTCATACGGACGGCGGTGGCCTTGATGGTGATGCCCCGCTCGCGCTCCAGGTCCATCTGGTCGAGCACCTGCTCGGCCATCTCGCGCGGGGGGATGGTGCCGGTGAGCTCCAGCATGCGGTCGGCCAGGGTGGACTTGCCGTGGTCGATGTGGGCGATGATGCAGAAGTTGCGGATGCGGGACTTGTCCATGGCAGGGGTATCGTAGCATGGGGGGATCGGGGGCTCAACGCGACGATCGCAGGCCTGCCTCCGGCGTGCTATCCTTGGGTCGTACACGCGAGGGGTAACGCATGTCCGCCACCGACGTTCTTCGCACGGAGCGCGGGCGCTCTGAGGCGGCGTCGAAGCGCAAGCGGCGTAGCCAGAAAACGCCACGCAAGAAGTCATAGGTCCTTCTTGAATAGTCTGCCGCATCCGCTGTCTTGGTCAGTACCGTGTTCGCCATACCCGGCGCCGAGCTTCCACGGGATACGTGGCACGGAACCACCCTTGGCAGCCCCTCGCGCCTGTGCGTCCCAGGCGTCCATCTAGGTTGGAAGGAAGAGGGCGGATAGCCTGTAGTGCCTATTCGTGAGGGCGTCTCGCACGTAGTCTGCAGCCATAAGGAGGCTATGGAGGCGGCAGACTCAACATGAGAGCCACGAGAGCCTTGCGACCGTAGAAAGCTCGGCTGGTGCTTCCGTGTCCAGGTCCCTTTGTCCGAGGCTGCACAAGCACACCCATATGGCCGGTCAGCGCCGAAAACCCCTGCGTCCGTATTGCGGCACGTACGGCTTCGTAATCGCGCTTGATCTGCTCTCTGACGAGTTCGTTTCTTAGCTCATCCAAATTGAACGCACCAACCGTGATCAACCTTGCCCTTGATTCTCTCCTGTCGGCGAATTCTCTGCCGCAAATCACGACACGCCGCAACTTCGTGTAAAGGTGGCTTTCCTCAAACGGCGTTCGCTCTACCTGTGCCGGATTAATCATCGTGATCTGCATCGTCTCCTTAGGCTTCCAACCCTTGTCGGTCTCACTGAGCGAAACGACTTTGAGCTCCCAGGTGCCCCCATCCGGTGCTTGTGCGGAACTCAGGGATAGGCCCCGGCATCGTTCAATCACGTGTCCAACCCAGCCTTTGTTCAGTTTTCCTTGGCGGAAGACGGTGACTCCATGTCTGTCGGCGAGTGTCCGAAGATCCTGGCCCACCAGCCGCTGAAGCCGGCCTACTACTTCCGCCATACTAGGAGCGCTCCGCGGTCCAGTAGATTCTTCCATCCTCATTTCAGAGAGGCATTCTACCCAGTGCCGGGTCACTTTGTCACGGGCCTCTCTGCGTCAGCCGCCCCGCATCGTGGCCACTACCAGCATGAGCTGCTAGTAGTTGAGAATGACCAGTTCTGGAATCGGGCCACGCCCGTCGGCCTTTGAGTTTATTGCTCGCTTCGCCGTCACCTCGACGATGCGAAAACCCGTGTACAAGCTTCTCACGAATTCTGACGCCGAATTGCTTAACATCAACATGACACCCCGCCTGTCCATACGCCTATAGACAGACGCTAGACGCCGTTGCTCCGCTTCACTGAAGCCTCCTTCGGCGTAGCCCGTGAAGCTCGACGTGGCGCTGAGTGGATTGTACGGGGGGTCCAGGTAGGCAAAATCCCCCGCTTGGGCTCTCTCTAGTGTCTTCTCGAAGTCGGCAGCATAGTTCTCGGCCCCTCTGAGTGCTAGACTCGCTGCTCTCAACCCAGCTTGGTCGCAGATTGTCGGGTTAGAGTATCGTCCGAATGGAACGTTGAACTGGCCCTTCCTGTTGACTCGATACAGCCCATTAAAACAAGTTCGGTTGAGGAAGATGACCCGTGCGGCTCGCTGGACCGAGGTCAGGCTTTCAGGCTTCCACGCGCGAACGGTGTAGTAATAGTCCCGCTCGTTGCGATGCACTCTCAGGGCTGCTATGAGCTCATCAACTTTGTCTCTAACGACAACGTAGGCATTGATGAGCTCCTCGGTGATATCCGACAGAACTGCGGGACTTGGCTGCAGGTGGAAGAACACGGCCCCTCCCCCAAGGAAAGGCTCATAGTAGGTTCTCCAGGCCATGGGAAACAGGGGCGAGTACTGTCGAATAAGTTGGCTCTTGCCCCCAGCCCACTTGAGAAATGGGCCAGCTGCGACGCCTGGAGGAGAATGACCAGGGTCGCCTGTGTCGCCAAAAAGCCGATATTGTCCTCTCGCCACCCTAGACATCAGCTCTCCTCTGAACACGATTATAGCAAAATGTTCTTCCTGGCCGAAGTGCCGTCAGCCATCGCTATGGTGGACTAGTTCCCCTGCACGTCCTCTCCCCATATGTCATGCTCCTCCCGTCTGCTATCCTGGATCAGGATTGCGAGAGAGGAGGGCGCAGTGAACGCAACGGAAGTCCTGAAGACCGAGCACCGGGCCATCGAGCGGATGCTGGCCGTCCTGGAGACGGCCGCTCAGCGGCTGGAGCAGGGCCAGCGCGTGCGGCCGGATATGCTCCGCGAGGCCGTGGACTTCGTCCGCAACTTCGCCGACCGCTGCCACCACAGCAAAGAGGAGGAGAACCTCTTCCCCCGCCTGGAGGCGCGCGGCGTGCCCCGCGAAGGCGGGCCCATCGCCGTCATGCTCTCAGAGCACGAGCAGGGGCGCGCCCACGTGGGCGCTATGGCCGGCGCCATCGACGCCTACGAGGGCGGTGACGAATCGGCCGCCCTCACCATCGCCGAGAACGCCCGCGCCTACGTGGAGCTACTGCGCGAGCACATCATGAAGGAGGACAACGTCCTCTTCGCCAGGGCCGACCGCGTCCTGAGCCCGGCCGACCAGCAGGAGCTGGAGCAGCGGTTCGAGCAGATCGAGACGGAGGTCATGGGCCCCGGCGTCCACGAGCGCTACCACCGCCTGCTGGACGACCTGGAGCGCGAGCTGGGTCTGGGCTAGCGGTCGAGATCAGGGGCGCCATCGCCTGCAGCATACGGGAGGCCTCCCGCCCGAATTGCGCGCCTGTGAGCCTGAGGGAGTTAATGCCCTCTTAATCTTCGCCCGCTATACTGCGTTGTAGGGTCTATTCCCCAAACAGTGATGCGGGTACTCGTAGTCGAAGACGAACGTCGGATCGCCGACTTCCTATCAAGGGGGCTGTCCGAACAGGGTTATGCCGTCGACGTCGCCTATGACGGCGATGAAGCGTTGCAGTGGGCCGACGTAGCGGAGTTCGACGTAATCGTCTTGGATGTGATGCTTCCTATTCGCGACGGCATCGCAGTCTGCCGCATATTCAGGACACGGGGGCTAAAGACGCCTATCCTCATGCTCACGGCGAGGGATGCTGTCGAGGACCGGGTACGGGGTCTGGATAGCGGAGCCGACGACTATCTGGTGAAGCCGTTCGCGTTTGCTGAGTTGCTGGCACGCCTCCGCGCGCTGACCCGCCGGGAGCCGGTTGCCCTGGGAACGGTCCTGCAGGTGGGCGATCTGATCCTCGATACAACAACCCGGGAAGGGTCCCGGCAAGGGAAGTCCCCGGAGCTCACGAGTAAAGAGTATGCCCTCCTCGAATACCTGATGCGTCACCCCAATCAGGTCCTTACCAGAACGATGATTGCCGAGCACGTGTGGAACTACGACTTTGACAACGCCACGAACGTCATCGATGTGCACATCCGGAACCTGCGGCGGAAGATCGACGACCCCTTCCCGACAAAGTTGATCCAGACTGTCCGTGGCGCCGGCTATCGCATCTCCGCCCGGCAGTCGGGGTGACCGTGCTGGTTCTTCGCTCCGTCCGCCTGCGCCTCACGCTCTGGTACGTCCTCCTTCTGGCGGTGATCCTGGCGGCCTTCAGCGCGGGGATCTATCTTACCCTGCGGCACAACCTGTACGACAATCTTGACGATTCGATTCAGAATCGCGCCAACGTCCTCTTGGACATCGTCCGATACGAAGGGAACCGGCCTACTCTTGTTGGTGTTGTATCGTCCAACGATCCGAATCAGGGGGAGAGCTTCGTCCGCGTCTTCGATGCTTCCGGTGAGCTAACATTCGATAACAGCGCCGCGGCGGGCGATGTGCCCATCGATCGTCGCGCGGTCGAAAGCGCCCTCGTGGGCAAAACCATCACCCGCAGCGTCAATGTCGGCGAGGCCTTTCGGGTCCGAACCCTGCCCATTGAGCGAGACGGCCGGATCAGTGGGGTGCTGGAGGTGGGCCTATCTCAGGGTGACGTATCCGATAC
>JAUYEF010000252.1 GCA_030691635.1 Bacillota bacterium
GGTGAGAGGGGGCGCTAGGCGATCGAGGGGTGCGAACTTCACTAGCACCGACGCCGCAGTCCGGTTCCGCCAGGCAGACGGAACGATCAGAATTGTGTTGATAGAGTGGAAGTACACAGAGTCATACGGTCCCGACAACAAAGCCGAGGGTAAGAGCGGTCCTACTAGAGTGGCAATATATAGACCCTTCTTCATGAAGCCCAACTGCCCGATTCAGCGATCTCTTGTGTCTTCGTTCGATGACCTCTTTGTCGAGCCATTCTACCAGTTGATGAGGCAACAGTTGCTTGCGAAGGAGATGGAACAGGCGGGGGAACTCAGCGCCGACATAGTCAGCGTACTCCACCTCGCCCCTGACGTTAATGGTGATTTCAGACGCGTGAAGTCACCGGGCCTCGGAGGGTTGGCCAGCACAGCTACTGGCGTCTGGTCGGTTCTGGTACCGGACCCCCAAGCATTCCTGAGCAGGAGTGTGGAGGACGTATTTGGGCACTTCCCTATTGGCCACTATCCTGCGCTCCAGGACTGGTGGGACTATATCGCGGAGCGGTATCCCTGGACTATCTAGAGACTCTGTGAGTATTCCGGAGCAAAACGACCACCCGTTACGATCCATTCCGACCACCTGTTACGATCGAAGCCGACCACTCATTACGATTCAAAGCGACCACTGATTACGACGGAAACCGACCACTCGGAGACAGTGGTCCGGACCGCGTAGCCCTCGGAGTAGCGCGCACGGACAGGCCTTTCAACCGCCATCGGCGGAACCTTCCTCGTTGGTTCAGAACGCGGAGGGGACGGTGGCAGCCACTATGGCGAGGAGGAGACTGTCAGTGCGCAGGATCAAAGAGGCCCTGCGACTTCGTTATGCCTGCGGCCTGGGCATCCGGCAGGTGGCCAGGGGCCTGGGCCTGTCTCACAGCACCGTCAGCGAGCTTCTGCAGCGCGCGGTCGCGGCTGGCTTGACCTGGCCTTTGCCCGAGGACCTGGACGAAGCGGCCTTGGAGGCGAAGTTGTATCTTGGCAACCCTGAGGGACAGCCCGACCGACCTACCCCGGACTGGGACAATATCCACCTTGAGCTCCGCCGCAAGGGTGTGACGCTGCAACTGCTGTGCTTCTTGAGCTCGACTTTGAGTGTGGGCCATGTGATCGGCCGCCTTAGGGTTGCGGTCCACCACCTTCGGTCTATGAAGCACTGCCAGCTAGGCCCCTGCGTGCGTTCAGAGCCACGGCCAGTGGCCTTCTGTTTTGCCCTCCACAGCCAGCCAAGACCACTCCATATGTGATTGCGCCCTCTGGGAAGCATGATTATGCACTTTCCAGTAGCAGTCAAGGAATGGTCCATGTGGAGAATGGGGCTCGCGGAGTACGTCATTACGTGCTTCATGGCACGTTACGGTGTCGATATTTGTCGGATGATTGTGCCGGGCAGTGAGTCGGACATCCCGCTAGCCATCATACTGGTAGTCCTCTCCCACCCGGATACTGCCAGCCCGGACAGCCAAGGTCCTCTAGGCGATCTGGGGAGTGTCAACAGTCACGTAATTCTCCATAGGCATGATCACGCAATCCCGCTGGGGCTATCTAGTTGAGCTGCCCCCCGCGGCTAGAACGATGGCTGCGGGTGCAGGCAGCCATCTTCATTGGGAGGCCGTTCGTCCATATCCGCATAGAGTAGACCACTGGCAGTCCGTGCACCTCGGTTCTTGGGGAAGGCACACAGTCCTGCACAATTCCCACAATACTCCATCAAAGATGCCGGGGTAGTCACAGTGCAAGCGACGGGCGCAATGGATCATATCGGTGAGTGAGGCTCCCTGCGGCACAAACCCCATCCGCGTAAACACTCTCTGCACTTGAGGGTCAGCAGATATGTCTATCGACTGATGATCGCTAAGCGAGACTTTCATATCGCGCACGAGTAAGTTGGCGGCCATTGCTGCGATCTTCGGACCCACACCGCGAAACTCACGGAACCGTGCTACTACATCAGCGCTGGACGGCCTTCCGGCCCAGATGGCTGATGCATCGCCACCATACTGACGGCAAATCCGTTGGACCGCATCGTGGACGAAGCACGCCATAGACTGATGAAACCTGTGTAGGTGAGTGGGCCATGCCATAGCCCTCTCATAAGCGGCGAGTGGAAGGCCGCCCAAGAAGCCAATGTCGAACGCTCCCAGGCGCTGTTTGAGTTCATAGGGTACCAACCATGCCTTCTCGGCCTGCATCTGCCTATCCATGACGCAGGCGATCACATAGGCGTGGGGGAAGCGGTCCAGGTCGTTAATGAGTTCGTCAGCAGCCTGGACGCCAGAGTAGCGATTGAGTCTCCGGGGCTCGGCTACCAGGCGCTTACCGACTTCGACCAGTCTGTCGAGCAGACGATCAGCGCTGGCCATGTGGTGAGCCTCCTTCAACGCTGTCCACGCGACGATCCAGGCCGATCCCCTCAGCATGGATGGCATGTCGCGTGCAATCAGCTGGTTGAGTCCGAGTCTGTATGCGGGCGATCACTCGTTAATCCAATACCCGGTCGAGAGTGGTCTGCGGAGACTTGATCCCCTCGACACCTATCATTCATGGTCACCTGATTGGGCCTCATGTCGGTCACGCGAGTAGCGCTGCCGAATCACGGCTAGCCGAAATGGAATACGGTAGACATAATCAACGACAGCCTCCGTGAGGTCCTTGAGTACTGACACATCTGACTCACGAAGCCCGCTTTCATCGTGTACACCGGCGTTTCTGACCTCGCGGAGGGTGTCTGCGATCTCCGCGACCGACCCGGGGAGAATCCCGGAGTCGCCAAGGCGCCTTAGCCGTTTGCTCAAGCTGGTGCCAGTTGCGCCTTTGTCTCTGCAAATCGACTCGAGCACGCGACCAACCATTGCGGAAAACGCGTTGGCGCTGACTTTCGCGACGCGCAGAGCCTCTAAGTACTCACCTGCCACTTTTGATGGCAAACCATCGACCGAAATGGCTTCGGTAGGGTATAGCACGTCTTGGTGAATCGGCCACCTGTCTATGTCCACTTCCACTTCGTATCGGGCCCTCTGCACTAGGGTTGGGCGCCGGCACACAGGGCACACGTGCAAAGACCAGGTGAACGTATCGCAACCTTGGTCGGGGTAGTCGCCGAACACAATATCCTCAGTGAGGCTCACACGGGCGGCCACGGCCTTTTCGTCACAGTGAGCACACGGATGGACGAAGGAGTCTGAGGGCGGAGGAGTCGGTGCAAGACCCGGCGATTGATTTGAGCCGTTCTTGGCAAAGCAAACGGCTCGCTGGGCAGATTCCAGCGACGTTACCTTCCACCCAGCCTCAAGCCAGACGCGCGAGTGGGTATGCCCCTGAGTGTTTGCCCACCATTGCCGTGAGGCGGAGCTAGGGGGTAGGTTTGTCCCGATGATCGCCTCGATCTCGCTGAACGATAGCCGCAGGGTGGCTGTGCCCTGGTCGGCGGCATCCCTGAGGTATTGGCCGAGGAGTTGGTACTTCATACGACATCCCTCGTGTAGTGTCATGCTTCGGTTCGCCCGATGCCAAGTGTTCCATCCGGGGAGCTCAATCCTGTGTTTCGCCTGGCTGGCACTCCTTTCCTGCCCTCGCTACCGTGACGGGCATGGGAACGGCCGGCCGTGTTCCTAGCGCCGCCCCCTGTGTCAACGCCCCCTTCACGCCTTCCCATATGCGCGAACGGAAGACCATGCTTACGGATGCGGCAATTGTTCCCGCAAGACCTAGCGGCAGTTTACCGAGTTACTGCGACGGTTTGAGAATAGTTCCTGCTTACGGGCAGCGTTGAGCGATGGGAACGTATGACTAACGGGTTGCGATGGTGTGGCGGGCAAGCCCGAGCAGATCGAACAGCTGGTTTTGCTCGCGGTCCATGTGGCTCAAAACGATGGCATCCTTGCGCTTGGCCGACTCGGGGTAGATGGCGGCCACCTCCCGGATATCGTTCAGCTTCTGCAGCAGACGGTCCACGCTCAGGCTGATCCCCTGCCGGGCGACTTCCCGCTGCAGGAGTGAGGCCAGCGTGAGCGCTAAGACGCAGTAGAAG
>JAUYEF010000287.1 GCA_030691635.1 Bacillota bacterium
ACCGTGGAGGCCATACGCATCAGCCTGGGCCTCGATAAACCCTTGTGGGTGCAGTTCGGCTTGTTCCTGCAGCGCCTTGCGCACGGTGACCTGGGCAGGTCGATAGCGACTCACCAGCCTGTGTTGACCGAGCTCAAGAACAGGCTCCCTGTCACCATCAAGCTGGGCTTGTCCTCGGCGGTTTTCGGCGTGGTTTCCGGGGTATTCCTCGGCACCTTCGCCGCGACCAAACGAGGCACATGGCTCGATACGCTTGTCATGAGCAGCAGTGTGGCAGGGCTCTCGGCCCCCAGCTTCTGGTTGGGCCTTGTGCTCATGTACTACTTCTGCATCGTGATACCGGTGTTTCCAGTGGCCGGATGGGGAAGCCCCGCGGCCATGGTGCTGCCGGTCATCACAATGGGCACACACCACATGGCAGTGATGGCACGACTGAGCCGGTCGACGATGCTTGAGGTGCTCGGAGAGGATTATGTCAGGACCGCCCGGGCCAAGGGTCTGGCCGAACGTGTGGTGCTTTACAAGCATGCTCTCAGGAACGCGTCCATCCCAGTAATCACGGTCGTTGGAGTGCAGTTCAGCGTGATGCTTGGCGGAGCGGTAGTGGTGGAAACCGTGTTCAGCGTTCCCGGTGTTGGGAGGTACCTGATCCAGGCGATCATGAGCAAGGACTTTCCGGTCATCCAGGGCGGGCTGATGGTAACAGCAGGATTCTCTGTGCTGGTCGCAGGCGTCGTAGACATGGTGTACAGCCTCATCGACCCACGGATCCGGGTCCAATAGGGGGTCGCCGATGGTCCGACACAAGATATCACCGACCTTGTTGATTGGTACAGTGATCTGCGCCGGCCTCATCCTGGCGGCCGTATTCGGACCGCTGCTCACCCCCTATGACCCGCTCGTAGGTGAGCTCCGCGCTCGCCTGTCGCCACCGTCCGTTCTACACCCCATGGGCACCGATAGTCTTGGCCGGGACATCTTATCGAGGATCCTCTCCGGCGGCAGGCTGACGCTACTCATGGGTTTCAGCTCTGTGCTGCTGGCAGCAGCGATCGGGACAACCTGCGGGCTGGCGGCCGCCTACTTTGGCGGATGGACCGATACCGCCATCATGAGGATCAATGACATACTGCTTGCTCTGCCAGGAATGTTCCTGGCGATTGCGGTTGTCGCCATTCTCGGCACTGGACTTGAGAAAGCCATGGTTGCAGTCGCTATCCACCGGATACCGGCCTTTGCGCGAATCACAAGAGCCAGTGCTTTGAGCATAATGTCCATGCCCTACGTCGAGTCCGCGAAGGCCATGGGCAGCCGCAACTTGCGCATAGTGCTGAGGCATGTGCTGCCGAATATGCTCAACCCCATAGTCGTGCTATCAACCATCAGCCTCGGCACCTGCATCCTGACTCTCTCGTCCCTCGGGTTTTTGGGGCTAGGAGCTCAGCCGCCCGATCCCGAATGGGGCGTGATGTTGAGCGAGGCGCGCATCCTCCTGCGGGTGGCGCCTCACACGGCCATGTTCCCCGGACTTGCGGTTGGAATAGCCGTGCTGGGATTCAACCTGATAGGCGATGGCCTTCGCGATATTCTGGACCCACGGCTCAGGCGTTCCATTCACTAGTTAGGAGGTCGGCACTTGAACAAGGAAGCAGTCCATAAGTACATTGACGACCATAGCGAGGACTTCATCAAAGACCTTCAGGAGTTCTGCAAACATCCGGCGTTCGCGCACGATGGCACGGGCATAGCCGGCATGGCCCAGAGAACCGTGGACCTTCTCGAGAAGCGCGGCATTGCCAGCGAGATCCTGCCGACGAGCGGTCACCCGGTGGTGGTCGGGGTCATCAAGGGCAAGTCGGACAGGTCGCTCCTGTGCTATAGCCACTATGATGTGCTACCCCCGGGACCCCTTGACGCATGGAAGTTCGATCCGTTTTCCGCGACGATCGAAAACGGCCATATCTACGCGCGGGGCATTTCCGATCACAGGGGGAGCCTGGTGAGCCGGATTCACGCGGTCGAGGCGATCAGGGCGACAGTGGGTGAACCCTCTTGCACTCTGAAGTTCATCATCGAGGGTGAAGAGGAACTCGGGTCCAGGCACCTGGATGAAGCAGTCACACGTTACTTCGATAAGGTGAAGGCCGACGCTTCGCTCTACTCAGGTTGGTGGAGAGATGAGCAGGACAGGCCACGGATGAACTGCGGGATGCGCGGGTCCATGAGAGTGTCTCTGACCTGCAGGACTTCGGCGCAGGACCTGCACGGGTCCTACGCAACACTGGTGCCGAACCCGTTCGTCCGCCTTGCCTCGGCGATATCCACCATGGTCACTGCCGACGGCGACATAACCATCGACGGTTTCAACGAGAACGTCGACCCCTTGACAAAGGAAGATATCGAGGCTCTCGACAGCATCCCTCTGGTCGCCGAGAAGTTCGCGGAGCGCTTCGGCGTGAAGCGGCTGAACGGTGGCGTGACAGGGCTTGAGGCCAAGAAGCGGCATGTGTTCAGCAGCGTGTTCAGCGTATCTGATTTCAAGACCAACGCGCCAGGGGGTACAGTGCCCGCCGAAGCATCCTGCCAGATCGGCATAAGCCTCGTCCCGAAGCAGCATCCAGACGATATCCTGGCGAAAATCCAGAAGCACCTGCAGAAACGCGGCTTCGATGACATTCAGGCCAAGATAAGCAGGGCGGGCAACCTGCCGGCCAGGGTCCCGCTCACTGAGAGGATAGTGGGCGTGGTCAGGGACGCGGCCACCCACGTCTACGGCACACCGCCATCACTCGTGCCGATGTCCTCGGGGTCCGGCCCGCGATGGATATTCGTCAACAAGGGCATCCCGA
>JAUYEF010000184.1 GCA_030691635.1 Bacillota bacterium
GGCCCTGGAGCCTGGGGGCCGGAACTCTGAAACCCAGCTGGCCGCCGCTACTCTACCCCGCCCCGGCCCTGCATGAAGAGCATCAGGGCGCCAACCAGGATGAGTAGCACGGGCCAGAACCGCCCGATGGTTCCATGGAAGATCAGGCCCTCGAAGAAGAGGCCGAAGACGGCAAAGACTGCCATGAAGGAAACAAACAGCCACCTGCCGGCGCGCGCGCTGCCAGGCTCGCCGGACTTGAGCCCGGCCGCGAGCATGATGCCCAGACCTACAGAGGCGGGAATCAGGGCCCAGGCGTAAGCCCATGCCTCCCAGTGGTTGGTGACGTTGGCGTAGAGCAGGATTAGGCCGACGGTGGACACGATGCAGCCCGGAATGGCCATCGGGCCGACGCCGCTGCGGCCGCCGCTAAGCCGTCCGGCTATGCCTGCACCCAGCATGGCGATGCCGGGCAGGAGGATAAAGGAGGGCCACCACTTTTCAGCGTTGACGTGGCCCGGGAAATACGTGATAGCGCTGAAGAAAAGCCCGACGACGATAAGCAATAATGCGAAGAAGATCCGCCCGTTCCGATCATGCATGTTGAAACCTCCCCGATGTTGTGCTCGCCACGGGTTTTGCCTGTCCCCGGGGGTTCTCCTGCCGCGGTGCCCGTCAGGCAGGATGAGGGCGGCAGCCCGCGAAGTCAGGCGCGGGGGTGCGCACATGGACTCTGGCTGGCAAGCCACTCAGGAGTACGCCCGCCGTCTTGATCACGACGACCCGCTGGCGCGGTTCCGCGAGGACTTCTACCGTCCCGCAGGCACTGTCTACATGGACGGCAACTCGCTGGGGCTTCTTTCACGCTCGGCGGAAAAAGCCGTCCTGGCCGCCCTCGCCGCCTGGCGCGAGCAGGCCATCGGTGGCTGGCTCGACGCGGACCCGCCCTGGTTCACGCTTGGCGAGGAGCTTGGCCGCTTGCAGGCCGCCCTCGTCGGTGCGCGGCCCGGCGAGGTGGTCGTTACCGGGTCGACCACCGTGAACCTGCACAACCTGCTCGGCAGTTTCTACCGGCCGAAAGGGAAGCGGCGCCGGATACTCGCCGACGAGCTGAACTTCCCGTCCGTCATCTACGCGCTGCGCGGCCATCTGACCCTCCGCGGCACGGATCCGCAGGCAGACCTGATCCTGGTACCGAGTCGCGACGGGCGAACGATCGCGGAGGAGGACATCGCCGCCGCCATCACGGAAGAGGTGGCGCTCGTGGTCCTACCGTCTGTCCTCTACCGCAGCGGCCAGTTGCTCGATTTGCCCACCCTCGCCCGTGCTGCGCACGAGCGCGGGGCGCTGATCGGTTTCGACCTGTCGCACTCAGCGGGGGTCGTCCCACACCGGCTATCCAGCTGGGACGTGGACTTCGCTTTCTGGTGCAACTACAAGTACCTCAACGGCGGGCCCGGCTGCACCGCCAGCCTCTACGTCAACAAGCGCCACCACGGTACCACATCCCCCGGGCTGGCGGGTTGGTGGGGCTATCGCAAGGACAAGCAGTTTGACATGCGGCTGGACTGGGAGGGTGCGGGCGACGCCGGCGCCTGGCAGGTCGGGACTATTCCGGTCCTGGCGACCGCGGCCGTCGCCGGGGCGCTGCGCGTTACCCTTGAGGCGGGCGTCGACGCCATCCGGGAGAAATCGATGCGGCTGACCGAGTACCTCATTTCCCTGGTTGACTGCAAACTCACCGGCCGGGACCTAGGTTTCAGCGTCGGTACGCCCCGCGACCCCGTCCGCCGCGGCGGCCACATCGCCCTGGAGCACCCCGAGGCCGTCCGCATCGTAAAGGCCCTTCGCGCCCGCGGTGTCATACCCGACTTCCGGCCACCCGACGTCATCCGGCTGGCCCCGGTGCCGCTGTACTGCACCTTTGAGGACGTGTGGCAGACGATCCGGCATCTTCACGATATCGTCGATCGGCGCGAGCACCTCAGCTACACACCGGAACGCGGCACCGTCGCCTAAGAGCAGGCCTTCCTCCTGACGCAGCTATCCGCCCCGGTGGCGTGGGAGCTTCCCGTCCGGAGAGCGCAGCCTCGTCCGGACCTGCACGTCGATCTGGAGCTCCTGCAGGCCACGGTCATTCCAGTCATCCGCCAGCGAATGCCATAGCTTAGGGTTCTTGCGGAAGATGGCTTGGCCGAAACCGTATATGTCTGTCCGGAGCTCTTCGCGGACGATTTGAAGCGATCGCATGATCTCGGCCTGGATTGTGGATGCAGCCGCAGCCTCGATAGTCTGGACCGCCCCGGGCTCGTAGAGCGGCGTATCCATGGTCCAATATCCGCCCTGAAGATCCACGTTGACCTTGACGGTTATCGAAGGTCTACCTCCCTCAATTCTGACCTGCATGCTGGCTGGAGCGCGGACGATTTCAAGCGCCAGGTCGCCGGCCGTGGAGAACGGGTTGGTCACCTCAAGCATCCCACTGCGCACCCTGCCGACGGCCCAGAGGTAGCCTCGCGCGTCGTTGCCGTCCAGAAAGCCCACCATCTTGTCATTCCTGTACGCCGCGATCCCGCCGACGAACGTAACGGCCTTAAGCTGCTCGCTTGTGCCCTGCTCGCGCAGTGGGTCGAGCACAACCGATTCCGGAGGGTGCTCTCCTTCGATTTCGTGCTCGCTCTCAATCGGCTCAGGTACCGGCTGGCCCTCGTGCGTCTGCTTGACCTCCTCCCCTGGGCGCTTGATGGCAAGGTCATGTGTGGATCGTGATGACGTGTGGAGGGTAATCGGTTCGATACCGGGTTCGGACAGTTTTACTAGAAACTCGTTTAGGGTCACGGAGGCGGACTTGCCGGTCGCTTCGCTGTTTTCAACCAATCCAGTCAGGGTCAGCGACGCGAGCGGCCGGATGAAGGCACGCTGCAGAAGCCCCGACGCGCTGTCGCATGTGGCAAGGTAAATGCTACGCCTGATCTGTGGGTTCATCCCGAAGTAGTCAATTACAGCGGCCAGACCCTCGCGAGCCAGGTTCTGACCAACTATCATGGTAGCCACCTGCCCAAGAAAAAACCGCTTTGGCATCCGGCGCTGTAT
>JAUYEF010000206.1 GCA_030691635.1 Bacillota bacterium
CCGCTGTGGACCGATCACTAGTATCCTGTAAGAAATGGAGTGCTGGCGAGCCTGCTCTGACTCGATCGCGGTCTGTCTAGCGACGAACAGCTTGGGGTGAACGCTGCATTTCCGCTACAATAACGCTGCAAATGCCTAGAACCGGCTCGCCGTATCGAACCGAATCTGGCGACCTGGCCGACCGCCACGGCAGGCCTATTCGCCGCTATCGCCGAGAGGCATTAGCACGCGTTCGCGAGCAAGAACTTCTATCGGCGGAGGACGTGCTGAGGGCCGCGTCCGGCCATGCGGCGGGCCTGTTGAGGCTGGACAAGGAACGTTTGGTCACGTTGAGACTCCTGGGGGAGTATTACCACCTATGGGGGCCTGGGCGTAGGGTGAGGCCGGAAGGAGTGGGGACGGCCCAGCCGCAGCCGTTCTGCATCGTAGGCGACCCCGAAGACGGTACATAGGGTGTCCTAGTCTTCGAGCCCCCGGAACAGCATCACGAATGCGCGTACCAGCGGGGGGAGCACGCCCACTCCCGAATGCCTATGAGCGCCTCTGCAAGCCAGGCGCTTGGCCGCTCCCCCTAGCCAGCCCGTCCAGCACTGTTTCCAGGCGTGCCAGTTCGGCGACAATCACGTACTCCCACGCGCCTAGCTTCCCCCAGTTGTTCACGGCGTCCACCCATCGGCGAGCTCCGGCCTCCTTGGCGCGGTCGCGGTTGTCCATCATGCCCTTGACCTCAAGGACGACGTTGACAAGCGAGCCGTCGTCACGGCGGAGTCGCACAATGAAATCAGGCTCGTACGGGTGGGTTTGGCCCGCCCAGTCGTACGGAACCGAGAAGCCCAGCTTGTAGTTGCGGACGTAGCTCTCGACTCGCGGGTTCTGCTCCAGCTTGACGGCTATGTCCCGTTCCCAGACTTTCGAATGGCAGGCTACGTGGCTGACGTGGCTCTTCGTCGCCGCAACGCAATAGAGCGACGTTTGGAAGAAGATTCCGTTCGTGCTTCCGACGGGTCGATAGGGATCGAGCACGGGGAGAAACCGCTGACGACCTCCCCCGTCGTCATCGCTGCGTATGGCGGCTGACAGATTGTTGGCTATGAGGTTGGTGTACTTTTCGAGGCACACTTCCCGCTCGTCAACGCCAGGGCCGTACTTCACCTTCTCGCCGTAGTAGCGCCGTGCTGCTCGCAGCACCTGCGGGAAGAGCATGCGGTTCTGGAGGCTGTCCGTCACGCGGGCGGCAACGTTGAACAAGGCAGCGCCGACCCGATTGCGTTCGTAGAATTCCTCGCGCGTGTGGTATTCGGCTGGCATGTCACGGAGTCGCCACGGCTCTTGCACTCCTGTCTGAGTCGGCTCTTCCGTCTGGGTAACTACCACCTCCGCCATGGAGTCGATGTCCACCTTGATGCGGTACTTTACGTCGCAGATGTAGCTTACGACGCGGGGGAAGAGGATCTCGTGTTGCTTCCGGCGCTCGGTCACGGTGCTCACCGTGATTATCGTGCGTTCGGTTCGGGCGGACGGCCCGACCTTAGCGATGGGCAGCACTTCGAAGGGGATGCCATATACGTCAACTGTCTCTGGAACGCTCATGTCGTCGTAGTTGAAGCGGCGGAGGCCACGCCCGATGACCTGTTCGCACAGCAAGGGCGACGAAAACGCCCGCAGGCCCAGGATTTGCGTCACGTTCTGGGCGTCCCATCCTTCGGAAAGCATACCGACCGAAACGATGCAGCGAATTTGTTCGCCGGGTCCGCCCAGCTTGCCCACGGTGCGGACGATCTCCCGCAGCTTCTCGGCGGCTTCCTCCTGAGTCTGATTCAGGCCCTTGATCTCTGAGTCCTTGAGGAGCTTGCTGTCGATGCGCAACGTCGGCAGATCGCCCTCCCTGTTGCGAAGGTCGGGGTGGACCTTGCCCTGCCGGCCAATGAAATCGGCCAGCAGGGAGGACACGGCAGTGTTGCTGCACACGATGATCATCGCGGGCGGAACGGGACGGCTAGCCTGTTGCCAGGCGTCGCGGTCTTGTACCCACTGGTCGGCGAGGGTGGTCAGCGCCCCCTGGACCTCTTCGACCAGGGCGACACTCTTCCCTCCGGCGGTTAGCTCCTTCTCCGACTTGGGCAACCGTCCTTTCACCTGGTGGTACAGGCGCAGGTACTTGGGCTCTGTGCGCTCCGAGTTGTCCCAGTTGGGGATGCGAGGCACCTTGACGATGCCGCTCTCGATGGCGTCCAGCAGGCCGAAGTCCGACACTATCCAGTCGAAGGGCTCACCCTCGATTCGGCCGGAGCCTTTCAGGAAGTAGGGGGTGGCGGTAAGGTCGATACAACGCCGGATGCCCCGCACCTTGTGAATGCGGTCGAGCCCCTCGATCCATACCCGCGCCCGTTCAGCCTCCTCCTTGTCAGAGTAGTCCGATTCGATAGCCTCGCCGACAATGTCCTCTTCACGTTCGCCTGTCTCGCCCGTGTAGAAGCGATACGCGTGGTGGGCCTCGTCGTTGAGCACCAGCAGGTTGCCCTTACGGCCTAGCTCCGACAGCACGCGGTCGCAGAAGGCGGAATCGCTCTCGGGGCCCTTCTTCACGACGCCTCGCTTGTTCGTGTCGTCTTGCAGGGCAAAGCCGTGCCAGTTCGTGACCAGCACCCGGCCCTGGGCGAGCAATCCCCGCAGCGTGGGCGGCACGATGTCGAACTTCGAGTAGTAGGACTCTTCGCCGTCCACGCCCTCGCGGTCAGGGTAGAGAACCTGGAGCCGGCCCTTGACCGTGAGGTTGGGGCAGACGACCAGGACGGCATCGGAGAAGAGGGGGTTCTGGCGGTCGCGCACCTTGTTCAGGATCGACCAGGCGATGAGCATGGCCATGACGACGGTCTTGCCGGAGCCCGTCGCCATCTTCAGGCACCAGCGGATGAACGGGTCGGGGCTCGTTATCTCGATGCCCACCTTGTCGGCGGCGGGGGCCTCGGTTAGCCAGATGACGGTCTCGACGGCCTCAAGCTGGCAGAAGAAGAGCTTCGGTTCCCGCTCCGGCGATGTCCAGTATTGCAGGAGTTCCCGGGTTGTCCGCGTGACACCTCGGTGTCCCTTCTGGCGCCATTTGTTGACTCGCTCACGGATACGGTTGACTCCCTCGAGCCCCCGGTATTCGTGCATGATCTGGACGGCGCGGCCCGTCCGGTTGCGCCGCGCCATAAGGTACTGGGCCGGGCGGCGGCCATCGCGGACTTCGGGCTCCTCGCCGGGCGCAAAGTGGTGATAGCGGGTGGGCTCCTCAAACGGGTTATTGAGGATGGGGTTTTCGACGATGTTGCTCATGCCGACCCCATCTTCGAAAGGTCGAAGACCTCCAGCATCTCGTTGCCCCGATGGTCGATCACCTTGACCGCGACGCGGTTCTGCTCGCCGGACTCGAACGGCAACGACTTCAAGCCACGCAGTGGCTCGAACTGGTCGGGGTCAATGATGCCCTTGAGGGCGCGCTGAAGCTTCTCCCAGGCATTGGTGCCGCCGGGGAAGAAGGCCTGGCCGATGTTGAACGTGCGCTGGTCATAGTCCGGGTCGAGGAACCAGGCAGCGATCTCAGAGCCGCCTTCGCTTTCCACCTCGCCCGTCTGGGGGTTGTAGAGGTCGACGCCGCGCACCTCTACGACATAGCCGTCCTTGGTCTTCTCGACGCCGATGTCGGCCTGGCCGAAAAGGGTGAATAGCTGGCTGCCCTTAGGGGTCTTCAAAAGGTCTCCAACCAGGACATCGTTGTTGATGTAGGCGCCCATCTCCTGGATGGGCAGGTCGCGCTTCAGGAACTCCTGAGCGTGGCCGTCGAAGGTGAAGC
>JAUYEF010000147.1 GCA_030691635.1 Bacillota bacterium
CAGCCTGAGATTATGCTCTTCTCTGACATACTTGCCGAGGACCCGAGCGAAGGTGCCGTAGTTCCGAGGGTGCGGCTTGCCCTCACCGAGCACGCCATGCTCCGCGAGCGAACTGCCATCGCTACCCGGCATGATGAAGGGGTGGCGCATCACCGTCATGACGTCCTCTTCGCACATGCCGAAGCTGATCTGCCCGACTTCGCAGTCCTCCTCGATGAGCAGGTCAAAAGCCACATCGCAGGGTTCTTTGCCGAGGATGGCCGCGATCTCTGCCACGCTCTTGCCTTCAAACCTCTTATTCTTCTCCGTTATGACCTTCGACACGATGAGCTTGTCCCAAGTATCGCCCCTGCCGGCAGCGACCTCGATCTTCAGCCTGGATCTCGTCTCGGCGTCCTTGAGCCTCGCGAGTATCGCGGGCCGGCCTCCCTCGTGGGCCCAGCCCGGGATGATCGAGGTCAGCCCCGTTGATGACGCGATGTAAGGATACTGGTCCGCGGTGACGTCCACTCCGCGCATCCTTGCTTCATCGATCATCGCCAGCGACTGCTTGACCAGGCCCCACGCTTTCTGGCCGCTGGCTTTGTGGTGAGCTATCTGGACCGGGAGGCCCGCCTTCTCGCCGACCTCAATGGCCTCCGCGACCGACTTGAGGAGCTCGACATTTTCATTTCGCATGTGAGTGAAATACAGGCCATGCTTTGCCGCGACCACCCCGGCAAGCTCGACGAGCTCGTCGGTCTCCGCGTAGGAGCTCGGCGGGTAAATCAGGCCGGACGATATGCCGACCGCCCCGTCGTCCATGGCCTGCGCGACCAGCTTCTTCATCGCGTCAAGTTCCGCCGCTGTGGGCGGGCGACGGTCATACTCCATCACGCCCGTCCTGACCTGGCCGTGCCCGACCAGGCACGCGAAGTTGGTGGTCACACCTGACCGATCCAGCGCGTCGAAGTACTCTCCCATCGTCCTCCAGGTGACTTCAGCTTCGCCCCGGGTGTTCTGCTGAGTCCGCTCCAGGGACTTCTCCGTGACTGGAGCCACGGAGCTGCCGCAGTTCCCGGCCACCTCGAGCGTGACGCCCTGCCGCACCTTGCTGTCAGCCTTGGGGTTGGCGAGGAAGACCGTGTCACTGTGCGAGTGTATGTCTATGAACCCCGGTGACACGGCAAGGCCCCCGGCGTCTATGACTCGCCGGGCCTCAGACGCCGCGATGGGGCCTATCGCGGCAATCTTGCCGCCCTGCACGGCCACCCCTGCGTGAAACCACGGCGCACCGGTGCCATCATAGACCCTGCCGCCTCTGATCAGTATGTCGAACATAAAAGACACCTCCCGGAATTGAAAAGGGCCAAACCCACATGCGGATTTAGCCCTGCGTATGCCTACTTCCTCTATTGGTCTCTTTTTCGCTCCAATGCAACCCTGTAGAGATCGTTGCGTTTCAGGCCGGTCTCCCGTGCCACCTCACGCACCGCTTCGTTCAGGGGCGCACCGCCCTTTACCCGGCGCATCACATCATCCAGCGCAGCCTGTTGCTCGGACATCTTCGCCACGTCTGCCGCCACTGTCTCCGCCCGGCGGTCTGCTCTCGCTCCTTCGAGGACTAGAGTGATCTCACCGAGCACTTCCCTTCCAGAGAAGAACTCCCTAGCCTCGGATACGGTGCCTCTGAACACTTCCTCATGCACCTTTGTGAGCTCACGAGTGACGCAGATCCGGCGGTCTACGAGGAAGCCTGCCATGACTTCCAGAGACGACCGGAGCCGTTTGGGCGACTCGTACGCGACGAGCGCCCTCTTCTGGGCGCGGAACTCCTCCAGCAGGGCCACCATGCGCTTCTTGCCCCTCGGCAGGAAGCCCACGAAAGTGAACTCGTCGGTGGCAAGCCCGCTCACAGACAGCGCCGCAGTCAGCGCGCTCGGCCCGGGCACGGGCACCACCGCGATCCCGAGACTGGCGGCCTCGGCCACCAGATCGTTCCCAGGATCGGATACCGCGGGCACTCCGGCGTCGGTGACCAGCGCCACGTCCTCGCCTGCCAGGAGCCTCTGGATCAGCGCGTCCCCGGCCTGCCGCTTGTTGTGCTCGTGATAGCTCACAAGGGGCCTGGAAATCCCGTGGTGAGAGAGGAGCTTCCGGGTGTGGCGCGTGTCCTCAGCGGCGATGACATGGACGGACCCAAGCACGCTGAGCAGCCGGAGCGTGACATCCTGCAGGTTGCCTATCGGTGTCGCGCAGACGAAAAGTTTGCCGCTCATTCCGGTTTTGGCGCTGGAGGCTCCTCCGTAGCTTCATCACTCGCGCGTTCCGCGGTCTCCTGCGGCTTCGCCGGGCACGGCGTCTGACAAGGCGCGGCGCATGCGCCCGGGCACGAGGGTTTCTTCACCTCAACCTCTTCTGCCGGGAACTCAGCCGTTTTGCCGCCTTCCAGAGCCACGCTGACCGTGCTGCGCAGCACGTTGACCGAAGCAATCTTGCCTTCGCCTTCCACGGTTACGACCTTTGTCCCCACGTCAGGCATGCCTTGACGGGAATCCTCGTAATGGTCGCACTCGTACCGGAGACAGCACATGAGCCTGCCGCAGACACCGGATATCTTGGATGGGTTGAGGCTGAGGTTTTGCTCCTTCGCCATCTTGATCGACACTGGCTGGAAGTCGCCCAAGAACGACCGGCAGCAAAACTCCCGGCCGCAGTTGCCTATGCCGCCCAGGATCTTGGCCTCGTCGCGCACGCCAATTTGCCTCAGTTCAATCCGCGTCCGGAACACTGAAGCAAGGTCCTTGACCAGCTCTCTGAAATCGATTCGCCCGTCAGCGGTAAAATAGAAGACTATCTTGGAATTGTCGAACGTGTATTCGCAGTCCACAAGATGCATGTCGAGGCCGTGAGCCGAGATTTTCTGCGCGCATGTCTCGAGGGCATCCTTTTCCCTGGCTCTGTTCGCGCTGATCTGCTCGATGTCTTTGTCGGACGCCTTCCTGATGACTTTTTTCAGCGGCGCGACGATTTGCTCCTCGGGCACTTCTCTGCATCCAAGCACAACCGACCCGTGCTCGAGGCCTCTCGCTGTCTCGACAATGACCGGGTCACCAGTCTTTACGGCCTGGTCGGCCGGGTCGAAGTAGTATATCTTGCCTGCGCTCTTGAACCTGACTCCAACAACCTTGACCACGGGAATCCATCCTCCATTAACGGCCGCGCCGGCCGGATGCGGGCACGATCAACTTCTCGAACCTCATAAACATCAACTCAAGTGTACACTGGATACTACAATTATGCTCAATGCGGTCTCTGGCTTTATTTGCCTCGTGCATTGCCTGCATGAGGTTCTCGCCTGGGGCCAGTGACAATGGTTCGATCACATCCATCGCGTCCAGGTTCAGCACCGCCGCTTCGTTGGCGCCGCTCGCGACGGCGATGGCATCCCTGATCAACCAGGCGATGAATGACAGGATCTCAGCCGTCTCGGACCTGTCGTTCGAGAATCGCGCCGCCTTTTCGAACGGGTCCGCGTCGTCGGATGCAGAGAGGCATCTCGCGGCGAGCGCCCGCTCTTTGCCCGGCCCCTCGTCAGACGCAAGCGACAGTGCTTTCCCGATTATACCCTGGGACAGCGCCGCCGCAGTCCGGGCCCTTTCGAGCGGCACGCCGTTTGACACGAGGAAGCCCTCAACGTCCTCGGGCAGCGCCGGCCTGAAGGGAATCACCTGGCACCTGGACACGATCGTGGGCAGGATGGCATTCACGTTCGAGGTGAGCAGCATCAGCACTGACCCGGCAGGCGGGTCCTCAAGCACCTTCAGCAGGCTGTTCGCCGCCTCAGCCGTCATCCTCTCGGCCTGCTTAATGATGGCCACGCGCCGCCCGGCGGACAGGGGCTTCATGGAGAGTTCTCGTTGCACCCACCTGGCCTGGTCAATCTTGAACGTGGCGCCTTCAGGTTCGCACACGAGGATATCTGGGTGGTTCGTGGATTGTGCAGAGCCAGTAAGGTGGCGTGCGAACTCAAGCGCCAGGATGCTCTTGCCGGTCCCGTCGGGGCCGGAGAACAGATAGGCATGACTCACCCGCCCTCCAGCCAGGGAGGACTCTATGATCTTCTGAGCTACGGGCTGGCCTGTAACGCTGAAGGTAGCCATGCTGGGCCGCTAGACCTTCTCGAAACGCTCCACATCCAGGACAAACACTGTGGCCCCGCCCACCACGACCTCCACTGGATAGGGAACATAGAGGTCCGTCGGGCCACCCACAGGGGATATGGGAGTGACAAGCTGTTCTCTTGACCGGCATGTCTTCTTGATAATTGACACCACTTCGTCAACTTGCTGTTGCTCCACACCGATCAGGAGCGTCGTGTTGCCCTCCCTCAAGAAGCCGCCGGTGCTGGCAAGCTTCGTGGACCGGTAACCTTTGTCAACCAGCCCTTCGACAAGACGCATGGAATCCTTGTCCTGGACTACCGCAATGATCAGTTTCACGCGATGCACCTCCTCGCTAAAGACTAAGAAAATGGCTTTACTAAAACATTTCTATGCCCGGCAGGCTCATCCCTGCCCTCTCGCGCCCACAAGAAGCTCTTGCACGTATCTCCAGACATGGCTCCAGACGATGTCGATGGGCTCAGCCCCTTCTATGATGCGGTAGCGACGGGGCTCGGCCGCGGCAAGGCCAAGATACGCGTCACGCACGGTCTTGTGGTAATCGAGAGTCCGTCCCTCAATCCGGTCAAACCCGCCTTCCTTCCGGCCGAGGCTCTGCTTCGGGTCCACATCGAGCAGGATGACGAGGTCGGGAGATATGTCCTTCGTGGCCCACTCGTTGAGCCGGCGCACGAACTCCGGGTCCAGCCCGCCCGCCCATGCCTGGTAGGCCAGCGACGAGTAGTAGTACCGCTCGCAGATGACGACATCGCCGCGTTCGATCGCCGGAGCGATCGTCTCCTCCACCAGCTGGGCGCGGGACGCTGCGTACAGCAACGCCTCGCACCGCATGGACATGCGCAGGTTCTTGCGGTCCAGCAGCACCGAACGTATCTTCTCGCCGATCGCCGTGCCGCCAGGCTCACGTGTTGGGGTCACGCCGTAGCCCCTCGCGCCAAGCTCTGCGACCAGCCTCGTAATGTTAGTCGTTTTCCCGGACCCATCGCAACCTTCGAAGACTATGAAAGCCCCTCTCCTGCTCAAATGGTTAACCCTCCACTACGCGCAATGTGGCCATGCTCAAGTCGGCTGGGCCCTGGAAATCCGCTTCCAGCAAGTGTAGCTCCTTGACCAGTTCCGGCAGCGACGGCGGGATGATCTCCCCGGCCACCAGCAGCGCCGCCCCAGGCGGGTACAGGAAGATGCTCTCTGCGGCCACTCGACCCACGCTTTCGGAGAACGGCACTTCACGCCAGCGCGCAATCCAGCCCTGGCGCGGCGTCAGGGCCGCGACCGGCAGGTCCATGCCCGCCAGTGCCTGTGCCGCACCCGTGGCCCTTGCGACATCGTGGTCGTACGTGCCATGCCGGGTCCGAGCCCCGTTTGGCTGGGTTCGCATGCTGTCGGGGCGGGTCCCCGCCGCGTCCGGCCGATCTTTTGCACTCATCTGAATTCTGGTAAGAACTTCCACAAGCCGGCGTCCCGATCCTGGTGAATCGCCGATCGAGAAAACGAATAGCACATACAACAATCCCGCCTGCTCTGCCTGCACACCTTCCTCGCGAAGTCTCGCGAACAGTCCACGCCCGGTCATCCCGAACTGTGCAGACCTGACGATCAGCCTGGTCGGGTCAGAAGGCCGGTCCGCGCAGCAGAACTCTATGCCTGTGCTTGTGAGGCCCTGCCGGGCTGCCCCGGCTTCCGCGACAGCCTCGGCCAGCCACCTGCGACCGTTCATGACCATGTCTCTCCGCGCCAGGTCCAAAGATGCCATCATCAGGTAGGACGGACTGCTCGTCTGGATCGTGAGCAGCGCCTGGTTGACCCGGCCAGGGTCGAGTCTCCTGCCCTTCAAGTGCAGAAGCCCGGTGCCGGTCAACGAGCCGAGTGTCTTGTGCGCGCCGTGGATGCAGGCGTCCATGTCCTGTTCCAGTGCCCTGGTCGGGTTGCGTCGCGCCGAGGCGGACGCCGTGCCGGAAGCCGTAGCAGTCGCGGCATCCAAGAAGTACATGTGGCCGCCATGAGCTTCATCGACGATCATAATGGGCCGCTCGTCAGCGAGGGCTGGTGCGGTCAGGCCTGCCTGAGCTGCTGTCGCCTCGGCCGTTCCGGCTGGGTCCGCGAGAAATCCTTCGTACGTCGGACTCGTGACGAGCAGACAATCCGGGCTTTCCCGCCGCGAGTGGACAAGGAGCTCCTGCGCGCTCACCGGCATAGGAACGTAGCACGGTTGCTCATAGGAGCCGCGGATCCACAGCGGCGTAGCGCCCGAGAGCAACAGCGCCGATACTGCGGAGCGGTGGCTTGTCCGCGCCAGGGCCAGCACGTCTTTGTCGGACAAGGCGGACCAGAGCGCGGCGACCACGCCCGCGCTCGCCCCGCCCACGAGGAAGAACGCTCGATCAGAGCCGAAGGCCTCCGCGGCAAGGGCCTGTGCCCTCTCGATGGGGCCAGAGGACGCGAAAAGGTCGTCAAGCCCAGGCAGTTCTGTAAGATCATAGGTGAGCGCATGCCCCATCAGGCGTTCCGCCATGGGAGAGAGCGCTCTGCCCTTGTGACCGGGGAAGTGCAGCCGCAATGGGTCTTCCGCCGCATACTTGAACACGGCCTCGGCCAGAGGCGCGGTGGCTTGCCCCTTTCCAGGCTGCGCCGGTGATTCGGGTGTTGGATCCTTTGTGTATGTCAAAGGCTTGGGCCTTCATCAAGGTTTGCGCCGGCTCCTGCGCCGGGCCGAATCGCTTCTTCTGCCACGCGCAAATCGCCTGATCATAAAGATGCCCTCAAAGCACATCGCCCGCGTTCCACGTGATCCTGAACCATCGTTCGGACCCGCCGTGCAGACAGACTGTACAGGATGCCAGCGCTTATTGTCAAGCATAGGGCCACTATCGGGCAACCAATGCAGGATCGCCCCAAAGAGGTTTGCAGCGCTGCCGGTGCCATGTGGTGCTTGAGCCGTTGATTAGTTTCGTAGATTTCTTGAGAGCTTTCTACATACCTCGCGTTCGCGTGGAGAACGCCAATTGCTGATCAGTCTCAGCCGGCAGCTGCGCAAGAACTGGCGGGCTTCCGGCCGTCACTGCGCGTTTTTTGATCAATCCGGCGCTCTGGGGCGCCGGCCGGGCGGAACCGCGCGCCGCCAGGGCCTCTGGGCGCAACCAGAGTAACCAGCGTAAGAGCAACAGCGGAGAAAGCAATAGCCGGACCCGTATTGAGTCCGGCTGTCTTAAGGTT
>JAUYEF010000158.1 GCA_030691635.1 Bacillota bacterium
TTTGTCCGGGGCGGGGAAATGCGTTTGTGGGGGATTGTCGAGCGTGGGCCAACGGGCGGGACCACAACGGCTGGGGGAGGTTTCAATGCAGGCTTGTCCAGCTATAGCGTCACGCCGGGCCCCGGGCGTTCCTTGGCCGAACCCCCACCTCATCCATCAGAGACTCCCACACCCTGATGCCGTGATCACACAATGACGCCTCGTAGGACAAGGGGTACTCGCGCTTGACCTCTATGGTCACCCTGTCGGTCACGCCTGTCTCGCACTTGCGCAGCTCGCCGTACAACTTCTCGGGCGTCGCATCGGGATAACGGCTCTTGAGATGGGAGAGCACCCGCTCGAACTCTTCCTTTACTCGGCGGCGGAGATACCTGTTGCGGCCACGTTCCCGCGCCTTCTCCTCTGCTTTGACGCACTGGACGCTGCAGTAATGCTGCTGGACGTTGTCCGTGATGAACGGCATACCGCACTTTAGCCGCCTGCAGTAGCGCATCAGCTTACCCCCGCCAACATCAAGCCGCATCATGGTGTACAGGGCTGCCAAGAGCGATGAGAACCGCCAGCGTGGTAGCCACGCCTCGTCGTTCCAGCTGAGGTCTTCCCATGCACAGCTCAGTGCGCGGACGTAATCGGGAGGTAGCAACTCCGAGGCCCAGCGTCGAGGCCAATCGTTCTCGACGCGGGTCAGAGTACGGAAGACTTCCTTGAGCTGATTGGCCGCATCTATGAACTCATTCACGGGTTCAGCGTAGTCGCGGAGCACCTCGTCATCGGGGGAACCGTGAGCCCCTAGCCCCCAGAGGAGATGCCCTGTGGAGAACTTCGAAACCTCGATGGAGGGGAAGTACGGCTTGAGGGTTTCCACGGGCGACCGGTCCGCGATGTCGCCAGTCGCAGTGAAAAAGAGCGCCCGCGCTGGCTTTGCGAGGGAATCCATGATCATCTCGTCCAGCTCCATGTGTACCTCGCGGCGTTGTGGTGATTCGACGACCTGCATGGCGTCGTCCGCCTGGTGGACCAACCGAACTAATCGGAACTGAAGCAGCCCGAGCAACCCGTGCTTACTGCACCACTGCTCTATCGCATTGTGGTCATGGGGCCGTCCCGCTAAGTGCATGAGCTCGACGTAGGCGGGGTGGTTCCCCAGGCTCCTGCGCTTGGCCTTGCCCTCCCTATCCCATGTCGCCCGGTACAGGGCAAAAGGGTCGTAGTCGACGAGCTTCGCACCGGGACTCGGCATGATGTGACCCTGCGTGACCTGGTACTCGTCGAATCTCCACCATCTTGATCTGAGCGGGAACTGAACTGCCATGCTCCTGCCACCTTGGGACCTATGTCGGGATGGCTATCCGTTCAAAGACCCCCTCTGATTCTCCCATATCATAACCGCAACAGCAACGGCAGCCGGATTGGCGCGTTGAAGCCAGCGCTCCGCTCTGTGGAGCTAGGGATTGCCGATGCCACTGTAGCGACCCTGAAGGACTACCTGCCGCGAACCTGGTTGAATCTGCAAGGACACACCACAGTGGCAACCTCTTCCACGCCATTGGGCCGGATGTCGGGGGGGTTGTCGGGTGCATACCCCCGATTGGATCTTGATGTACACTCGTCACAGGAGCAACAGAAGCTTTGGGGAGGGGCGCGAAGTGGGCGGCAAGCTGGTGGTTCAGCGGCAGTACTCCGAGACCCCGGACTCCGAGCGCATCCTCGCGGCTTTCCTGCGGTTGCTCACTACCGAGAAAGGAGTGCAAGCCCGTGAACAACCGCAACCCGATCACGCGCATGAGACAACAGTTGAAACTCGACCGCAGGCAGATGTGCCACGGCGCGGACGCTCTGCTCAGACGCCCGCTGGTGACGGTCGGTACGATCCATAGCGTCAAAGGCGGCGAGGCGGATGTCGTGTACCTGTTCCCAGACCTGTCTTACAGCGGCATGCGCGAGTGGGTGCAGGGACCGTTCATCCGCGACCCGCTCATTCGCATGTTCTATGTCGCCCTGACCAGGGCCCGCGAGGTTGTCGTGCTTTGCGGACAGGACGGGCGGAACGCGCCGCAGCTGCCGGTGGGGTAAGATGGGCGTCAAAGCTAAGCTCGCTGACTTGGTCCTCGACGACCGCCTCAAGCTCCGCGGCGGCCTGAACCTCGACGCCGTGGAGCGCTACCGGCAGCTCTACTTGGCCGGCAAGACCAAGGCCATCGTCATCCAGCGCGGCACGATGCTGATCCTCGACGGCCACCATCGGCTTGAGGCGGCAAAGCAGGCAGGGTTGTCAGAGGTGTGGGTCGAGGAGCGCGACCTCCCCGACCATGCCCTGCTCCCCGAGGTGCTCAAGCTCAACCGCGATCACGGCGTGCCGCTGAGCCGCGAGGAGAGAGACCGGGCCATCCGGCGGCTATACCGCGAATCCGGCCTAGCCCAGTCCCAAATCGCCGAACTGGTGGGTCTATCGCAGCAGTGGGTTAGCAACATCCTGGCGGACGACGATACAGTTACCTGTAATGATGACCGCAGGATGAAACTACAGGACGAGGACATACCCGCCGTGGCCAGGCTACTGCTCGCCGGTGCCACGCACGAGGAGGTTGCCCAGCGGTTCGGTGTGGCCCGGACGACCATCACGACCAGGTGGGCGGACTTTCGCGACAAGGTCAAGACGGCCTACAAAGTCGGTGCCCTAAAGCGTGAGGTCGCTGTGCAGCTCAACCTTACGGCGGAGGAGGTCGACGCCATCCTCCGTGGGTATGACCCTGAGCCGCTCAACTTCACCCCGGTCATCGGAAGTCTGTGGGCCGGGTTCAAAATCGACGACCGCTTCGGCCAACGCCACCCGGGCAACGTCCCTGCCGAGCTGGTGCGGAACATCCTGTACTACCACAGCAGGCCCGGCGACGTAATCCTCGACCCCTTCGCCGGCGGCGGGGTGGTGCTCGACGTGGCCCAGGACATGGTCAATCGCAAGGCCTACGGCTTCGACCTCGACCCCAAGCGAGACGACAACGGACGTTGGGACATCTTGGCCGGTCCGCCTCCTGTGCCTGAGAAGCCGGACCTCATCTTCCTCGACCCGCCGTACGCCGACATGTTGCGCGGCAAGTACCTGCCCCACCCGTCGCAGCTCGGGGACTTGGACGTGGACGGCTTTCTCGATGCCATGACCAAGGTTTTCGGGTACTGGGACAGCGGCACGCTTGTCTTGCTCATGGGCTGCCTACAGCGCGGCGGGGAGTTTTTCGCCCTGCCGTTTGAGTCTGCGAAGCGCATGGAGGCGGCGGGTTGGCGCGTTACCGGCTGGCTCGTCAACGAAGTCAACCGACCGGGTAGCGAGACCGCCGTGACCTTAGCCGCCTACCGCAAAGCCC
>JAUYEF010000274.1 GCA_030691635.1 Bacillota bacterium
CGCAAGTTCGTACTCGGCACCAACTTCCGGTCCACTCGCCAGATCCTCAGCGTTGCCAAGGGCGTGATCGAGCGCAACAGGAAACGCGTCGTGAAACAGATGTCGTTTGGCTTCGCCGCAGAGGGCGAACCGGCTATCATCCATGAGGCACGGAACGAACCGGACGAGGCCCAGTGGGTGGCCACACGGATAGAGGAGTGGGCGGACAGGCAGGCAGAGCAGGGCACGGACGAGCTTGCCCGTCCGAAATACCGCTGCCAAGCAGTGCTGGCGCGGTCCGGGCGTTTGCTGGACGCAGTGGGCGAAGCCCTCAAGCAGCGCGGAATCCCTTACCGTTTGATGACCAATCGAGGTTACCTTGAGGATCGAGCGGTCAAAGCCATCCTGGCCGCCTGCCGGTGCGCCGTGTCCCCCGCCCGCCCGTTCGCGCTGATGATGACGCTGAGATGCTTCTTTCCTGGCCTTACGAGGAGCCGGCTGAGGTCTGTAGCTGAAACGGCGGCCGCGGCACCGGACTGGGCGGACACGGATAGGACGGCCAGCGGCGTTGAGGGGGCCGGCGCAAAGGGCTCGGCCCCGCCTTCGTTGCTCGAAGGGGTGCCCGCTGAGGTTGGGAACGTGCTTGCTGTGATCAAGCAGGTCATGGACTACCCCGCAGGACCTGATTGCGCGACGAAGGCCGTGGACGCCCTATTGCCCCTGGTTAGGGTTCACCCTGAGGCCGACGAGCCGCATGAACACGACCCGTCAGCGCTGGACGACCTCCTCCTGGCCGCTCTGGAGTACGACCAACGAGCGGGTCAGTCGGGCTCTGTCATCGATTTCCTGGGGTCCCTCGCCCTTCAGTCCAATGATCCAGACATCCACCCCGACGGCGACGAGGTCCGGCTGATGACCCTTCACTCGGCCAAGGGCCTTGAGTTCGAAGCGGTGTACCTGATCGGGGTGCGGGAGTGGATCGTTCCGTTGCTGCTACCGGGCGGGCCGCTGGATCCACGTACCGATGATGACCAACTGGAGGAGGAGCGCCGGCTCTTCTATGTCGGCATGACGAGGGCGTCGCGGAAGCTGGTCGTCACGTGGCCGGAGATGAATGTAACGCGAGCTGGGGGTGTTGCGCGGAGTGTTCGGTCACGATTCTTGGCGGAGTTGGGGGAGCCGGTTAGGTGGGTCTAAGGGGTCCTTGATCAGTAGACCAGCGTCCAGATCAAGACCCTTTCTCTGTCCGAAGTGAGTCGCGGACTGATGCTCTGAAGAGGGCTATAGGGGCACAAAAAAGTGCCAGCAGCGTTTTTCAGATCGGGCATTGCAGACCTAGGTTTCAGTGACCTTGTACCACGGGGGGAAACAGCCAAGGCCATCGAGATCGTAGCGGATCGGTGTGTCCTTGGCATGGAAGTCCGAACAGGTGGAACCCAAAGGTTGTTCGGTCTCACGGTCACACTACGGGTCGCGAGGTAGCTGTCAAGCTGTTTTAGGCTTGTTGCCTAAGAACAGCTTACGAATTAGCAGGCAAACCAGTAGGCATGGTAAGCACCCGGCGACAAAGGTAAGGCTGGCTGCACCTCGCACCGGCCGGCAGTCCGGGAATCCCTCCGCGATGGATTACCTGGAGACGTCCAGTTCCTCCCATCTTGGTAATCCCATTTAGCCTGGCTTTGATGAGGGCCCCTCCGGAACGCCTGCTTCTTCAGCTATCGCCGCTTCTGGTGTGCTCACGCCCGTCACGTAGATCGGCCCGCAATAAACCTTGTCTTGGTCGCTCGGCAGGTCGCCGTCGAAGTAGGTAAAGTTGGCAACCAGGTAGTAGCTCTGAAGGCCGGACACCACTTCAGCCCGGAGTGGACCGATGCTCCACTCGCGTTTATCCGTGGCAAGGTCGATAACGGTGCCGGTCAGGGGCTTTCCTGTCCGGACAACCTGCCAATCCACCTTGGCCCTAAGCTCGTTTTGTCTGGCGATCAGCTGAACCGTGTACCCGATCCTGGCTCGGATGGGACGCTCAAGTCGAGCTCCTGGAAGACCGTCCTCAACTCTCAACAGGGCAAAGCTGCCTTGTTCGGTAGCGATGGTTTGCCCTGCTTTGAGAGCAGCGGCGATCGCGTTGATCTTTTCTTCCCAGGTGGCAGCAATGGACCACTCCGGGGCATACAGCCATGTTCCCATTCCAGTGGGCTCGAACGCTTTGTGGGCGTCCGATCCACCTAGGGCAGCAGCTTGACAGGTCTCACGGTGCACTGTGCAGGACTCCAGCCATATCTGTTCTGCCTGGGCATCGTCCGCCGTCAGCCCGTTGACGATCTGAACCCCGTCGTATCCGCAACCGCAGACGGCCCATCTGATGGGACCGAGGCCCCCGCCAGGGTGAGCGATGTATGCCGAGGCGAACGGTCCCTGCTTCTTGAGCGCCTGGATGAGGTCAGCGCAGGTATGGGCTTTGTTGGTGACTCTAGCCAGGCCAGTTAACGGCATGCCGAATCCCAGGGCGTCGCCCGCGTTCTCTGCGCAAGTTACCTCAACACCGGGACACAGCGTGAAGGATGGGCTGGAGTCCCGCTCAAGTGCGGCCACATAGTCGGGCCAGCCGTAGCCAGCCTCGATCAGATCCAGATGATCAGTCACACACACAAAATCATGGTTGTGGAGGCGACGAAGGGTACGCAGGGTCTCGGGGTCGAAGCTGCCGTCCGACGCGTCACTGTGAATATGGCAGTCTCCGAGGATCCAGCCCGGAGGAGCTATCGGGCGATCCGACGGGCCCGACTGCCGATGGGCCTTCTGCTTGACCATTCTGTATGCTACCTCCCCGTACCAAGCGATGCTGACGATTGGGCCGACGAACTGAAACGAATGCCCGTGAACGGACTGATTCCAGTAATGATCCCTAGGCTTGTTCGCAGGTCCGTCATGCCCCAGCAAAACAGGGGTCCCCCTTGCGGCCTAGAATTCGAGCCTTGACCCCATATTTGGGCATCTGTGGGCATCATTTGCCTACATAATTCAGAAGTCCTGCGGAGTCCTCAGAACAGGCGTCCTTACCGCAGGACTTGGATATTCTTCAACCTGAAGAACGGACGCGACTGAAGATCGGGGGACGTCGTTGCCTCGTGGATCCTACTGGCCACCGAACTACTGCCCGGCAAACCTACATATCCCCCCAAAATCGCACCTCCCACACTGCTCCCCCACCCTCGCCCCAAACCGCCTCCCCAGAATCCCCTGCGCGCAACTCAGGGCGATCTCGCTCGCCGCCTCCATCTCTGCCCGGCCGAGGGAGACCTCGTGGATCCGGTTCTCGACCACGTCGGCCACGGCGGCCTTGACCACCTTGGCGCCCAACTTCCTGAGGCCGAGGGCGTACATGCGGACCTGGAGTTCGGCGTCCTCCATCAGCCGGGGATCGTCCGCGGTCTTGTAGTCCCGCAGTTCCAGGGCGTCGTTCGGCCCGATGAGCACGTCGGCCCGGCC
>JAUYEF010000359.1 GCA_030691635.1 Bacillota bacterium
GGTGTAGTTGCCACAGCCTATCCTTGCTGGCGGACGTCGCGGATCGATCCATCCGAATCACTGCGCTTTGTGTAGCAAGAGCGGCCCCGCCGCTCCCGCCTTCTCATGAAGGAGATCCGCCGGTGGTTCTGCTGTCTCAGGCCTTAGTCGCCTTCGTCAAAGCCTGGTCAAGGTCGGCAATGATGTCTTCGACATCCTCGATGCCGACAGACAGCCGTACCAGATCGTCGGTTACGCCAGAACTCACCTGCTGTTCGGGCGTGAGTTGCCGATGTGTGGTGCTCGCAGGATGTATAACGAGGCTCTTGGCGTCACCGACATTCGCCAGTAGAGTCAGTAGCTTGACGCTATTGATGAAGCGCCTGCCGGGCTCCTTTCCTCCCTTGATTCCAAACGCCATGATACCGCCATAGCCCTTACGCAGCAATCTCCGTGCCACAGGATACGACGGGTGACTCTCCAGACCCGGATAGGCCACCCAACCGACAGACGGGTGTCCCTGCAGAAACTCCGCCACCCTCAGTGCGTTATCGCTATGCTTTGCCATCCTCAAGGAAAGTGTCTCGAGTCCCTGCAGGAACAGGAAGGAGTTAAACGGGCTCAGGCATGGGCCGATGTCCCTCAGGAGCTGGACTCGTGCTTTGACGATGTAGGCCAAGCTCCCAAATGCTCCGGTATAACTGACTCCGTGATAGCTTGGGTCGGGCTCGGTGAGTTCGGGAAACTTGCCGTTCGTCCAATCGAAACGACCGGAATCCACGATCACTCCGCCCATGGAGGTGCCGTGTCCACCGATGTACTTGGTCGCAGAGTGTATGACCACATCAGCACCATACTCGAATGGCCTGCACAGGTACGGCGTGGCGAAGGTGCTGTCAATGATGAGCGGTATGCCAGCCTCGTGGGCGATATTTGCGATCGCCTCGATATCCGGCACATCAACGCGTGGGTTCCCTATTGTCTCAGCATAGAGCGCCCGGGTGCGGGGCCCAATTTGCCTCCTGAAGTTCTCAGGCTCCGACTGGTCGACAAACCTTGTGCTGATTCCAAAGCGGGGGAGAGTTGTGGAGAACATGTTGAACGTGCCGCCATAGAGGCTGCTGCTTGAGACGATGTCGTCTCCCATGCTGGCGATGTTGGTGATAGCGAGGAATTCGGCCGAGTGGCCCGACGCGGTGGCGAGCGCACCGGCGCCGCCCTCCAAGTCCGCCATGCGCTTCTCGAACACGTCCGTCGTGGGGTTCATAATACGGGTGTAGATATTGCCTGGCTCCTGAAGTGCAAAGAGCCTTGCCGCGTGTTCCGCATCTTTGAACGCATAGGAAGTCGTCATGTAGATCGGCACGGCCCGGGAACCGGTTGTGGGATCTACCTCTTGTCCTGCATGTACCGCCAGCGTGTCAAAGCCTGGCACTCGTGTCTTGTCTCCCATATGGCTAGTCCTCCTGTCGCTTCCGCCGGCTCCTATGCGGGCGCTCACGCTCAACAACAAAGCCTCTTCAGATGAGAAGAGGCCGGATAATCCAGGCGTATCTCCTCTCATGTAGCAAGCGGTCAAGCTTGCCTGGACTTGGCACCATTACGGCGTATGAAACCGCTGGTTGCCAGGCTTCATCGGGCCAGTCCCTCCGCCATTCGTCATAAGAGCAGTGCGCACCCTATTTGATTGTGCCGTCACTCTTGCATCCATGATACACTGAATATATATATAAGTAAACAGGTAATGATTGCGAGGTATGATCATGCGACTGTCTACCAGGGCTCGTTATGGCGTTAGAGCCCTGTGCACCCTGGCGAGACTGTCAGGCGGGCATGCGGTGCCTCTTTCCGTGATTGCCGATTGCGAGCACCTCTCCAGGCATTACCTCGGCGGGATATTCCACGAGCTGCGCAAGGCGGGCTTTGTCGAAACGGAAAGGGGAGTGAAGGGCGGGTACCAGCTGGCACGTGATCCAAAGGATATTTCCGTGGCTGACCTGGTGATTCTGCTCGACGGCCCGATTGCGCCCGTGGGGTGCGTGCTGGCACCGGGTGACGATAAGGATAGCCGGTGCCCTCGCAAGCAGAACTGCCCGAGTCGTCCGGCTTGGGTCAAGTTGCAGCATGAGATTCTACACGCCCTTAGTGAAATCACCATCGCATCGTTGATCGAGACTGACGGCACAAAGGCGGTTGTCGCTCAGCATGGACAATAGGTATTCAAGGCAGATACTGGTACAGGAAATTGGCGAGGAAGGGCAGGAATCCATCCGCTCCGGCGTTGCGGTCGTAATAGGCCTGGGCGCCCTCGGAAGCACGTCGGCCGGCCTCCTGGCCCGAGCAGGCGTCGGAACACTCCGGCTCGTGGACCGCGACTTTGTTGACTGGAGCAACCTCCAGCGGCAGGCGCTTTATGACGAAAACGACGCAAGCGCCAGTATGCCCAAGGCGATAGCGGCCAGTGAGCACCTGATGCTGGTGAATTCGGAAGTCGCCTACGAGCCGGTGGTCGACGATGTAAACCCCGCCAATGTGGAGAGGCTCGTAACGGGCGCCACAGTGGTAGTGGACGGCCTCGACAATTTCTACACCCGGGCACTGATAAACCAGGCGTGTGTCAAGCTCCGTATACCCTGGATCCATGGTGCATGCCTCGCGACTTATGGTGAGGCCATGTCGATAGTCCCAGGCGTCACAGCGTGCTATGAATGCGCGTTGCCCGGAGTTGCAGACGCAACGTTCGCGCTCACCTGCGACACCGCGGGAATCCTCGGGCCAGTGGCTTTCACTATCGGGTCTCTCCAGGCGATGGAGGCGCTGAAAGTCCTGGCAGGGCATCCAGACGAGGTTTCGTCCGGGATAACCATGGTGGACCTGTGGCACACGCGGTTCGACCTCGTCAAGATATCCAGGCGCCCTGATTGCCCCGTCTGTGGCGTACGCAGGTTCGATCTGCTTTCTGAGAGTGATCGCATCTCGACCGTCTCGATCTGCGGCCGGAACGCAGTCCAGGTTGTGCCAGACCCACGTCGCGCGTTTCAATTTGATGCCGTCTCAGCTGCGCTGCGTCGCGTAGGCGAAGTCAGCTCGAACGACTACCTGCTAAAGGCAAGGATCGGGCCCAACGAAATCGTGCTTTTCTGCGACGGCAGGGCGATCATCTTTGGCACTGTCGACCCCTTGGTTGCCAAGAGCATCTACAGCAGGTATATCGGAGGATAACCCAATTGCAGGGGCTAGTCTATCTTGACAATGCGGCCACGACATGGCCGAAGCCCGATGCGGTTTACACAGCCATTGATGAGTGTCTCCGCCGGGAAGCCGCGAACCCGGGCAGGTCATCCCATCGCATGTCTGTCGCCGCCCAGAAGGTTCTCGACGATGCGCGTCTCTTGACCATGCGCCTCTTCAACGCACCCTCGCCACACAATGTGGTGTTCACACTCAACTGCACAGATTCATTGAACATCGCCATAAAGGGACTCGCCCGGCCGAGAAGCCGCATAGCGGTTGGCCCTTATGAACACAACTCTGTGGCACGGCCTCTTGTAAGGCTGGAGCGCAACGGTGTGGTCCTACTCCGAGCTCGGGGCACGGATGGCTTCCTGGTCGACCTCGACCATCTTGAGGACCTGTGCCGCGACGGTGTGGACCTCGCCGTAATATCACATGTATCCAACGTAACCGGCAGGGTACAACCTGTGAAAGACATCGCAGACATCGTCCACCGGTCCGGAGGGCTCCTGCTTCTGGACGCTGCTCAAAGCGCTGGTGTGCTCAGTATCGACATGCATCAGATGGGAATCGACATGCTTGCGGCGCCAGGGCACAAATCGCTTTATGGTCCGATGGGTGTTGGCCTTCTGGTCATGGCCGACAATGTGTCCATTTTGCCACTCCGCGAAGGCGGAACTGGTTACCGGTCGGAGGATGATGAGCACCCCTCAGATCTCCCGTGGGCTCTGGAGGCCGGTACACCTAACCTCCCCGGCATAGCCGGGCTGGTTGCCGGCATACGGTTCATAGGTTCAGTAGGGCTGGAAAGAATTTCGTCCCACGAAGTTGAACTGGCGAGCAGGCTCACTAAGGGCCTGTCCGAGATACCAGGGGTCCACCCCTATTGTGGGACGCCACGTCCCGAAACCGGCCTCGTATCCTTTACGATAGGCGGCATCGACTCGGCAGTGGCGAGTGTGATACTTGACCAGAAGTTCGGTATCGCGCTCCGCGCTGGGCTCCACTGCGCCCCGTGGGCGCACCGGGCTCTCGGTACCCTTGAGTGCGGTACCTTGAGAGCAAGCATCGGGTGGTATAACACTCTCGAACATATCGATTGCCTCATATCAGCCGTCAGTGTCATCCAGTCGCAGTACGCGTTCTGAGGATGAGACCTCTTGCACAGGTCACCGACTTGACGGCTCTCCTGGCCGACGGCCAGCACCAGCCCGAACAGGAGCAGGTGCAGCGGATCAACAACATCACAGGCGGGCACAAGTTCGCAGTCGATCCCACCCTGCACTGGGCATTATACTGAGCACTACCATCACGACAGGACGCGACACTCTTCGTTAACGCCGACCTTTGCCTCCGCCCACGACAGTCGTCTCGATCAAAAGAACTATGAGGAGCAGTATGAGAAGTATGAAGCCGGGCCGCGTGAGCATGTTATCCACGAAGAAGGCAACGGCGTCGTCCAACCACTTCGGCAGGTTCGCCAAATGACGACACCTCCAGAGTCAGGAGAAGATGCGGTGGGTCTCTTGGGAGGCCCTACGCTAGGGTTCGCCAGCCTGGGGTCTTCCATGGCCTCCGCCCCAG
>JAUYEF010000380.1 GCA_030691635.1 Bacillota bacterium
TGGTAGGTGCCGCAACGAGACATGAAGGCAATTGTAGAGACAGTGGAGACAAACAAGGTACGCCTGGACATCGAAGTTGAAGCAGATGAGTTCAGTAAAGCCGTTGATCAGGCCTACCGCAAACTCGTCAAGACAACCAGCATCCCGGGATTTCGCAAAGGCAAGGCCCCGCGGCACATCTTCGAGAGGCGCTACGGGAAAAGCGTGCTTTACGACGAGGCCTTCGAGAGCCTCTTTCCGACGGTATACGCCAGGGCGGTCGAGGAGACGGGGATTGCGCCCGTGGACCAGCCGGACGTGGATGTCGAGCAGATGGAAGACGGTAAGCCGCTCGTGTTGAAGGCGCAAGTGACGGTCAAGCCGGAAGTGACGCTCGGCGAGTACACCACGATCGGCGCCCCGAGGGGCACTGCCGAGGTCGCCATGGACGAAGTCGATTTCCAGGTCGAAATGCTTCGTGAACGGCAGGCGCAACTCGTGCCGGTCGAAGCGCCCGTGGAGAAAGGCCACTTTCTGACGATGGACTTTGAGGGCTCAGTCGGTGGCGAGAAGTTCCCTGGCGGCGCCGCTCAAGGATACACTCTCGAAGTCGGGTCCGGACGTTTCATCCCTGGGTTCGAGGACCAGTTGCTCGGGATGACCAAGGACGAGACAAAGGACGTCAACACGACATTCCCGGCGGACTACACTGTGGAGAACTTGGCGGGCAAGGAAGCGGTGTTCAAGACCACGGTCAAGGAGATCAAGAAGAAGGAATTGCCCGAGGTTAATGACGAGTTCGCCAAGTCTGTCGCTTCCAAGGACTCCGTGGAGGAGCTGCGGAAGGACATCGAGAATAGGCTGCTTGAGAGCAAGGAGCAGCAGATAAAGCGGCAGCATGAGAACGAAGTCGTCCAGAGGGCAGTGGATATGAGCACCGTCGAGATACCGCCCGTGATGATCGACCGGCGGGCTGATGAGATGTTCAAGGACCTTCTGGAGCGGCTTGAAGCTCGGAAACTCACACTCGACGAGTACCTCCGCGTCACGGACCAGAAGCTCGACGATGTGCGCAAAGAGATGAAGGACGCGGCCGGGCGGAACGTGAAGACCGACTTGGTTATCGAAGCGATCGGCAAGAAAGAAAACATTGAAGCGTCGCAGGAAGAAGTTGACTCGGCCATCTCAAACATGTCAGCAGCTTACCGGCAGAAGCCGGAAATCATAAAGTCGTTGCTAATGAACCAGGGTGGCATAGAGAGGCTCAAGGACGGGATAATCTCGGATAAGACGATCGCGCTTCTCACTTCCAGGGCGATCGAGAACGCGGCCCACGAAGGTCAGGCCGCCGAGGGTGGGGCAACCGTTGAGGAGGCCACGGAGACTGCCAAAGGCGCGACCGCCGACTCTGGAGAGGCGCAGGCCACGGCCGTAAGCGAAGAGACTCTGGCCGAGCCGGCGGGGGAGGAGAAGACCGCATCCGCCAAGCAGCCGAGATCCCGGCGGAAGACCAAGCCAGAGCAAGAATAGCAGCCGGCATGTTGGCGAAGAGCCAGGCCAGAGCAGGAGTAACAGCCGGCCTGTTGGGCGAAAAGCCAGCCGGATCAGCGATACCAGCCAGAAGGTTGGGCCAGAGGTCGGCGTAAAGGAGGCCAGACGATGAGTTACCTTGTGCCCATGGTGGTCGAGCAGACCCCGCGCGGGGAGCGCGCGTACGACATCTATTCCAGGTTGCTCAAGGACCGCATAATATTTATCGGCACACCTATCGATGATCAAGTTGCCAATGCAGTTGTGGCACAGCTTCTCTTCCTGGAAGTGGAAGATCCGGACCGGGATGTCCTGATATACATAAACTCGCCAGGCGGGTCGGTGACGGCCGGACTTGCAATTTACGATACCATGCAGTACATTAAGCCGGACGTATCGACCTTCGGCATCGGAATCGCGGCAAGCATGGCCGCAGTCATCCTGGCCGGAGGCAGCAAGGGCAAGCGGTTCTTGCTCCCGAACGCCAAGACATTGATCCACCAGCCTATGGGCGGCGTCCAGGGGCAGACCACAGAAATCGAGATTCACGCAAGGGAATTCTTGAAGACCCGTCAGCGGCTTAATGAGATCCTGGCGCACCACACCGGGCAGCCGCTGGAGAAGATAGAACACGACACCGAGCGAGATTTCTTCATGACCGCGCAGGAGTCCAAGGCATACGGGATTATTGACGAGATCCTTGATCAGAGGCGCAAGCGCTAGACCGAGGCGCAAGCGTTAGACCAGAGGCGTCAGACCCGAGGCGCAAGCGCTAGGAAGCGTCAGGACGAGGGCACCTGTCCCGCATCGAAACGTTAGGCAAAGGAGCGAGCCCCAGAGGAGGCGCAGCGATGTTCAAGTTCTCTGATGACAAAGGACAACTGAAATGCTCCTTCTGTGGCAAGCTTCAGGACCAGGTCAAACGGCTTGTTGCCGGGCCGGGCGTCTACATCTGTGACGAGTGCATCGAGCTCTGCAACGAGATACTCGAAGAAGAGCTGAATGAAGAGCCCGAGTTCGAGCTCAAGAACGTCCCCAAGCCCAAGGAAATCAAGGCTTTCCTTGACCAATATGTGATCGGCCAGGACAAGGCAAAGAAGACCCTGAGCGTTGCGGTTTATAACCATTACAAGAGGGTCAACCTCGGCGGCAAGGTAGACGACATCGAACTCCAAAAGTCCAACATAGTCATGCTCGGGCCCACGGGATGCGGCAAGACCTACCTCGCGCAGACTCTGGCCCGCATGCTCAATGTGCCGTTCGCCATCGCGGACGCCACCTCTCTCACAGAAGCCGGCTACGTGGGCGAAGACGTTGAGAACATCCTGCTCAAGCTGGTGCAGGCCGCCGACTACGACATCGAGAAGGCCGAGAAGGGCATCGTCTACATCGACGAAGTCGATAAGATCGCTCGCAAGTCCGAGAACCCGTCGATCACCCGGGACGTCTCGGGCGAGGGTGTGCAGCAGGCTCTCCTCAAGATCCTTGAGGGCACCGTGGCGAACGTCCCGCCGCAGGGCGGCCGGAAGCACCCCCACCAGGAGTTCATCCAGGTGGACACGACGAACATCCTGTTCATCTGCGGCGGCGCCTACGAGGGCATGGACAAGATCATCCAGACGAGGGTCGGCCAGAAGGTCATGGGGTTCGGCGCCGACGTCAAGAGCAAGCAGGAGAAGAGGATCGGTGAGATTCTCGACCAGATCCTGCCCCAGGACCTGCTGAAGTTCGGCATGATACCCGAGTTTGTGGGGCGCGTGCCGGTGATCGTCACTCTGGACGCGCTGGATGAGCAGGCCCTCCGCAGGATACTGACGGAGCCAAAGAACGCGCTCACCAGGCAATACCAGAAGTTCTTCGACCTTGACGGCATATCGCTGGAGTTCACGGATGACGCTCTGGACGCCATATCGAAAGAAGCGTTGAAGAGGAACACCGGCGCTCGCGGGCTCAGGGCCATCATGGAAGAGGCCATGCTCGAGGTGATGTATGAAACACCGTCGAGGATGGATGTGACGAAGGTCCTGATCACCAAAGAGGTCATACTCAAGAAAGAGCAGCCGATGCTCATCACCCAGGATAGGAAGAGCCGCAAGAGGGAAGAAACCGCATAGCCTGAAGTGTTTCCAGTGGAAGCGACTTGACCCCCCGGTCCGGAGGGATAATATACCTGCGGACTACCGGGGGGTTTTGCTGTGGATTTTGGTGGAATACTCGCCTACATTCAGATCTTCTTCGCCATCGTGATAGGGCTCTACTTCTTGAACCTGTTGAGGTCCCAGCAGGGCTCCAAATTCGCGGTCGAGCGCGAATCCAAGAAGGAGTTCGAGAGACTCCGCAAGCTCAGGGCCATCAGCCTGTCCGAGCCCCTTTCCGAGAGGACGAGGCCCACGAAATTCGACGAGATCATCGGGCAGCAGGAGGGGCTCAAGGCTCTGCGCGCCGCACTGTGCGGTCCCAACCCACAGCATGTCCTGGTCTACGGGCCTCCCGGCATCGGCAAGACCGCCGCGGCCAGGCTCGTGCTCGAAGAGGCTAAGGCCCAGCCTGACTCGCCTTTCAAGGACTACTCCAGGTTCATCGAGATAGATGCGACGACTTCCCGCTTCGACGAGCGCGGCATCGCCGATCCGCTGATCGGTTCGGTGCACGACCCCATCTACCAGGGAGCCGGCCCTCTCGGCATGGCAGGCATTCCGCAGCCGAAGCCCGGCGCTGTAACGCGCGCGCATGGCGGGATCCTGTTCATAGATGAGATAGGCGAGCTGCACCCTGTCCAGATGAACAAGCTGCTGAAAGTGCTGGAAGACCGCAAGGTATACCTTGAGAGCGCCTACTACAACTCGGAAGACTCTAACATGCCGAGCCACATACACGACATGTTTGAGAACGGGCTTCCGGCGGACTTCCGGATGGTCGGGGCCACCACCCGGTTGCCTGAGGACATCCCTGCCGCCATACGCTCGCGGTGCCTAGAGGTGTACTTCCGGACTCTCATGCCGGACGAAGTCGGGCAGATCGCATTGAATGCGTGCGCCAAGATAGGGTACGGCTTTGAACCCGACGCGCTTGAGGTCATCAAGAAGTATGCCACGAACGGCCGTGAGGCCGTGAACTTCATCCAGCTCGCGGCGGGCCTGGCGCTCTGGGCGAAGCGCGACAAGATAACGGTCGAGGACATCGAGTGGGTGGTGTCGAGCGAGCAGAGGGCCCCGAGGCCCGAGCGGAGAGTGCCCGATTCACCGCAGGTGGGCCTGGCGAACGGGCTCGCGATATATGGGCCGAACATAGCTGCTTTGATCGAGATTGAGGCCGAGGTCATCCAGGCAAAGCCCGGCCAGGGCAAGATCACTGTCACAGGCATCATTGAAGAGGAAGAGATGGGCGGGTACTCCCGCAGGCTGAAGCGCAAGAGCATGGCCGTCGGCTCGGTCGAGAACGTGATCACCGTGCTGAGGCGGAGGCTCGACAAAGATCCCCGCGACTTCGACATACACGTCAACTTCCCGGGAGGCGTTCCTGTGGATGGGCCGTCAGCCGGCGCAGCCATGGCCGTGGCAATCTACTCCGCGATCACGGGCACCCCTATCGACAATGAAGTCGCCATAACAGGGGAGATGTCCGTCCGTGGCGCGATCAAGCCGGTGGGCGGGATTGTCGCCAAGGTGGCGGCCGCCCGGCAGGCCGGCGCGACAAAGGTCGTGATCCCAAAAGAGAACTGGCAGGAGATGTTTAAACAGCAGAAGGACTTCGAAGTTATCCCTATAACCACGATTGAAGAACTGCTTGTCGTTTCTCTCATCAAGCCGCAGGCACGGGCCGTGGCATCGGACGCCACCGGCTCCTGATCTGTCGGTCGGGTCCTGTCCGATTCCTCCTCGTTGCTGAGGCCCACCATTTTGTCCCTGTCAATAATTGGACAAGGGCGTTTTCCGTTTATAGCCAAACATGTTAGAATGTTGCCAAGAGCCATGATTTCTTCCTGATCGTGGGTTGGCAACTCTCTTGTGTTGCCGGCAAGGGTGTTGGAACAAACCATACGGCCAGGACAGATGGCTTAGGAGTAGTGCGGGAGGGTACGGTTTTGACTAAGAGGCTTTACTTCGGCAATCTGAGCTGGAACCTGACTGAAGGAGAGCTCGTCGAGACGGTGTCCCAGTTTGCCGCGGTGCAGTCCGCCAGGATCATAACCGACAGGGAAACTGGACGTTCGCGCGGTTTCGGCTTCGTGGACGTGGAAGACGCGGAAGCCGAAAACGTCATCACGAACCTCAACGGTCGTGAGCTCCTCGGTAGGCCACTGGTGGTCAGCGAGGCCCGTGAGACCCGCCGGCCGGGCGGGTTCAATAAGAAGTAGTAAGCACCGCTGCCTGATTGGCGCCCGAGGGCGCCGTTGGGAGTTAGCCAGGGGGACAAGAGCAGGGCGGTAGTGCCGCCCCAGGTCCGTTCGCTGCGAGAGTTGCCCGCGTACGTCACCGCTCGTCTGCCTTCATGGTATGTGTTTGCCTGCGTGAAAAGCGGCCCGGGACCTCACCAGTGACGGCACCTCCAGTATGTCCCCTGGGCGATCAAAGACGTAGTCCGGCTCTTCATCAAGCAGCGGCTCCAAGGGTTCGGCTCCCCAGGCAGCCGCCCCGAAGCGCATTCCTGCGGCCCTTGCCGACTGGAGGTCGGCGATTGCGTCACCCACGGCAAGGCACTGCCCTGCCGGCACTTCCAGGCGCGAAGAGGCGAGCAGGAAAGGGTCTGGCTCGGGTTTGTGGCGGGCGGTATCCTGCTCGGAGACCATCGTGTCGAAGAAACTGTCCATGGAGAAGAGCTTCATGTGGCGCAGGGCCACGGAATCCATTTTGGATGTGACGACAGCGAGACGGACTCCCGCCCCGCGGAGCGCCTCGAGAGTCTCTATTACGCCCGGAAAGACCTTCAGCAACTTCTTCTCGTAGATGCGCAGGTACTCACGGTAGATGGCAAGCACCGAGTCCACGCCGCCTTCCGGCGTGCGGGCCTGCCGCTCCGTACCGTAGACCCGTTCAAACATCGCCCTCAGCGGCAGGCCTATCAGGGGCGGGACGCCTTCAACGGGGAAATCGTACGAAGACGCCTGCTTCAAGGCATGGACGAAAGCCGCCTTGATCAGTGGCTTGCTGTCAATGAGCGTGCCGTCCAGGTCGAACAGGACGGCACGGAATTCGGTTGAACCTGAGGTCAACGGCGAAACCGACTGTATATCGCGCTGCCTTGCCGATTCCGAAGTCAATGGTCGCCTCCCCCGTCAGTCCAGCTTGCCTGTGGTCGCCGCATAGATCATGAACCTCTCGACGCCGTCCACACCCAGCACAGCGTTGATCTCGTCGTCGCGGAAGGCTGCTATTCCGCAGCACCCCGCTCCAATCCCCTGCACTGCCAGGTACAGGTTCTGGCACACGTGCCCGGCGTCCAGGTGCATGTAACGGTAGGCCCGCTCGGTGTAACGCCACATCGAGCGGTACGCCACTGCCACCCACATGAACGTCACCGCGCTGTGCTTCACCATCTGCTGGCCGTACAGGCCTGCGGTGACTTTGTCATCCAGGCCTGCGCCTGTGTTCACTTCGACCAGTTTGTGGTCAAGGGCGGCGTAGCGGTAGATCGCGGGCTTCAGCCCTTCCACGCGGTTGCACAGCACATATGTTTCAACCGGGTGGCGCGACCCTGCCGACGGCACGGTCCTTAGCGTCGCCGGGCGAGTCGTGACCTCCTTAACGCCTTGAGTCATATACAGGAGGTAGGCAAGTTCTTCCAGCGTGTAAGGCTTGCTGGAGTAGTTGCGGATGCTTGTCCGGGTGACGATCGCCTCGGACAGATCGACCTTCCTCACCTTGAAAGACTCTGGCGCGGGCAGGTCTATCACTTTGGCGCCCTCTTCGATGCCATCGGCCAGGGACGGCTGGGGCAGGCCCTGGACCTGATCGGATTCCTTCAGATGCTTGTACTTGGTCTTCTCCATGAATTCTCGGCCGGTGGACATGCTTCTATCCCCTTTCTGGGTTTGCTGAGCTAGCCGGTAAGCAATACCTGTCAGTGTCTTGTTAGCCTACGCAGGCGGTGGGCCCGGTAGTCGGGCACGTACACGTCGCCGGCACGGGAGACCCCGACCCCGGCGGGGTAGATGAGGGAAGCCTCTCGTGCATCGCGCCCATCGCCACCGTAGACCCTGGCTCCTGTCCCTGCGATGCTAATGATACGACCGGTCGAACGCTCAACCCTCCTGATCCTGGCGTTCCCTGTGTCGGCTATGTAAACATCCCCCTCCGGGCCGGCCGCGACCCCATGAGGCTCGCAGAGCAAGGCTTCGCGGGCAGGACCACCGTCCCCGGCGAAGCCGGAGCGCCCGCATCCCGCGACGGTTTCGATCATCCCGGTGTTCAGGTCAATCTTCCTGATGCAGGCATTGCCGTGGTCCGCGATGTAGAGGTAACCCCGAGTTTGGTCGCACGCCACTCCGTATGGGCCGGCCATGGTGGCCTGTGTGGCCGGGCCTCCGTCTCCTGAGTAACCCCATTCGCCAGTTCCCGCTACGGTGTGGATGAACCCAGCGGTGTCCACCATGCGGATGCGGTTATTGCGGAAGTCGTTGAAGTACATATTGCCTGACAGGTCGAACGCAATGCCCGCGGGTTCGTTCAGCATGGCATCACTGGCGGGACCACCGTCTCCAGAGAAGCCCTTTTCGCCGGTGCCTGCGATCCTCTTGACGGTGCCGGACTGATGGTCCACAAGCGTGATCACGTTGCCGTATGACTCCGCCGCGAAGATGCGCCCGGTGTTGTCGGCTGCCGATGCGTGTGGGCAGTGGACGGAGGCCTCCACGATCAGTGTGCCGTCCGGGCTGGTCATCGCCTGCCCGTTTCCCATCACGGTGCTGAGTGCCTCCGTTGAGGGGTCAAAAGACCTGATCCGATGGTTGTGTAGGTCTGCGACCAGGATGCAGCCGTTGGGGGCGACGAAGGCGCCGCCGGGACCATTGAACATACCAGCGCGCGCATCCAGGGAATCCAGATGGCCCGGCACGCCGGAACCTGCCACAGTCTCGATGAACCATATAGTGTCCATGAGCAACACCTTCCAAAGGGACTGGCTTGCGGTACTCAAATCATAGCAGATGCGCCGCCGCGACGGCGAGGAAGCTTGATGAAGGCCATTGTTGCAGCGGCGTAGAAAGAATCCACACCTGAGAAGAAAGGTGGGTCTCTTATGAAAGTCTTCATATCTGCAGACATCGAAGGCATCACGGGCGTCGTCGATGCCGAACTCCAGACTGGCCCTGCCGGCCGTGACTACGAGAAAGCTCGCCGGCTCATGACCCAGGATGTCAACGCGGCGATCAGTGGAGCATTCGACGGGGGCGCGACCGAAGTGGTGGTCTCGGACGGCCATGGAGCGTCCGCCAACAGGAACATCCTGCTGGAAGAACTCGACCCGCGGGCTGAGGCGGTCGTCGGATCGCCCAAGCCGCTTACGCAGATGGAGGGAATCGATTCGACATTCGGGCTGGTGATGCTCGTCGGGTACCACGCGCGGATGGGGTCGAACGGTATCCTGAGCCACACAATCTCGGGAGGCGCCGTCGCGAACGTTTGGATCAACGACACGCTGGTTGGCGAGACCGGCATCAACTCGCTGCTGGCCGGGGGCTTCGGCGTTCCGGTGGGCCTCGTGACCGGAGACCAGTGTGTTTCGGCTGAGGCCAAGGCGCTGATGCCATGGGTGGATACCGTGATCGTCAAGCACGCGATCACCAGATCGTCGGCGAGATGCCTGTCGCCTGTCAGGACCAAGGAGCTCATCCACGCTGCTGCGGTTTCCGCCGTCAAGGCAACGGCGCAGGGCAAGTACAAGCCGCTCGTGTTCTCCACTCCCTTGACGTACAAGCTGCAGCTCATCAACAGCGGTCTCGCGGATAAGGCCGGCAGGATGGGAGAGGAGAGGATCGACCCGACGACCTTCAGGATCGTGGGAGACTGCCCCATCAGGTGCTTCAAGAAGATGCGGGCGCTCATAGGCCTTGCTCAAGGGTAACGGCATGAGAACACTGGTGCTCGGAGGCACAGGGTTTCTGGGCCGCCAGGTGGTTGAGGTGCTGTTGGAGCGGGGCCATGAGGTCACCGTGATCCACCGGGGCGAGCATGAAGTGGAGACCGGCGGGGCGCGCCACCTGCACGGCGACCGGTCGGAGACGGCAGGGCTTGTCAAAGGCCTTGAGTTCGATGCGTTCATCGACATACGGCCCATGAATGACAAGGACTCTCAGGTGGTTGTCGAGGCGCTGCGTGGGCGTGTCAGGCGCACGGTGCATGCGTCCAGCGTGGACGTGTACGAAGCCTACGACAGTTTCCGCGCGGGCATTGTGACGGTGCCTGTGCCGTTCAATGAGGACGCCCCGGTCAGGCGGCAGATCTATCCCTACCGGGGCCAGAACGCAAGACTTGAAGACTACGACAAGATACTCATGGAACGGGCTGTGCTGGGGGCCGGCGGCGGGTTCCCGGCGTGCGTCATACGTTTCCCGGTGCTGTACGGCCCGTGGGATCGGCAGCGGCGCGAATGGCCATTTCTCCGCCGCATCCTTGATGGACACCCTGTCATCATGGGGGGCGGGAGTTCGTGGCTGTTCCACAGGATGTACATCCGGGATGCGGCACGAGCCATGGTGCTTGCGGCTGAGCAGGATGAAGCCATGGGCCGCATCTTCAACGTGGGCGAGCCTTCGACGCTCACCATGTTCCAGTGGGCCCTGGCGATCAGCGAGGCATGCGGGCGGAAGGCGGACGTGCGCGTGATATCCGATGCGCTGCTGCCGGAACACCTGCGCTCCAACGCCACCCACCAGCAGCATCTGCTGGTGGACACAAGCCGCATCCGGGCGGTCCTTGGGTACATGGAGGAGCAACCAGCCCGCGAGAGCATCAAGCTGTCGGTCGAGTGGCACATGGCCAACCCGCCCGCGGGCGATGAGGAAGAATACCGGAAGCAGATTGAGGCTGAGGAGGAAGTGCTGAAGGTGGCTGAGCGCAGGTGACCGTGCGGATTTCACTCGATGCAGCCAGGATGTTTCTGGACTACCTCGACGGCGCAGTTACTGCGCGTGAGGTCATCCGTCACCCTGCCTACGCAGCCATCCAGAGCCATGCCGATCGCTTTGGCGAGGGTATGGATGAGTCGGACATTGAGGCAGCCCGTGAGGGCCGCCCCAGCCGCTTCCCCGGGCTGAAGCAGCTCGATGTCAATCTCCCCAGGATACTTTGCCTGATGCGAAGCATCGAGGCCGCCTCAGTCGAATGGAGCGCCACCATCGAGACCGAGTTGCACGCTCTCGTGCCTCACGAGGACCTGAGCGGGATAGTGGTATATCCGGTGATCGGATACGACTGGGGCATCGGTCACAGTGGCGTCGTCAGCATGAATTTGAACTCTTCGCACTACCTGCAGAATCATGAGGAATTCCTGTACTGGGCGATCCACGAGAGCTTCCACGTGGTGTACGAACGGTACTGGCTGATGCCGCCCGTCAAGACGGTCCGCACGCCTGATCAGTGGATGAGTCTGATGCACCTGGCCTTGCAGAACGAGGGCTACGCCACATATGCCCCGCTGGCGATTCGTCAGCGGCGAGTCGCCATGGACGGCAGGGACTACCAGGTGCTCCAAGATCCAACGCTGCTAGAGGCTGCGATCAAGGACTTCCTGGAAGGGCACTCTGCCGCCGCGCAGCGCGCCCCGCTCTCCACCGAGCAACTCCTGGACCTGTGCTTTGGCTCCAGGCGACTTGCGTACACGGTCGGTTGCGAGCTCGTGAGGCGGGTGGAGCGTGAGTTCGGGCCTGACGCAGTGCGGGCCGGCGCGCTCGAAAACTGCGACGGGTTCTGGAACCTGTACGGCCGGCTTCTTACTTCCGGAAAGATAGTTCTTCTGGAGAACTAGACGTTCATCCCGCCCGCGGCGCCACGACGGATGAAAATGCATTTTCGTAGTAGCTCCCGTAGAGCTAGTTCTTCGAGCAATCGATATTCCTGGAAGACAGTTGGGCCAGGACGACCGGGCCGCAGCCAACTGTCGCATCGGAGGGCAACACACAAAGGGCGCCGCGAAGGCGGCAACAGACTACTTGCCAACAACCGGCGTCCCCGGCACAGAGGCCGGAGGCGCCGTGTCTCATCGCGCAGCGTGTGGCCGCTTTGTGTCTTGCAGCACAGCAGCCTGCCCAGCACTACCGCGACAACGCTACTCCGAAC
>JAUYEF010000025.1 GCA_030691635.1 Bacillota bacterium
CAGGCGACGCAGGATGCCCTGTTCGACGGCGCAGTCCTGCGCTTTTCGCTCGCCGACCCACATGTGCTCGCGATCCTGCCCGAGCTCCTGGGCCACATGTCTTCGCACGGCTATGCTGCCGGACCGCTGAGGCCGCCCGGCTAATGCTGTACTTCAGCGGGCGCCGGGCCCTGCTGCTGCAAGACGTCCATGAGAGTCTTTGTGGCTGCGTGCGTCTGCTGGAGGCTTTCGACCTCGTGCATGGCCAGATTCGCCTTGGCAAGGTAAGAGACTGCCTGGTTGAGCGTCTTGGCCAGCTCCGTTGACGCAGAGTGCTTCTGCAGTTCAACCTGCTCATCGAGTTTTCTTGCCAGCTCGTCTATCACCAGGCGCTGCGCCTTGAAAACCTCATCGCCGCCCTCAAGCAGAGAGGCTATGCGCTTGGTCAGGTAGACCATGCCCTGAAGCTTCTGGGAGGCAGACATCTTCATCGTGACCTGGGCGAGCAGGCTTTCAACGGTGGATTCCTGGGCCAGGTGCTCGGACCGCAGGATCTCGTCCACTGTGTTGATGTTCTGGGTCATCTTCTCCCTGGGCGTGCGCGCCTGGAGAATTCCCTGGCTGGTGTACTCCTTCTTGAGTTCCTCCAGAAGCTTCTCCTCTGGATGACTGGTCTCTTGAGCCATGTCGGTTACCCCCCGGACCCGCGACGAATTAAGAAGAAGCGGGCGCACTCATGTCCGAGTGTACCCGCTCCAGGCCACCTTATTCCCCTGGGGGAACGGCGCCGCCGGCCATGGCCTCCTCAGCATGCTTGATCATGACTTTCACCATTCTGCCCCCGATGCGACCTCCGACTCGGCCCCATTCTTTGGACGGTACCTCCGCCCATCCGATCTGCTGGGCCTTTGGAAGCACTCCCAGTTCGTTGGCGACTTCGTACTTGAACTGGTCGAGAAAGTCCTCCGGCAGCAGGCGGTCGTTGCCTTTTGTTGATTGAGCCACCTGCTTTCTCACCTCCTCACGTTTATGGCTCACTTAGCTTTGTCATGCTGCACCGAAATATGACTAGAATGATTTGCTGGCTCTTGCAGCGCCTTGGCGACGCTGAGGCTTGGAATTCCTGGGCATCAGCGATAAGATATTGGTGTGTCAACCAGGTGTATTTCTGATATCGGAGGGAGAAGCCGGGTTGCCAATCTTTGAATACAAGTGCAGAACCTGCAAAACCAAGTTTGAAAGGCTTGTGGGGCACAATGGCGAAAAGATAACCTGCCCGGATTGTCGCAGCCCGGATGTGACCAAGCTGTTTTCTGCGTTTTCGGCGAGGTCAGGGGATAAGGCGATAGCTTCGTCATGTGCGGGGTGCGGTGGCGGGGACTGCGCTTCGTGTGGCACCCGCCGGTAGGTAATCACTGACCTTATGGCAGGATGCTTTCAAGAGGTCTCAATGGGTCTGGGGGGACCGCATTTGAGGATTTCGGAGCATCCGATCCTGTCTTTTGCCAAAGGCAGACAGGTGTCGTTCATGTTTGAAGGGACCAAGATGCAAGGCTTCGAGGGTGAGCCGATAGCCGCTGCCCTTCACGCGAACGGCGTCCGTCTGCTGAGGCACAGCCCGTCGCTCGGAAGAGCTCGTGGCTTTTTCTGTGCCACCGGCAACTGCTCGTCGTGCCTCATGGTGGTTGACGGCCGTCCCAACGTGCGCGTGTGCGTCGAGAAGCTCAGAGAGGGCATGACCGTCGAGAGGCAGGCAGGCAAGGGTCATCTCCCCATGACCACCTGGGAGTCAGGCTCGTGACCGCCTACGATGTGGTTGTGATAGGCGGCGGTCCGGCGGGCCTCTGTGCCGCAATCGCCGCGGCCGAGCACGGCGCGTCCACGTGTATCGTCGACCGGCAGGATAGCCTCGGCGGGCAGCTGGTCAAGCAAACGCACAAGTTTTTCGGTTCTAAGGACGAACTGGCCGGCACCAGAGGCATCGAAATAGCCCGGATCCTTTCAGAGCGCCTTGCCCGCCTGAAGAATGCGACCGTCCTCCTGGAAGCCACTGCGCTGGGCTATTACCCTGACAACGTGCTTACGGTCGAGCATGGTGGCGCCTTCAAGAAAATCCACGCGTCCAGCCTTATCGTGGCGACGGGCGCTTCCGAACGGATGCTCGCCTTCCCGAATAATGATCTTCCCGGCGTGTACGGTGCCGGCGCCGCCCAGACGTTGATGAACCTGCATGGGGTCAGGCCCGGGGATACAGTGCTCATGGTGGGCGCGGGCAACATCGGGCTGATCGTGAGCTACCAGCTGCGGCAGGCGGGAGTGAACGTCGCAGCGGTCGTCGAGGCCGCTCCCGTGATCGGTGGGTATGCGGTCCATGCGTCCAAGATCAGGCGCATCGGGATACCGGTGCTCACCCGGCATTCGGTGAAAGAAGTCCTTGGCCGCGAAGCGGTCGAGAGCGCGGTGATCTGGCGGCTCGACGCATCGTGGCAGGGCATTCCGGGGACCGAAAGCGTGGTCCAGTGCGACGTCGTCTGCCTCGCCACCGGCCTGACGCCTCTCGTGGAGATCCTCTGGCAGGCCGGATGCCGTATGAAACGCGTGCCGGAGCTTGGCGGGCACGTGCCAGTATCCGACGAGAACATGCAGACCACGGTGCCCGGCGTGTTCGTCGCGGGCGACGCAGCCGGGGTGGAAGAGGCCTCCGCCGCCATGCTGACAGGACGCCTGGCAGGTCTCGGCGCGGCGCACCGGCTCGGATGCTGCCCGGAGTACGGGCCACTCAGCGCTGAGGCAAGGCGTGGCTTGGCGTCTCTGCGCACAGGTCCGACCAGCGACAAGATACGCGCAGGGCTCCAAAAGCTCAAGGAGGCTTTGCCGTGACTCTGGCAGAGACAGGCATCCCAGCATGTGAGCAGATCGAAGGCTGCTACCCGCCCGTCGCGGTGAGGGCCAGAGGCCCGGTGGCGGTGTTTGAGTGTTTCCAGCGAATACCCTGTGATCCGTGCTATTGGGCCTGCCCCCGCGGGGCGGTGCTTGAGTTCCGAGACATAAATGACCTGCCGATCGTGGATTGGACCAGGTGCAACGGCTGTGGCCTCTGCGTCGCGAGATGCCCTGGGCTGGCCGTGGTTGTCGTGGATGAGACGTACGCTCCCGGCGAAGGCCTGTTGAAGCTGCCGCACGAGTTCTGGCCCCTGCCCGCGGAGGGCGAGATGGTGGACGCGCTCGATCGCAGCGGAAGGACAGTTGGGCGGGCGCGTGTCGTTCGAGTTGTGGGGAAGAGGCGAGGGGACACGCCGGTCGTGTGGATAGCTCTGGATAAGAGCCTCTTGCGTGACGTGCGGGCCATACGTGTACGGCATGAGGAAGCAGGTGGCCTCTGTGGCTGAGGCGACGACGGCGGGCTCCCGCACGGTCATCTGCAGGTGCGAAGACGTGACCCTGGAGGACCTCAGGCGCCTGCTCAAGCGAGGCTACACTTCGCTCGACGAGCTCAAGCGCATCTCGCGATGCGGCATGGGCCCGTGCCAGGGTAAGACATGCCGTGAGCTGGTTATCGCGGAGATAGCGCGGCACCTCGGCAAGAACGTGACAGACGTGCCGGTTCCGACATTCAGGCCGCCCACAAAGCCTGTGAAACTCGGTCTCATCGCGGGTGAGGACGTTCATGAAGAGTAGCGCGTCAACAGTCGTCATCGGTGCCGGCGCGGTGGGCTCATCCATCGCGTATAACCTCGCCCGCATGGGCGCAGGCGATGTTGCTCTCGTTGAGAGGGAATTCGTCGCATGGGGATCCACCGGCCGCTGCGCGGCAGGCGTCAGGGAGCAGTGGGGAACGGAGACGAACTGCCGCCTGGCCATGCGGAGCATCCGCATTTTCGAGAACCTTGAAGAAGAACTCCAGTATGGAGGGGATATCGAGTTCAAGCAGAAGGGTTACCTCATACTGGCCTACACCGAGAGGGAATGGGACCAGTTCAGAAAGAACGTCGGTCTCCAGAATAGCCTGGGCATACCGTCGAAGCGCATCACACCGGAAGAAGCCCGTGACATCGTTCCCGTGCTCAATGCACAGGGTCTGCTGGGGGCTACGTTCTGCCCCGAGGACGGCCACTGCAACCCGTTCCAGGTGACCGCCGCGTACGCAGAAGCCGCCCAGCGGCTTGGAGTCGAAATCAACCGTTACACCAAGGTCACCGGGCTCATCAAGAAGGGCGACCGGGTCGCCGGGGTAAGGACAGACAGAGGCGACATCGAGGCGGAAACGGTGATATGCGCCGCGGGCCCGTATTCGCAGATCATCGGCGAGATGGCGGGGGTCGCCTTGCCCAACTACGCGGAGAGGCACCAGATCCTTGTGACAGAGCCGGTCGAGCCGTTCCAGGACCCGATGGTCATCAGTTTCTCGCGCAGGTTCTACTGCCAGCAGACGCCGCACGGCAGCTTCATCATGGGCATGGGCGATCCGAATGAGCCGAAGAGTTACGACATAGGACAATCGTGGCAGTTCCTCGAAGAAGTGACCAGAGTGGCGTGTGACATATTGCCTCCGCTCAGGCAGGTGTGCCTGGTACGGCAGTGGTCCGGCCTCTACGACATGACGCCGGACGCCCAGCCGGTGCTGGGACCCGTGCCCGGGGTCGAAGGCCTGTTCATCGCGAGCGGGTTCAGCGGGCACGGGCTGATGCTCGCACCGGTCACGGGCGTGCTGCTCGCCGAGATGGTGCTGGGCATGCCCGCGTCCACCGATGTGTCCATGCTTGATGTGGGCCGGTTCGAGCGGGGGGACCTCGTGATGGAGCCTTCCGTCGTCTGACGGGTCCTGTGTCGTGAAACGAAAACGCGATATTCTGGGGAGGTGTGTCGTTTGAAGTTGGCTGCCCGAAACGACCTTTGTTCCGGCTGCAGGACGTGCGAAGTGCTGTGCGCCATGGCCAATTACGGGGAGTGCAACCCCAAGAAATCCGCTCTCCGCGCCATCGCCCATTTCCCGGTGCCGGGCAAGTACGAGCTTCTGCTATGCACCCAGTGCGGCACATGTGCCGATGCCTGCCCGATGGGCGCGATCAAGCTCGAGAACGGCGCGTACGTGATCGACAGGAACGAGTGCACAGGGTGCTATACCTGCGTGGAAGCATGCCCGCGCGAGGCGCTGTTCACGCACGCAAAGGAATTGTCCCCGATAAAATGCAAGGGCTGCGGCGAGTGCATCGAGTACTGCCCGCGGGATGTGCTTTACGACGCCGAAAAGGAGGACGAGTGATATGGCGCTTCCAGGCTACGCAGGCACAATGCTGCGGGTCGACCTTACTGACGGCTCGATCAAGAGAGAGCCGACCAGCCCGGAAATGGCCAGGGACTACCTCGGAGGCCGTGGGTTCGTCGCGAAGATACTCTACGACGAGGTGCCCGCCACCGCTCATGCTTTCGACCCGGAGAACCGCCTAGTCATCGCTCCCGGGCCACTCAGCGGCCTGTTCCTTCCGGGCAGCGGCAAGGTGGAGTTTGGCTGCAAGTCGCCGGCCACAGGCGGCTACGGGGACAGCAACATGGGAGGCCACATGGCCCCGGAGATCAGGTACGCGGGCTACGACGCGATAGTGGTCCACGGGGCAGCGCCCAGGCCGTCATACCTGTTCATCGACGACGACAAGGTTGAGGTCCGGAACGCGGCCAAATACTGGGGCCGCGGCGCCATCGACACTGAGGAGTTGATGAAGTCGGACCTGGGGCACGACTTCCAGATAGCCACGATCGGGCCCGCCGGTGAGAATAAGGTGAAGTTCGCGTGCATATCGCACGACTTCGGCCGGCAGGCGGGACGAACGGGTGTCGGCGCCGTCATGGGCAGCAAGAACCTCAAGGCCATCGCTGTGAGAGGGAGCAAGACGATCCCTCTGGCCGATGCGCAGAAGGCCCTCCAAAAGGGCAAGGAGATGTATGACTCCTGCTTCTCGAAACCCGGCTTCAAGGAATGGACGCCCTACGGGACTGCGGGCGTGACAGACTGGGTGAACGAGGTCGGCGCGTTCCCGACCCGCAACTTCCAGAGCGGCTGGTTCGAGGACCACAAGAGCATCAACGGCAAGACTCTCCGTGAGACCATCCTGGTAACGGACAAGGGCTGCTTCGGCTGCCCGATACCATGCGGCAAGTACTCCAAGGCCACGATCAAAGGCAGCCCTGTCTACGTGGAAGGACCCGAGTATGAGACCATCGCGCTCATAGGCGGCAACTGCGCGCTCAAGAGCATCCACGAGGTCGCCTACGCGAACCAGGTCTGCGACAACCTCGGTATCGACACGATATCCGGAGGCAACGTGGCCGCGTTCGCCATCGAGTGCTTCGAGAAAGGCCTGTTGACCGAGGAGCAGCTGGGACGGAAGGTGGCTTTCGGCGACATAGACAGCGTCATCTACCTCCTGGAGAAAATCGCCAGGAGGGAGGGCATCGGCGACATGCTGGCAGAGGGTGTCAAGTCCGCGGCAGAGAAGATAGGCAAGGATTCCTCCAGGTTCGCCATCCACGTCAAGGGTCTTGAGGTCAGCGGCTACGAGCCGAGGTACGCTCCTGCCATGATGCTTTCATACATGACTGCGGACGTCGGGGCCCACCACAACCGGTCATGGGCCATCACCTACGATGTTGCCGTCGGCAGAGATACGCTGGAAGGAAAGGCCCAGAAGGTGGTGGAGCTGCAGCATACGCGGCCGTTGTTCGACGCGCTCGGAATATGCCGGCTGCAATGGGTCGAGATAGGCTTCGAACTCGAGCACTACGGCGACATATTCCCGCTCGTGACGGGGCTTGAGTACGGTTGGGAGGACCTGATCAAGGTCTCCGAGAGGATCTGGAACCTCACACGGTCGTTCAACATCAAGCATATCCCGGGCTACGGGCGTTCCTGGGACTACCCGCCCGCCAGGTTCATGGAGGAGCCCGTCATAGGCGGTCCAAGCCAGGGGAAGTACATCGACCGCCAGACACTCGACAGGTTGCTGGATGAGTACTACCAGATCCGCGGCTGGAGCGCCGAAGGGCGCCCGACGCCTGAGAAGCTTCGGGCACTGGGGCTCGGTTTTGTCGCGGACGACCTGTCCGCGGCCGGGAGATAGCCGTGCGAGTCGTGCTGAACGTCATAGGCCATAGTTCCCAATTCTTTCCAGGTCGCAAGACCCGGCTGGAGTTGGACCTGCCCGAGCCGGCCAGCATCCGGCAGATCCTTGCCGGCCTCGGCGTCAAGCCCGAGCTGATAATGCATGTTTCAAGCGCAGGAGAGACGCACAACAAGGACTACGTGCCCAGAGATGGGGAAGAGGTGACGCTGGTGTCGCCGCCGTCCGGAGGGTAGCGACCAGGGACCTGATCGACCAGTGAGGCCGGCTTTCATGCCGGCCTTCTCGTTGCGGACGGCAAGGGCCATCGTGCGTGCCAGGGGCCGTCTTCCGCCCGGTTGTGGAAATACGGTCGAGATTCACGTATAGTCTTAGTAGGTTATGCAGGACAAGTCGAAGGCGGCAAAAACGGGGGGGCTTCCCCGGAAGAGCCGTTCTGACCGGGCGGACCTGACGCGGGAGGGGTCGCGACATTGGGCTATCAAGGCGAAGACGACGCCGGACGGTCAAAACCAGGGCAGGCACAACCCGGTGCGGAACCCGCGGCCGGGGCCGCGGAACGGGCCGCCGCGGGTGATCACGCGATGCTTGGCGGCCGAGCCGGGCTTGGTGACCGGGCCGTGCAGGGAGGACCTGAGTCCCTGCATGCTGCCCTGAAGCCCGTGCCGGCCTGGCTCACCCTGCTCGTGATCGTGCTGGCAGGCGCGCTTGTGGCCTCCGCATACCACGCATACCAGCTTGACAAGAAGCTCAAGGCGGCCGGCATCCAGGCGAACGATGCCCTGGCCACTGCTCTCGGCGGGCTTTCAGTGGAGCTCAGGGTCGCTCACTACTCGCTCCAGACCTTCGTCGACACGCACGACCCGGGAGCGCTGGCCGACGCCAGATCGGCGCTGGGTCCGGCCATACGAGTCGCCTCCAAGGTCGTTTCCGCGCTCGTGCCTCCTGCCCAGCAGGGCATGGCAACGTACCCTGAAACGATCCAGTCCGCTGTGGGCCGCCTTTCAGAGGCCATAGACCACATATCGGAGAGGACCAAGTTCTACGACAAGCTGCAGGACCTGGACGAGCGGTTCGTCCAGCGTGTGATGCCCAAGCTTCTGGTGATGGCCGATGCCACCGTTCGCTCTCCGGGCACTGCGGCCAAGGCTGCCGACCGTGCAGCGCCGGGCGGCCTGACCGAAACGGAGCAAACGGCGCTGGCGGCTTCCGCGAAGGAGATCCGGCTGCTCGCAGACACGTATCTCGACATGGGCATTCTCCCTGGAGACAAGCCTGGTGCGCAGGTCACCTTCACAGCGGCGGCAGACACGTCGCGCAAGACGCTGAAACTCGGCGCCGACTATGTCTTCAAGGGCGCGGCCGAGGAATACAGCAAGTGGAAGGGCGTCCACTACTGGAAGATCACCTTTGTCCAGGGGGACAAGACCCTGACAACATTCGTGGACGCAGTCACCGGTCGTTTTGCCGGGTATGTCTGGTCTGGAAACGCGGTCCTGCGCAAGGGCGAGATGCCCACGGCGACACGTGGCGAGGCTCTGGTGAAGGCGCGTGGACTGCTGTCGTCTGTCCAGGGAATCCCCAAGGACCTGATAGTCGGGCCGGTCGAGTTCCAAGGGACCTGGCAGGTTACGTTCTGGCCGAAGAGCGGCCAGGTGGTCCAGTACTCTGTCCCGATCGTGGTGTGGGTCGACCCGAAAAGCAACGAGCCATACGGCTACCAGTACCTGAAGGTCTCGAGCAGCTTCTCCACGGCGGCCGGAATCGGGCAAGGCTACGCCACGACACTCGGCAAGAAGTACGCTGAGCGCGGGTTCATGAAGGAAGCGTTCAAGCTCTACCGTGGCAGCACGTACCTGGCGCTCTTCAGGTCCGGGCTCACGGCTGAAGACACACTCGTGTGGGCTGTCGAGTTCGTCATATCCGCCCGTTACCATGAGAACACGGGCTACGACATGGCGGTCATGCTGGTGAATGCCAGGGATGGGCGCTACGAGGGCTACATCGGTCTCGGAGACGGTCCCTGGCGCGTCGACAGGTGGCAGCTCAGGTAGCACGCCGGCGGCAGCGGCGTCGGAAGGCGCAACGGCAGGGAGATAGTGGGCGGGCCGCAGGAACACCGGCGGCCGCTTGCTGGCCAGGCGCACCAGGAGCCGGCACATGGAGAGCCACGGGCCTTGCCGTGTTACACCAGCTGGTATTTCCTGGGACATGAGCGGCCCCGGAGCATCCGGCTGAGCGATCACAATGACCCCGGCCGCGATCAGCGGTGGCGCCGTCAGCACGCAGTGACGCGATACCCGACGAGGATCCGCGC
>JAUYEF010000084.1 GCA_030691635.1 Bacillota bacterium
CGCAAGGGGATGCTGGCGGCGGCTCTCTTTATAGCGGCGGACCAGGCCCTCGTCATCCGCCTCCAGGAAGAGTATCTGGTAAGGGAAGCCGGCCAGCTCCAGTTCGGTCAGCGAGGCGAAGAGGTCGTCGAAGAACTCGCCGCCACGGATGTCGCAGACGAGCGCCACTCTCTTGACCGTCCCGCCAGGCTGTGAGCAGACTTCGGCGAACTTCGGGATCAGCTCGGGGGGCAGGTTGTCCACACAGAAGTACCCTTGATCCTCTAGCGACCTCAGCGCCTGAGTGCGACCGGCGCCTGAGAGACCGGTGATGATCACGAAGTGCATATCCTTCAAGGCTCACCAACCCCCTGGTACGCATGGCTCTTGAGCAAGTCCCTGGTCGTCTGCCAGTCCCTTTCGTAGTTCGGCGGACCATCGCCCACAACCTCCACGGCGTTCAGCACCCGCCTGGCGTCAAGACCCGCGGACCGGGCGATCCGGGCCCCGCGTGACAGGTTCCCCACGTCGCGCGCCCGGTGCGCGTCGCTTCCAATGGTGAACATCACGCCCTGTCGCGCGGCTATCTGCACGAAGTCCTCAGTCATGTAGGAGTGCCCCGCGCTTATCTCAAGGGCGGTGCCCCTTTTCGCGCAGGCCCGGGCCAGTTCCGCAGTGTCTATGTCCATCTTCAGCCCGGGATGCGTGATGATGTCGATGTCGTTACGGTTTACTGCCTCCACCAGCGCTTTTGTGTTGTCCACCCGTGCCTTCTCCGCCTGCCCCTTTGTGAGGACGCGTGCCACGTTCTGTGCGATAAGACGCAGCCCGGTCAGGTCTCTCGGGATGACCGCACGGTGAAGGCCGCACAGCACGATGTCCATGGCTTTCCTGACGTCTTCCGGCACGTCGAGTTCACCGTCGAGAGTGACCACGTTCGCCTCGCAGCCGAAGAGCACCTCGACCCCTGTCTGCTTCTCAGCCGCAATCACCTCTGCAAGCACACGCGCCCAGTCCCGGCGCGGCACGCCTCTGCCGATGCTTGCCGGCCCATGGTCGGCTATGCCGACCGTCGACAGGCCGGCACGCTTGGCGGCCCAGGCGTTTTCGAGTGCGCTGCTCGTGCCGTCGCTGTGAAATGTGTGTGTATGGAAATCCGCTGTGAAACGCCACTCGGGTTCCATTCGACACTCCTTGGTGGGCGGCCACGTCCGCCGTGCGTCGATCTCATCCTATTGTTCCCAACCGCTCCACGGCCTGTTTCCACCCGGCGAGATCTTGCCGAGCACGACCTGCTTCCTGGCGCCCGTCGCGCCGGGCAGGTTTCCTGTGTTTCCATGCATGGCCTCATTGGCCAGGACGGCGAAAGCGATAGCTTCCTTCGCGTCGCTCGACATCCCGAAATCCTCGTGGCGGCGCAGGCGAGCGCCCGGGAGCCGCTCGCGAATCATCTCGACCAGCACAGGATTGTTGCTGCCGCCTCCGCCCAGGACGATCTCGTCCACAGGCCCCAGGAAGCGCCTGTATGCGAAGGATATGGACTCCGCGGTGAAGGCTGTTATCGTGGTGACGACGTCGTAGTCGGACATCCGGTTACGCCATTTCTCAACGACCGGCCGGGTGAATTGCATGCCGAACTCCTCACGGCCTGTGGTCTTGGGCGGGTCGAGGTGGATGAACGGGTGGGTCATGAGCTCCAGCAGCATGCCGGGCTCCACCCTGCCCCGGCTCGCCCACAGGCCGTCTCTGTCGTACGGCATCTGGCCCGACGTAAGCACAGTCATGGCGCCGTCGATCATCATGTTGCCTGGACCCGTGTCGAACGCGGTCACCATCAGCGCTCCGGCATCCTTCGGCAGGTAGGTCACGTTGCCGATCCCGCCGATATTCTGGACGGCTCTCGAGATCTCAGGATGAGTGAACAGCAGGTAGTCCACGTAGGGCACGAGCGGCGCTCCCTGTCCTCCGGCCGCGATGTCCCTGGTGCGGAAGTCCGCGACCGTCGTGACGCCTGTGCGTTCCGCGATGACCGCCGGTTCGCCGATCTGGAGCGTGGAGCGTCCCGCCCAAGGCCCTTCCCTGCCGACCTTCGGTTTGTGGTATACTGTCTGGCCATGCGAACCTATCAGGTCGACATCCTGGATCCGGACCCCGCATGCGGCCGCCACCTTGAGAGCCGCGTCGGCGAAAGCTTCCCCCACGACGAAGTTCATCTCGCAGACCTTATCGACGCTCCCGGTCGCCGGGTCGAACAGTTCGAAGATCCTCTGGCGGACCGTGGAGGGAAAAGGATAGGTGGCGAAGCCGACTGTCTCGACCCTGATCCCGTGACCCTTGCCGTGGATTCTGACCAGCGCCGCATCTATTCCGTCGACGGATGTCCCGGACATGAGCCCGATGACCAGCCTGCCCCGGCCGCACGCATCCTTGCCTGGCGTCATGCTCGCTGTGTCTCGCTGCATAGCCGCGCCCTGCCTCATCACCTGCCGGCCTCCCTCAGCACGAAGAGCGCATCCACTGTCACGAACTCGTTCATCTTCTTGGCGGACTGCGGGCCCCAATCGTACAGGTCCGTGCCTGGCCCGGCGGCGCCACCCAGCGATGGGTCGTATACCCTGAAGTACCTGCCCGTAGCGGGGAACCCGCCGTCAGGCAGGCACATCGACTCAAGAAGGTCAAGAGCGTCCGCACAACGGGGGTCCCGGACCAGACCGGCCTCCGCCATGACCTTCAGCCCGAAAAGGATGTCGTAGTGCCAGTAGCAGGGGTAATGGAGCTTCGTAAACTCTTCCTGGATGACTGTCCCATCGCTCTGCCTCTTGAAGAGCCTTCGCTTCAGGAACACACTGGCGGCTCGAGCCACCGCAGCCTGCGCGGCATCATCCTTCCGCACCTTGGCATAAAGCGCCAGGGCGCGAAGAGGGATCAGTGTCTCCATGAACGACGAGTTGCGGGCTTCGGGACGCTTGTCGCAGTTCCAGCCACCATCGGGCCACTGCCAGTCCAGAAGCCGCCTCGCGAGCACATCCGTCCGCTCGTCGTCCAGATCCAGCGTCAGAAGCGAATAGACGCAGTTCGCCTCTTGAGAGGCGCAACGTCTAGCCCTGCCGTCTATGATCTGCAGGGCCTTCTTGAGGTGGTCTGGGCTGAGGAGCCAGTCGTACTCCTGCTCTCTGAGAGGCGCCAACGAGCCGTCGCCGGGCGGGTAGAAGTTGTCCGCCAGACTGGCCAGCACCCAGTGGGCCCCGGCCCACTTCTGGTAGGCGTGCCGCATGGTGCGACCCTGTGGTCCGCGCTGCGAGAGCAGCGAGGGCGCAAGCCCCACGGCGCGAATCTGCTGTCTCGCCAATGCCGCTTCCAGAGAGCCTGCGGGCTTCCCCAGCACGCGTGTCAACGTCTTATACCTGATGGCCGGTTCAGAAGAGGAAAGCAGGCGTCCGACTATGCCGTTTTCCACCGTTCTCACCCTTTCAGGCCGGACCCGAACTGGAACAGCTCGCGCACATCCACCGGAAGGCGGCCTTCC
>JAUYEF010000185.1 GCA_030691635.1 Bacillota bacterium
AGCTGTAGAGGTTGCTGACGCAGCGCATCGTGCAGGCCGCCTTGAACCGGTTGGTGTGGCCGACGACCCAGTTCGTCATGAAGCCACCGTAGCTGCCGCCCGTGACGCCCATGCTCTTGTCATCCACGAACCCCTTCGCGATCACCTGGTCGACCACGAGCATCAGGTCTTCGTAGTCACCGCCGCCCCAGTCACCCTTGCAGGCTGTGGTGAAAGCTTCGCCGTAGCCGCCGCTGCCGCGCGGGTTTGTGAACAGCACGAGGAAGCCCTTCGCCGCCAGCAGCTGGAACTCCAGGAAGAAGGCTGCGCCGTACATTGCGTGCGGGCCGCCGTGGACCTCCAGCACCATCGGGTGCTTCTTCGACGGGTCGAAACCGGCGGGTTTCATCAGCCAGCCATCGATGTCCCAGTTGTCCTTGCCCTTGAACGTCATCCTTTCCACCCGCGCGATGTCGACCTCGCCCAGGATGGCTTTGTTGATAGCCGTCAGGCGGCGCCTCTCCGCGCCGGGCTTCACCACGTAGACGTCGCCGGGGTGGTAGTGGTCACCGTAGGAAAAGTAGATCTCGCCGGTCTTGGCAGCATCAAAGCCGATGATGGCGCCTTCGCCCGTGATGACCTCGGTGATGTTCCCGTCCAGGGTCACCTTGTACAGCTGGCCTTCACCGTGGAAACCGGCCGTGAAGTACGCGGCCTTGCCGTCTTCGATCCACATCCAGTCCGATTCTTCGACCGCGTAGGACATGTCGGCCGTCGGCGAGCCGCCGACCGCGATATCCATGGCGGCGGTGAGGTTTCGCGGCGAGCCGCCCTTGGCGTCGACCAGCCACAGGCCTGTGTTCGTGGTGTTCTTCTGCGAGTTGTCGTGCCCCAGGTAGCCGATGGTCTTGCCGTCGGGATGCCATGCAGGAGACGAGACGGGGCCCACGCTGTCGAAAACCTGACGCAGTTCCTTGGACCGGACGTTCACGATCCACAGGTCGCGAATGTTGACAAAATCTGCATCGTCTTTCCTGCGGGAGACAAACGCGATTTCCTGGCTGTCCGGAGACCACGCGATGCTGTCATCATCGAAATCGCCCGTCGTCAGCTGGGTCTGCTCGCCCGTGGCGGCATCCACGACCCAGACGTGGCGGCGCTTGTGGTCCCAGAAACCATCGCCGTCGAACTTGTACTTGATGCGGGTGTACTCCTTGACGTCGCTCTTGTACTTCTTGTCGTCAGGCTTCTCCTCAGTCCCGTCCCACTTTGTGATGAATGCGATCTTCGAGGAGTCCGGCGACCACTCGAACTCCTGGAGGCCGTTCTTGATCTTCGTGAGCTGCCTCGCCTCGCCGCCGGCTGTCGGCATGACCCAGATCTGCTCACCGTCTTTGCGATTCGACCGGAACGCAAGGTGCTTGCCGTCGGGAGACCAATGCGGGCTGCGGTCCTTCGCCTGGCCGTGAGTGAACTGCAGAGATGTCGAATCACCTGCGTCATAAACCCAGACGCCGATCGTGTAGTCGTTCTTCTCCGGGTCTGGACGGGCCACTGTATAGGCAACCCTGGTCCCACAGGGCGAAACCACCGGGCGCCCGATGAACTGGAACTTCATGAAGTCCGCTGGCGCAAGTTTCCTGAGACTGTGATTCGCCAAAGCCATTTTCCTCCTTAAGACTGCGTGTATTCGTGGATTCTCGCACGACAGCTTGGTTTTCCTGCCTAAATCGCTTGCTGAGCTTGTACCTGTGGGGACTTGAGGGTATCATCTATTGTAAGGGGAATCCAGGCCCCCGGAGGTGCTCCTATGAGGGACGACCCGGATTTTGGGGGCTACGTCGCGGAGATCGAGAACGTGCTGCGCATGGTCAGCATCATCATCAGAAAGCGCGGCCGCGATATCCTGGAGAACTTCAATGTCACCCCGCCGCAACTCAACGCTCTCAATTTCCTGCGGCACGGCATCCTGACGATGGGTGAGCTGGGCCAGAAGATGTACCTCGCATGCAGCACAGCCACCGACCTGATCGACCGCATGGAGCGCAATGGCTTGATCCAGCGCGAGAGGGACACCAGCGACAGGCGTGTGATCCGGCTGAAGATGACCGTCAAGGGCAATGAAGTGATAGACGAAGTGCTGAACGCACGAAAGCGCTACCTCGCGGGGGTGCTCGCCAAGGTGGCGTCGGAAGACAGGAAGGCGCTCGTCGACAACCTGCACAAGATCTATGAGCTGATGAAGGCTGAAGAGGTCTGATCACCAGAGAATCGCCGAATGGCATCCCGGAAACCGGCGCCCGCCGGTTTTCGTTTTGCGGTCACGTTTCATACTAGTAGGGCGGTGAAAGGGGGACGAACTTGGCCAGAATCGATGGAAGAATGAGTGATGACCTTCGCCCGATCAAGATCACGCGGCATTACATAAAGCACGTCGAAGGGTCAGTTTTGATAGAGACCGGCGACACGAAAGTCATCTGCACTGCTACATTGGATGACAGGACTGCCCCTTTTCTCAAGGGCACGGGCAAGGGCTGGGTCACCGCTGAATACGGCATGCTGCCTCGCTCGACACCTGAGCGCAACCCCCGCGAGGCGGCGAGGGGGAGGCAGGGTGGCCGCACGCTGGAGATCCAGCGGTTGATCGGACGTGCGCTGCGGGCGGTGACGGACGTGAACGCGCTCGGAGAGCGCACCATCCTCATCGATTGCGATGTCATCCAGGCTGACGGGGGCACCCGCACCGCATCGGTGACCGGGGGTTTTGTGGCCCTGGTCGACGCGCTCTATGCGCTGAAGAAGGCCGGCACGATATCCACCGTGCCGATCAAGGAGTTTCTCGCCGCCACAAGCGTCGGCGTGATAAACGGGGTTCCCTGCCTCGACCTGTGTTACGCAGAGGACTGCACGGCGAAAGTGGACATGAACCTGGTCATGACCGAGTCCCACAGGATCGTCGAAATACAGGGCACCGCAGAGGAGTCGCCGTTCAGCCTCGATGAGCTTCATGCACTGCTCGCGCTCGGTTCGGGCGGTATAGGGCGCCTGATAGACGCCCAGAAAGAAGCGCTGGGCGAACTCGCTGCGGAGGTCGGGGCTCGTGCACAGGAGACTCCTGCTTGCGACCAGGAATAACGGGAAGGTCCGCGAGCTTCGCGCGCTGCTGGACGGGACCGGCATAGAGGTCACGTGCCTGGCGGATTTCCCGGATATCCGGCTTCCGGACGAGAGCGGCGAAACCTTTGCCGAAAACGCGTTGATCAAGGCGCGGGCCGCGGCTGCCGCGTCGGGGCTCTGGGCTCTTGCAGACGACTCAGGGCTTGAGGTGGAGGCGCTCGGCGGGGCGCCGGGAGTCCGGTCGGCAAGGTTCTCCGGTGAGGATGCAACGGACGGGGAAAACAACGCGCTGCTGCTGGAGAGGCTGGCTGACGTGCCGGACGAGCGGCGCGGGGCGCGCTTCGTGTCGGCTGTGGCTCTGTGCGCGCCGGGCGGCGACTGCGTGGTCCGGGAGGGCTACTGCGGCGGTGCGGTGATCCGGGCGCCGCACGGTTCGGGCGGGTTCGGCTACGACCCGCTGTTCTATATGCCCGGGGAAGGAATGACGTACGCAGAACTGCCTGTCACCCGTAAGAATGAGATAAGCCATCGCGCGCGTGCGCTGTTCTTGATCAAACAGGACATCGTCGATAGGCTCGGTTCGGATGATACACCTTGTTCGGAGTGAACGTATGCTCCTCGTTCTCATCAGTGACACACATGGCAAAGTAAATGCCGCCGTCCAGGCAGTCAGGCAGGCGGGTTCGCCGGATATGATCCTCCATGCCGGCGATTTCTTTCACGATGCCACCAGGCTCCAGCGTGAGGTTGTGGTGCCTGTCATCGGCGTCAGAGGCAATTGCGATAGTTTCTCGCCGGGGCCCGACGAACAGGTGCTTGAGGCTGCTGGAACAAGAGTGCTTATGACGCATGGCCACCTCTATAACGTCAAGAACCGGCTCACCGACCTCTGCAAACGGGCGAGCGAACTTGGAGCACGAGTCGTCGTCTTCGGCCATACTCATGTTTCGGCGATAGAGGTCGTTGACGGCTGCCTGCTCGTCAACCCGGGCAGCCTTTACAGGTCGCGCGACCCGATGGGCAGGACGTTTGCGGTTCTGAGAGCCGGTGAAGGCGAGCCGACAGCATGCATTTTCCGGCTGGAGGAACTTGGCGGCCGAGACTGATGAGCGCCACCGAATTGCGCGGTCATGCTCCGAGATGATAGAATGGGGTCACGAAAAGCAAAAACGTTCGTAGCAGTCGGGGTGTAGCGCAGTTTGGCTTAGCGCGCTTGCTTTGGGAGCAAGAGGCCGAGGGTTCAAATCCCCCCACCCCGACCATTGTTTTACCTGCTGGAGGGCCTTATCACGGGGCCCTCTCTTGGTTGTCCCACCTGAGGCTTTGATCTCAGATAAGTGGTCCATCCACGGAGCGGGACGGCGAAGACTTCAGACTCGAGTGAGGAGGACGCTCATGGCAACGGCCCTTCGAGAGCGCAAGAGCGACTTTGTGAAGCTTTTCGACAAGACCCCTGCTGGCGTGATCTGCCCGCACTTCTATGAGCTGGTCCTATCGAACGGCTGTCCCTATGACTGTGCTTACTGCTATCTTCGCCTCACATTTCGTGGTCACAAGTCACCGGTTCTCTTCACGAACTCGTGGGATCGTGTACGAGCCGAGATTGAAGCAATAGACCAAGGTGTTTTCTCGACCGGCGAATTGGCAGATAGCCTGGCCGTGGAACCCCCCTTGCTACAGTCTCTTGAGACGCATAAGGCCATCCCCGCAGATCATTGTATCGTTTTCCGTGAACAGCATGGGGGCTGCGCAGGAGTACGAGGCCTATTGTCCAGACCCGGCAGAACGCCTTAGAGAGGCCGAAGAGATGCTCAGTCTAGGATGGCGCGTCCGCATAAGGTTGGATCCCATCATTCTTCAATGCGATCTGGCTGGTTACAAAGACATCTGCGGCATCATTCGGAAGATCAAGCCGGAAATTGTCACCATCGGCACCTTAAGGCAATATCCTGGTCTACACCGGTTTGCCAAGACCGCTCCGAGAAATGGTCTGAGCAGGGCGCCCGACGGGCGCATGCGGTATGAGGCGCGGACACGCATATGCACCTATGAGCAGATCGCAGGATGGTTGGGATTTCAGCCTGCCTTGTGTAAAGAGACAACGGCCGTCTGGGAAGCCCTCGGTTGGACGTTCAGCGGCTACAACTGCTCATTATGACTTGGGCTTATCCAGGTCTCTCAGGAAAGTCGTCTGTGCTCCGTATTCGTACTTGAATATATGATCCATGATTCTCATGCTCCATCTACACAAACGGGCAGTACTACGACAACGTGCTGTTCGGCCTGACCAGGGAGGAATTCGACGAGAACGATAGGGGTGCCCGTGTATAGGGCGCGTGCGGGCCGCCGGCCCCCCGTATGAGGCACAGTCTGTGCGGCCCTAGCGCCCGGCGCGCTCCGCGGTCCGCATCCGCTGCCTGGCCTGCATAACCACTCCTTCGACGAAATCCTGTGTGTTGGGGCTTTCCGTCCCGTCATAGTACAGGGACACGATGGGTATGCCCAGATCACGGCGCAGCCTTTCCACCTGGGCCTCCACCATGGCGCCGGGCATGCATCCGAACGGCGCCACGAATACGGCGCCATCCGCCCGGCCGCGTCCGGCCTGGGCGCAAGTGCTGCCGATGGTCGCCGGCGGCTCTCCGCCGTAGTGGCGGGAGACGTAGCGGCTGGAAAGCTGCTCGATCTCGGCGGCGTCGGGCTCGTAGGTATCCGGAATCAGTTCGTGCAAACACTCCTCTATGGCAACCTGGTCGCGCCGCGCCAGCCCGCTGACCCAGGCCTGAGCCACGACGCCGAGGCGGGCTCCCAGGCCTCCGTTCACCGCGAGAGCCTCCCTGGCGCGCTTCAGTTCGCGGTACACAGCGTGCGCGAGGAACTCTGTCGCGGGTGAGAGCATCGCCTGCCCGCCGGCGCGCTCAATCTTTTCTATGACATACTGGTTGCACCTGTCGTCAAGGCGTACGTAGAACTCACCCGCCACGATGATCCTCGGCTTGGGCTCCCCGCTGCGAGGCACTGCGGCGAACGCGTGCGCTGCTCTCCTGACCACATTGGCTACCGGCTCTATCTGCGTGCCCCTGACCAAGGCGACAGGGTTGAAGCGCCACTCTGAGAGCACGTCCACCAGCTCATCCAGGTAGCGGTCAAAAAGCGCTTCGGCGGCTCCCGGTTCTGTCTGGTGCGGGCGCACGAAGTACAGCATCTTGTACAACGCATCCACAGCCAGCAGGCCATCGTATAGCCCGACAGCGAAGCCCAGCCCGAACTTTATGATGGCGTGCTGGAGTTTGACGCTGCAGATCCGGCGCTCACCGTACCCTGCCTTGTCCAGCAGCAGCGACTGGGTGGGAGCGTACATTCCATATCGGCAAGGCCCGCACGCCCAGCCCTGGAAGAACACCGTGCGGTCCAGCCCGGCGGCGCCTCGCCCATCGCAGTATTCCAGTATGTCTTGCATGTTCTGGATCAGCGGCAGGCATTCCTCACCGTTGACAAACCGCCTGGCAAAGGTGAACGCCCTATCCGTGCTGGCCGGGAGCAGGTCGGACTCCACGCCCGCGTTCCGGAACATGGCGACGAAGACCCTGGAATGCTCAGTGGGCTGCGGCACCAGGATTCGTTTGTGGTCCAAGTCTCTGGCATAGAGAGTCCTACCTGAGAAGAGCGTGGGCACATCCGGCTTCTCCATCCGCCTGCAAGTATTCTTGAACGCCTCAAGGCGTGTGATCATGCCTGCGGGCGCGGTGTGCTCATCCATGGTGAGCCGGAGGCTATTCGATATCATGCTGAGGTAGTGCCGCAGGATGGCGTTGGACCCGCACCTGAAGGGGTCCTGGAGAATCGTGTGGATGAGCGGCATCCCTGTGAGATGCCTCCGCTGGTTGAGGTGTCTCACGATGAGGGCGGCCGAGATGATTCTCTGGAGCTCAGTGGGGTAGAGGTTGCCGCAGCTCCTGACCATCTCCGTCATGGCCCGGTCGAATTCCGCCCTGGTGCCGAAGATGGTGGACTTCAGCCTGCCTTCATACCAGCCTTGAGCATAGGCGAGGAAGTACTCCTGCGGGACCGCCACTATGCCTCTCTGGCGGGCGTAGGAAAGCGAGTGCTTGGACACTTCCAGGTCGTAGATGGTATACGACCTGCCAAGGAAACATCCCACAATGGTATCGTCGACGTTGCTGCGGCTCAGGGCGTCTATCGCGGTCTTGCTTTCCTGTTCGAGCGCTGTGCTGAACTCCTCCAGCGCCCGGTAACCGTCCCGGACTGCGCGATGCAGCTGGGCTTCGGTGTAGGCGCCGCCGAGCACTCTCCTGGCAGCCCCACGGAAGATGTCCGCGGTCTGCTCGTGGTTGCCGAACCAGTCGCTCATCTGCACATAGAGCACCTTTTCCGGGTCTAACGGCAGGGAACTCATCACTGTGCCGTGGATTGTCTGGATCAAGGGGCAGACCCTGGACTGGCGCCAGTCGTGGCGGGACCAGGGCAGCGGCCACATATCCAGCACTTCGGGGACGAAGATGAAGTCCAGGCCGGAGTCTGCCAGTTCCTTGTAGTGCCCGATCAGAACCTCCACCGGATAGCACATCTCGGCGTCGAGACACTTCTTGCCATGCTCCAAGGTGTTTGACGACGTCTCGGCCGACAGCACGACCGTGGCGCCCAGGCTCCTGAAGAGCGCACTCCAGAACGGGTAGAGGTCGAAGAACAGCCCTCCCCGTGCGATGCCGACGGTCGGCCCTGTGGCCGGTCCCGCGCTGGGTACTGTGGCGGATCTGGTGCCGTGCGCGGTGGCCGGTCCGGTGGCGGCCTCATAGAACAGCCTGTCGCGCAGAGCCCCGTAGTCCGGGAGCCCGTCGTACTGGGCGAGTGCCTTCTTCTCCAGGCCTGAATACCGGCCGCAGCGGTCGCCGTAGATGAAGGCGCTGCCATCCGCAAACCGCAGTACGTGAAGGTTGCACTCGTGACCGTGTTCGCACCGCGTGCGGCACTTAGACCTGCTGCCGCCAAACGAGTTCAGCCGGTCCAGCCCGCGGAATGTGTAGTCTGGAGTGGCGCCGGACTCATGCAGCTTCTTCGCCATCAAGGCGCTGCCTAGGGCGCCCGTGAGTTCGGGCGAAGGCGGAACGGATATCGTCGAGCCGGTCTCGTGCGCGAAGGCGCTCACCAGAGCGTGGTTCTTGGCTGTGGCGCCTGTGAAGACGGTCTGGCCTTCCAGCGTGCGTCGTTCGGCGGTCTTGCTCAGGTAGTTTCGCGCGGCCGAATACGCCAGGCTCGCGACCTGCGACTCCAGGGGAAGCCCTTGTGAGGCAGCCACCGCCAGAGTGGACTGGGACAATAGCGTGCAGCGGTCGCCCAGGTCAATCGCGTAGCCTGCCTGGAACGCCTTCTCGGAAAACTCCTGCTTGACGCTCACCCCGAGGATGCCGGACAGGTTCTCGAGAAACGTGCCTGTGCCGGCCGCGCACACGGGGTTCATGTTGTAGTCTTGAAGGATGCCGTGCTTGAGCTTGAGGAACTTCGAGTCCTCGCCGCCGATCTCGATCACAGACAGTGTCTCCGCGCCCGGGTACAGGTGCTTTATGGCCTCTGCCTGGCAAGTGATCTCATCGACGGCGTATTCGGCGTTCAGCACCTTCTGGGACAGGAATCGTCCCGAGCCCGTCGTGCACGCAACCAGCACGCTGTCGCCCAGGACCCCACCGTACTTGTGCTTGACCTGCTTCATGAGCTCCAGCACTTGCAGAGCGGGCCGCCCGGCGGTCGGAAGATACACACCGCCGATAACGCGGGAGTCGCCGTCTATGAGCACGCATTTGGTCGACACCGACCCGCAGTCGACACCCAGGTACACGAGCGGCAGGGCCTGGCTGGGAGCATGCTCGGCGAGAGGCTCGCTGTAGTGGACCGTGCGAGGGTCAAGTCTCGGGAGCGTGCCGTCCATCTCATACGTCCTGATGCCGGCCGTTCTGACAGCCTGCAGGATGGCTGGGTCCACGGGCCGCGCCCTGACGGCGGCTCCCAGGGCCGGGAGGTACAGGTGCTGGTCCGGGACCGCCACTTCGACCGACGATACCTGGCATATCTGCCGCACATATCCGATGACCGCCTCGTTCTCCGCCACGCCGCCCACGGCTATCACCTTGCGGCAACTGAGTATCCTGTTCTTGGTGACGTCCTTGACGATCATCTCCGCAAGGGTCCTTGCGAGTCCTGCGCAGACTTCGGCCTGGGTGGCGCCTTCGTTTATCGCGTGAGTCATGTCGGATTTTGCGAAGACCGCGCAGCGGCCCGAGATCTTCACCGGCGAAGCGCTGCTCAGCGCCATGCTGCTCATCTCGGCGTCGCTGAGGCCCATCCGGGTTGCCTGCTGGTGCCAGAAGGCTCCGCTTCCAGCCGCGCACTGGCCGTTCCGGTTGATGAAGCCGATGGTGCGGTCCTTGCCCAGTTCCAGGTAGTACATGTTTTCGTGGCCGAGCGACAGCACCGCGTCGCACGTGATGCCTGACCAGATGATGCCTTCGTAGATCGACTCGACGTCGAAGAGAGGCCTGCAACCCGTCTTCTTCGCAAACAGGTGGGCGTTGATCCCGGTGAGGCCCAGCGAGAGGAGTCCCTGATCAGGGGCCGCAACGAGCAATGCGTCCATACACGCAATGGCTGCAGCCAGCGGGTTGCCCCCCGTGTGACGGAAGGCGCGCTTAGCGCCGTTGGAGGACAACAGCACCCCCTTTACCGCGAAGGTGCCTATGTCCAGGCCCAAAGATGCTTGTTGTATTGTGCGTTGTGCCGGCAGAGTCATCACCGTCCCGGTGCGCCTGCTAGTATGTTCAAGGTGGTGAGCGACTATATCCGAGTTGAGAGCAAAGACGAGACTGCATGCCCGTGCCCTGTGAGGTGGTCCTGCCTGATTTTTCCACGCGGCGCTCCGGACTCCTGCTCCGGGCGGCGCGAGGGGCGCCGCCGGTGCTGTGCGGCATGTCGATATGCGGTCTGGCCGCCTCAACCTAACCACGTCGCTGGACCGATGGGACGTCTGGCACTCCGTCCAATACAAGGCGCTCTACTCCTTCAGAGCGAGAGCAGGCCCGCAGGATCTGACTGCGGGGAAGTCAGATCCTGTGGCGAACTAGCTGCCAGGAAGTCAGTTCGGCGGTGGATCTGTATTCCGGGAGGGCATTTGGGGCGGATGTGACTTCCGGATAGCTAGTTTGGTCGGCGAACTAGCTGCGAGGAAGCTAGTCTTGTGGCAGATCTATGTTCCTGAAAGGCAGTTGTGCAGGATCTGGCTGCCGGGCAGCTAGTTCCGCCGGACAACCAACTGCAGGGAAGCTAGTTCTTCGGACGATCTGTACTCCTGGAATACGGTTTGGGCGGACTGACTCCGCGAAGTCAGGCCATGGCATGCTTTGCCCAGCCACAAGGAGCGTGAGCGGGCGAGGTCGAAGTTGCTGGTTTGATGGGCATCGCGATAGACTGGTTGAAGATGCACGAGTCTTGCGGTGCGAGTTAACCACAATCCGGTGGTCAGACTCAGGAGGCTCATACATGGCCAAAATCGTTGTCCGGGCGGGCACACTGGTAGACGGACTCGGCAACCCGCCAGTCAGAGATGGAATCGTTGTCATAGTCGACGACAGGATCATGGGAGTGTACGAGGGTAGCGTTCCGGGTGGCATCAGCGACGACGCACAGGTGATTGACCTCAGCGACGCCGTCGTGCTTCCCGGACTTGTGTGCTGTCATTCTCACCTCAACCTGCCCGGTGACGGCCCGCTGCCGTGGGATTTCGTTAAAGAGGGCGAGGGTGTGCTTGCGGTGACATCTGCGCGAAACGCGAAGACTGCGCTCATGTCGGGTGTGACCACCATGAGGGACAATGGGGGTCTCGGACGCACGACATTCGACCTGAGGCGGGCAATCGAGCTCGGCTATGCCGACGGCCCACGTCTTGTCCTGTGCGGCCAGCCGATCACGATAACAGGAGGGCACTGCCACTACTTTGGCGGCGAAGCCGATGGAGTGGAGGGCACCGTTCAGAAGATCCGGCAGCTGGGCAAGGCTGGCGCAGACTACGTGAAGGTGATGGGCACCGGCGGCGGGTCGCCGGGCAGCCTGTCATGGCGGAGGCAGTACAGCAGGGAGGAGATGGCCGCGATGGTGGCGGAAGCCCACCGGTCCGGCCGCAAGATCACCGTGCACTGTCTCAGCGCGGACGCCATGGTCGACGCCGCGGAAACCGGGGCAGACCAGGTTGAGCATGCTGGGTTTTTCACCGGGCCCACGGCGCAGGAGTTCAACTGGGAACTTGCCCAGAGGGCAGGCGCAACCGGAGTCTATGCTTCCGCCACCAACTGCGTCAGCTACTATACGCTGAAGACGCTTCGAGCCAAAGAAACCCTCACCGCCGAGGACCAAAACCTCATCGACTACAGGAACCGGATGCTGGAGCAGAACCTGTACCAGGTGAAGAAACTTACGGAAGCAGGCATGAGATTCGTGGCTGGGCCGGATAGCGGCTGGCTCTGGACCACCTTCGATTGTATGGCGGACGAGATATACCTGCTACAGCAGGCAGGTCTATCGACACTCGACGCCATCAGCGCGGGCACGGGCAGGGCGGCCGAGGCATTGGGAGTCGAATCCCGGGTGGGCGCGCTCAAACCCGGGCTGATGGCGGACATCATCGCCGTGGGGACGAATGCCCTTGACGACCTTCGGAAGCTCAGTGATGTCCGAATGGTGATGAAGGGCGGGCGCGTTCTCGTGCGTCAGGCGTGACCGCGATTCGGTTCTTCCTGGGTCTTTCGCAGGTGTTTGCGTCCGGCTTTCGAGGCGGTCGCCCGGCGGAGCTGCAGCGCCTGGTGGAGAAGATCTGAGACGCTTGGCACCACCAGGGGGATGCCACGGTCGGCGTATACTTTTAGCGCTTTCAAGTTCCTGATCGCCACGTCGATTTTCTTGAGACGGGCTTTCGGGTTCGTCGTCTGCCTGGCCGTGCGCATGGCGTCGGCCGCAATCCGGACTCTGGCGATGGTTTCCACCCTCACCAGCGACGCACACAGCGGGCACATTCCGTCCCGGTTGACGCCGAACAGCAGCGCCGGCCTTCTACACGCCTTGCATGATGGCACAGCGAACACCCCTCGCTCCGGTATCACCGGCGCTGGATGCGCCGGTGATACGCGGGAGGCGGGGGATCATTCGTCCCTCGCGGAAAGGCACAAGAAGACTACTGCTGCTTGGCCCTGGTGGTCTCCCTGTAAGCGTCGCTCGCCCTCTCTACCGCCGACACAAGGCGGGACAAAAGAATGAGGCCCCAAATCGCCAGCCCGAGCTGAATAAGTCCGCTGATGGCGGCAAGCGCGCCTATTCCCGCAAGACCCGCACGATCCATAGTCCGTCCCCCATGAGTATTATGTAATGCTGCTTCTAGTACTACTGCGTTAAGTGAAAGGAATATGCTTCCTT
>JAUYEF010000188.1 GCA_030691635.1 Bacillota bacterium
GGCAAGGTGATCGCGGAAGGTATCGGCAAAGAGTTGCTGGGGTCGGAACTGGTACGCAAGGCCTACCTTGGACTATAGAAGGGAGCAGCAGTCATGGCAATCACGAAGGACATCAAGTACCAGATCGAGAGGCTTGGAGGATGGCAGGAGGTAACGGTCCAGGTGCCGTTCGTCCTCTGCGGAGGGTGGTCGGGAAGGAGCCAGGATAAGGTCAAAGAGCACATCGACGAGCTGGTCAATCTTGGCGTGCCGGCGCCCACAGAGACACCGATCCTGTTCTCGATCACAAACGACATGATTACAACCACTCACCATATCGAGGTCCAGGGCAAGGAGACCAGCGGTGAGGTTGAGTTCGTGCTGATCAACATCGGCGGCGAGTGGTTTGTGACGGTCGGCAGCGACCAGACCGATCGCGAGGCCGAGGTGCACTACATAGAAAAGTCGAAGCAGCTCTGCCAGAAGATCACCGGGCAGGTGCTTTGGCCGCTCGACGAGGTCAAGGGCCACTGGGACTCCCTGCATCTTACGGCCTGGGTCACCAAGGACGGTGAGAGGACTCTCTACCAGGACGAGGACCTCACCGCCCTGATAACATACCAGACGCTGCTCGACTTGGTGGGCCGCAAGGTACCGCACCTGCCGCCGGAGGTCGCGATATTCTCCGGGACCATACCGTCCAAGACAGGACTGATATTCGCCGACCTGTTCGAGATGGAACTGAAGGACCCGGTGCTGGGGCGCTCAATCACACACAGGTACAGCATCCGGTCGTTGAACGCGGTGCTGGGGCTATAGGCTTGTTGGCGGTGCTGTCCCAATAGCACTAGTTGGGACGGCCCCCTGCGGTCGTGCATCCAGCACACAGAGAACAAACTTCTAGGCAGCCTGTTTTCCGCAGAAGGGACTGCCGATCAGTCACGTCTCCCTCATGGGCGTCTGGCCTTTCGGGACAACCTCGGTGGCGAGCCACGCAGCGCGTAGCATGTCGCAGGTAGCAGCAGAGGTGGAGGCTATGATCAGGCCGGCGGGTTCTTCAGGCCGGCGATGAGCATGGCGAGCCCCACCAGCTGGTAGACTTTGACCGTGCCGGCGTTGGCTGCGACAAGCCGAGGGATGTCGTTGTACGATCGTGCGGCGACTCTGACCGATTCAACGGCGATAGGCACGGAGACCAGGCCGAGAAGCCAGAGAGGATTTCGCAGGAAGACACCTGCACCGATCGAAGTTTCCGTGGCTTTCACATCATAAGGCTGCGCGTAGCCGAGGTAGCGACCGAGCATGCCCATGTTCGCGCGACGACGATGGCGACTGTCGTGGCAGTTACAGCAGCCCGTATCTTCCCGCAGCTGCCTCAACGATTGCCCCGAGTAGGGCAGCTCGGTTCATGCCCATGGCTTTGGCCATGGCGCCGATGTAGCTCTGGTGAAGGTGGGCCGCCTTGCCGGTCAGAATCTGCAGCCCGGCGAAGGTGTTGAGTTCCAGCACCCAGGGAGTGCCATCGTCCGTGACTATGGTGTCTACTCTACCGAAATCACGCGCTCCGACAGCGGCGAATGCGCTGAGCGCCGTGCTCCGGACTCGTACAAGCCCTTCTTCGTCCAGCCTGGCCGGGCAGTGCAGCACCTCATTGTCCATCTTGTGTTCATAAGTATTGGTCTTTGCCGTATTGTACTCGATCTCGAGCGGTGTCAAGGCTCTCTCGGGATAACCGAGAATGCCGACGGTCACCTCACGCCCCTTGATATATGCTTCTACCAGCGCACCCTGATCCATCGAGTCGACAATCCTCTTCACCTGCTTCACGAGATGCTCTTTCGTCGTGACGATGGACTCGTCGGATATGCCCGAACTGCCCCGGCCGCGGACAGGCTTGACGAATAATGGATAGCTCAAGGGCGGAACCGGCTCCCAACTGTCGAGCTGGCTTGTACCATGGACCGTTCCGCCAGCACGACGGTCACAGTCGAACACCACGAACGGTGCCGTGGGCACGCCGTGATGCATGAGCAGTTTCTTTCTGGTGGCCTTGTCCTGTGCCACAAGGTCGAGCCCGGAGCCGCAAAAGGGGATGCCGGACAGCTCCAGAAGGGCAACCTCTTCCAGAGAGGAGGCGTTGAAGACAAGGTCGACACGGCTATCACGTATTCTTGCGGCCGCTCCTGCCAGGTCGCCGGGGGTCCATTGCAGCAGAAACGCATCATGACCTGCCTCTATCAGCCCATCGCGGTGCAGCGCAGCCTCCTCGCGGGCGTCATCGGGCAACTTGGTGCCGGCATACTTCATCTGCCATTCGATGTTCCGTCCAGGCCTCCACAACACTGCGATCCTGAGTCTTCGTGTCAAGCCAACTCCCCCCATCTGCCCTTTTCAGTTTCCGGGCAGGCAGCCGCCGGACACCAGACTCAGACACTCCCTGACCCGATCCGCTTCCGGCTTCGGCCGACCACCATCGTCTACGGCCATGCAGGCGCCGCCCATGAGACGCGTCTTAACGACTCCTCTGGCCGGCCGGTTGCCAGCCAGATCCGGCGCATCCAACAGGCCGCATTCGACGGCCCGCGCCAGAGTATCCGCATCCTGCCACGGATCCATGTGGTCACGACCGGCGAGTTTTGTCAGGGCGCTCAGGAGTGTCCGTGCTTCCGAGACGAGCTGCTCACGTCTCCGGCGCACCGCAGGGTCACGGGCGATGTCTCCGGTGCCAGCCACGAGGCTGGAAATCGCCCCCCGTGCTATACGGGCGCTGGCGATCAGTTCTTCCGCCGTCGTCGCGTGATCGGCCTCAGAGAAGCCGACGACGTGGACTATGTGGGGCTCAAGACGCATTTGAACCGCAATCGACGCACACATGTGGCCGATGGCCTCCTCCCGCCCGGCGGGCATGCTGGAAAGCCCCGTTCTCGTCTGGCGCCAGACCCTGAATCCCTCATCTTCGAGTCCCCGTACAAGCTCGAGCTTTGCCTGCATCTTGGCGATATCCATGGTGGGGCTGGTCCCCACGGGCGTGTTGAACATGAACTGGCCGATGTAATCCCTCACCCCAAGCACCTTTGCGTTGTAGGCAGCCAGGAAGAAGGCCACGACAGCAACCACGTCAGGTGCTTGGCGGAGGCTCCACTGGTGCGATTCGTTCACCTCCACAGGGATCCCGCGTTCCGCATGCCACCTGATGGCTTCCTGTCCCTCGCGGATCGCGTCCCTGAGCGCGCGTGGGCTTCTCCTATCGAGCTCGGAATACCAGAACAACGGGATCGCCGCCCAGGCGTTGTGTATGGTCCGCGCGAGCACGTCGGCCATCCGGACCAGATCCCGCGTACCGCTGTAGCACCTGACAAGTGGCCGGTTACCTGCCCGGGACGCCTCGTAGATGGCTCGGAGATCGGCCTCGGATCGAAGCGGCACACCCCCGGCGCCATCTTGTGCGTGATCCATGTCGTGGGGTCTGAAGAAACTCTCTTGTGCGTTCTGGTCCGGGCCCAGAGACAGCACGTCTATGACTGCTGCCTCCGCGATCTCTCGAGCTCCTCGCACCGTCTCATCCACCGTCGGCCGGCCGAAATGGTGACGCAGGAGCGGGAAAGGCTTGCATGCATGGATTCTTGCGACAAGCGTGTCAGGCAAGGCCTGCCTTCTGACCTCGGCCTGTTCACCTCTGAGATAGGCCTGTACCGAACTCTGGCTCGCGCTGCTCCCGAATGTCGCCTCAAACAAGCCCGACTCGCCGGCGACCCTACAGTTCTCATCGGTGCCGCCGAACACCATGCGGATGCCGGTCAGGCCTTTTGCGGCGAGCAGGCAACCAAGCTCCTCGAGAATGTTGGACAACGCCACGGAGTTGAGCCGGTAGCTCACGGCAAGCAGATCAGGTTTCCACTCATCGGCCCTTGTGACTATGTCTTCCAAGCGCTGCGCCGCGCCTGCGAAGAGCGTCGTGTAGCCCTCATCTTCGGCCATGCCCAGAAACACGCGGATTCCCGCCACATGCACACAATCACCCAGACACGCTCCCATCAGCCGGTTGCGCGCGGGCTGCGATACCATCTGCTACATCTCCCCTTTCGCACAGGAGCCGGATGTCGCTCGGACTCAGGCCGGAGAGTCCCATACTGTGTGCGTTCCGACCCTCACCTCTGTAGTCGCAGTCGTGGATGACAGATGCCAGGTATATCACGGCATCGATGGCCGGGGTCTTAACGCCTGCTATCCGCCCCAGCTCAGACAGTGGCACAAGGCTGGCGGGAACGTCCTCGCGCAAGTAGCGGGTATCCAGGTTCGGAGGCGCGGGTATTCCAGCGTAGCCGTCATTGGCCAGGACAGCCTCTCTCAACGTATGGCCCAGGGACCCGTACGCGTCCGCGAGCCACTGCCGGGCGCTGCGGACCCTTGCTCCGTAGGCCTCAGCCACGGCCATGCGCTCGTTGTCTATCTGACCCGCGACCAGTGCAACGGCCGGGGTCATGCCATCCCAGTAGTAGTCGAAGCTGCCTCCAGTGGCCTCAATATGTCCTGCGTTGAGCAAGGTGACACCCGGGTGGAACACAGCGCCCATATTGTCGAGACCCGTGTCAAGCACGTCCCGTGCAGGATAGAATTGCGGAAACGCGGGATTCAGCATAGCAAGAACCCGCACCGTATCTGTCGCTGGAATAGCGGCGAGTGGGACAGAACGCTTCATGGCGTAGATGTGGGAAGTGCCGGGTGACACAGTCCTGCTCGCAAACAGGAATGTCTGCGCTTCGGCGACGAGCACCTTGGCCGGGCATCCTACCTGGGCGAGAACCTGTCTGAACTCCAGTGCTCCTCCAGTGCGTCCCGGGTTGAGCACGACGACATGGCCAGGCTCAAGAAACGGTGCAAGGTGAGCTGCCAGCTGCTTATGAGCGTTCGCGGGCACAACCACCATCAGGACACGGGCGCCTCTCACCGCCTCTTCCAGTGAAGCGGTGACGACAGATGGCGTTGCGTTACCCTCTACGATCCCCTGGAGCTTTATGTGCCCATCCGCAAGCACCCGCTCGAGCCTTCGTGGGGTGCGGTTCCAAAGGTTTGTCTCGAAGCCATGGAGCGCAAGCCAGCCTGCCATCGCAAGGCCGCCATTGCCTGCACCCAGCACTGCATAGACTTGCTGCCTTTCAGTCATTCAGCCAACCTCCTCTCGACTCGTCTCAGGGACGACCGCCGTTGAGCGACAATGATGCGCCAGCCGGAGATATGGCCCAGAGCTGCTGGCCGCAGATACGTCAAAAAACGCTGCCTGGCGGTGAAACTGCACGGAGAATGCGTGGTAAGACAGAGATGGTGTTTCCGACAGCTGAGGCTTGCTGCAGGAATTGCAGCCAACCGGATACGCTAAAGGTCTGATACAAGACGTGTCATTCGATTTTATCATGGAGCGCAATTACACGTCAAATGGATGGATATTATGGTAGCTAATATGAGGTAGGAGCGAAGCGCGCAGTAAATGGGTTTTACGCAGGCGTTAACGGGATTGCAGGGAACTCGCGCCCGGCAGGCAAATCATCTAGTCGATGCCGAATGCCCCATGAAGATTCAGGCATGCTGGCCGGTCAAAATCCTTCTTTGAGGTGCATCCCATGTGGCTTACAGAACTCTTCGCAAAGCGGAAAACCGTCATCGGCATGGTGCATTTGAAGGCGCTCCCAGGGACTCCGCTCTATGACGAAAGCGCAGGGATGGATGGTGTCCTCGGCGCGGCAGAGCACGATCTTGTCGCCCTGCAGGACGGCGGCATAGATGGCGTGATGTTCTGCAACGAGAACGACCGGCCGTACTTGCTGGCGGCCACAACCGCTGAGGTCGCCGCCATGAGCGCCGTGGTCGGCGCCTTGAAAAGCCAGATCAAGGTGCCGTTCGGCGTCGACATCCTTTGGGACGCCACAGCCACCATAAGTGTCGCCTGCGCGACGGGCGCCTCCTTTGCCAGGGAGGTTTTCACCGGGACGTACGCCAGTAACATGGGCCTGTGGTCGCCCGACGCTGGTGCGGCGCTCCGCCACCGGAAGAACATTAGTGCCATAGGTGTGAGACTGCTGTTCAACATCAACGCCGAATTCGCTTCACCCCTGGGATCACGACCGCTCGAAGAGGTGGCGCGGTCTGTGGCGTTCGGGTGCTTGCCCGACGCGCTCTGTGTCTCGGGGAGCATGACCGGCCATGAGGTCGACCTCTCAGCTCTGGAAAAGGTGAAGCGCGTGGCAGGGGGCGTGCCGGTTTTTGCGAACACCGGAGTCCGCGCGGACAACGTAGAGAGATACCTGTCCGTGGCAGACGGCGCCATCGTCGGCACCGCTCTCAAGGTTGGTGGGATTACCTGGAACCCAGTGGACAAGTCGCGCGTGCAGGCGTTGATGGCCGCCGCCCGGCGGGCCACGTAATGGCCCTTTCGAGGTGTCGCTCATGACCCGGTACGCACTTGGCATTGACATAGGCACGACCGCCGTCAAGGCCTGCCTGGTAGACGATGCGGGCAACTTCCTGGCCGAGGCATCCGCGGCCCATGACCTGTATTCAGTCGAACAGGGCTGGGCTGAAGAGGACCCCGCCGAATGGTGGAGCGGCGTGGCGAAATGCTGCCAGGACATCCTGGTCGGCAGCGGTGTCGATCCCACCTTGATCAAGGGCGTTGGTGTGAGTGGCATGGTGCCGGCCATCGTGTTACTGGATGCCGGCGGCCGGGTACTGAGGCGATCCATCCAACAGCAGGACGCCCGGGCAACGGAAGAGATTGACTTCCTGAAGGCACGGATCGACCAGGAAGAGCTGTTCCAGAGGACCGGGAGTTACACAAACCAGCAGCATGTGCTGCCGCGGCTGATGTGGGTGCAGAAGCACGAGCCCCAGACCTGGGATCGCGTGCGCCGGATCATGGGTTCCTACGACTATACTAACTGGCGGCTCACCGGGTCCCAATCGCTCGAGGCGAACTGGGCCGTCGAGAGCGGCCTATACGATATCCGGTCGAGGCACTGGATACAGCGATACCTCGATATCGCAGGCATCGGGCCAGACCTGTTCCCGCCCGTGCGGATGCCCACCGAAATCATAGGCTGCATTACTGAAACAGCCGCTCGTGAGACAGGCCTGGCGCCGGGGACTCCGGTCGTCGCCGGAAGCGCCGATCACATCGCATCGGCTCTCTCGGCCGGAGTCAGCAGGCCGGGCGACCTCCTTGTCAAGTTCGGAGGCGGCGGGGACGTGCTCTTCTGCACCAATGAGTTGAGAACCCACCCAAGGCTCTATTTCGACCTCCACAATATCCCTGGTCATTACATCATCAATGGCTGCATGGCTGCGAGCGGCTCGGTGATCAAGTGGTTTTGCCAGAACTTCGTGTGGGGCGCGGGCGATGATGCCACGCTGCAGGACCTCGACCACGAGGCGGCGTCCGTGCGTCCCGGTAGTGACGGCCTGATACTGCTTCCCTACTTCCTCGGCGAGAAGACACCGCTATTCGACCCGCTCGCGAGGGGTGTGATATTCGGCCTCAGCCTTCACCACACGAGAGCGCATGTTTTTAGGGCGATACTTGAAGCCGTGAGTTTCGGCTTCAGGCACCACGTGGATGAGCTCGAGGCACTTGGGTTTTCCCCGGAGCGGGTGTTCGGTACGAACGGCGGCTCCCGGAGCTCCCTGTGGCAGCAGATAACGGCGGATGTGCTGGGGCACCCCATCACCTACTACCCGCACCACCCGGGTTCGGCGCTGGGCGTGGCGTTCGTGGCGGCGATGGGAACCGGGCTGTACGACGACTGGTCGCAGGTGTCTGCCTTCCTCGGCGAGGGCGTGAGGCGTGATCCAGACCCTGCGAGGCATGACGTGTATAACAGGGCTTACGCTATCTACCGGGACCTCTACCGGCACCTGAAAGGGGACTTCGTGCGCCTAGCGAGGCTTTACCGGGCTGATGAGCCCGGTGGGCGAGACAATGGGACCGGCGCCTAGCACGACGGGCGCCCAGCACGACGGGCGCCCAGCGCGACGGGCGCCTAGCGCGTGCGGCGTCCGCGTGCCCTCGCCAGGACCAGCGCCATGCACACTGCAAGAATCGTGCCTGCTGCGATCACCGCCAACACACCGGTCGCGGTTGCACCTCGCGCAGTTTCCGGCCCGTCGCCTCCCGGAAGCGCCATCCTGAGACCCTCTTGCGCTTTCTTGAGCGCGGCGGGAGCCAGGCCGGAGACATCGCGCCTCCAGTCAATCTCCTGGCCGACGTCCTCCGGTGTCATTGACAGTTCCCCAAGCGCCTGGACCACAGTGGGCACAATCCCTTCGCCACCGAGAGCGCACAGCCTGACCGCTCTCCTGCTGACGCGGTCCCTCGTCACCTCATCCAGCAGACGTGGCTTGTCCTGCATCGTGTACGATCGCACCTCCTCGGCAAGGTAGTCGCTGAGGAGGCCGGGGTCTTTGTCGGTGCCGGGCCAGGCGCCCAGCAAGAAGTAGTAGGACAGGTGCAGCGCTTCATCGTTCGAGGAAGACCGCGCCTGCTTGTAGAGCGACACCCCGAGAGGCCACAGACGCTCCATATCTTCAGGCCTGAGGCCCGCCTCCATACAGGTCTCGCTATCCACCGACATGACGAGGCGTGACACGAAGCGTGCCGCCTGGGAAGCGTCCACGCCTGCGACTGGGCCGGAAGGCTCGGCGCCCCGGGCCGTCTCGAGGACCTTGCCGAGCAGGTCCAGATAGGCAAGTGGCCTGATGGTGGCCACCATATCGAAGTCTGGCTCAATTTCCTTGAACTCCCAAACAAGACGGCCATCGCTGATGCGCCAGCCCTTGGTGGTTCGCTCTCGCACGTCCGCCGGGCCGATGGGCAGCATGATGCCCTGTCCGAACAGGCCCAGGCTCACGGTGGCTCGCTGAATGTTGCCTGCCCAGTACCGTCCGGTGCTGAGCACGTACCAAAACGACGGGTCTGCCCAGGGCCGGTAGACCTCGAATGGGACACGGTATTCGACATCTATGCGAGTCTGGCCCTTCGGGAAGGCCACCTGCCATGTCGCCCAGGTCTCTGTGGGCCCCTCGGCCTGCCGGACCTGATCAACCGTATGAGACGTGGCACGGCCGTCCACCAAACAGTGGAAGTCGCTCACGGGACCCGCAAACAATCCGTCTCCCAGGAGATGACCCAACGGAAAGCCGACCAGCAGCGCTTCCGGCCTTGGGGCCTCAAAGATGAACGCTGCCTTCACATGGCCTGCATATGGAGGATGGGAGAGGGAATGCCGGTCTCCAGGGGCATCTTCGCTCCAGACGTCCGTGCCGGCGGGATAATAGGTAACATCTATGGTCACCGATTCCTCGACCATCCTCACGTTTGTCTCGCCTTTCGGCACCAGAGTCCTCCCAGCCGGCTGCAGGGGAGCTGCATCGGCCGCCACCCGGGCAGCGCCCGAAAGGCACAGGGCCATGACAAGGAAGAACACAACCACTCGTCGCATCAAACAAATCACCTTCAAGTGAAACTGACGCAATTACCGGTTGGGCGTTCCCAGTCACGGAAGAACTGTTGCGCTCCAGTCCTTCGTCCGTGCCCACGAGGCTTCCCATTCGAGCGCGCCCAGCCAAGCCAGTGAGACTAGTCCCATATCCTCAGAGGAATGGTAATCCGGGATGGAGAAGTTTGGTTAACGGCTACCTGCAATTTGCTACGCCTCAACATGATTAGACAGGGAAGGTGGTAATCCATGTCGACAACGGACAATCTGAGGACAGCGTTCGCAGGCGAAAGCCAGGCTAACAGAAAGTACCTTGCCTTTGCGAAGAAGGCGGATGAAGAAGGCTATCCCCAGATAGCCAGGCTCTTCCGCGCGGCGGCCGAGGCCGAGACCGTTCACGCGCATGCGCACTTCCGCGTGCTCGGTGGCGTGAAGGGCACCGAGGCCAACCTCGAAGCTGCGATCGAGGGAGAGGGCGAAGAGTTCAAGAAGATGTACCCGGCGTTCATCGCCGAGGCGGAGAAGGAAGGCAGCAAGCAGGCTCTCATGAGCTTCAACTTCGCCAATGCCGTGGAACAGGTCCACTATAACCTGTACAATGGTGCGCTGGAGTCCTTCAAGCAGGGCAAGGACCTGCCCAAGGCTCCGATCTTCGTGTGCGGGATCTGCGGGAACACAGTCAACGAGGCGCCCGACAAGTGCCCGATCTGCGGCGCTCCGAAGGCCAGGTTCGCCGAGGTCAAGTAGGGGTAGCCGGTATCTGTGGCACCGCCGGGGCGCGTCGCGGCGGCCGCGCGTGTTGTTTTTTATTGGGTGGAACGGGCTGGGTTCAGGGTCTGTAGCCCGGTTGGCTACAGGCCTGTTTTATGAGACAGGCGTGGGGGGATTCAAATGAGTGAGATCCGGAGGCTCACTGAAAGTGATCTGGAGCAAGCGGCAGTCGTGGGCGCCAACGCCTACCCCGGTTTCGGCATCCGCTCTGAAGAGGGCAGGAAGAGGTTTCGCGAACGGCTCCTTGTCGAAATGAAGGAAGACCCCAGGATGGAGCCGTTTGGGCTCTTCGGTGCGGGTGGGCGCCTGTACGGCATGATGAAACTCTATGACTACCAGATGACTGTTCTCACCCAGCAAGTGCCTGTCGCAGGCGTCGGGTTTGTCGCCGTGGACCTTATGCACAAAAAGGAGCATGTCTGCAGAGACATGATGCGGTTCTTCCTCACGCGCTGCCGGGAAAGGTGTGCTCCGCTGGCGATTCTCTACCCGTTCAGGCCCGATTTCTACAAGAGCATGGGCTTTGGGTACGGGACGCGTATCAACCAGTACAGGGTGAAGGCGGAGAGCCTTCCTGCCGGCCGCGACAAGAGCCACATCAGGTTCGCGTCACAGGCGGACGGGCCGGCGCTGCTCGACTTCTGTAACCGCTACGCGCTGAAGACGCATGGCCACTGCCAGAAGAACAGCTTCGAGATTCGCCGGTACCTTGGGCCCGAGCCGGCGGTCGTGTATGAAAAGGACGGAGAGATCAGGGGGTATGTTTTCTACACCTTCAAGACTGGCCCCGGCGATAACCCCTTGATACACGACCTGGTTGTCCGTGAACTCGTCTGCGAGGACGAGGCCCTTCCCGAGATGTTCGCTTTCCTGAGGTCACAGCTCGACCAGGTGGACCGTCTAATCTTCAACGTGTTCGATGACGAGTTCTTCGCCGCGCTGGCGGACCCGCGCAACGGCACGGATCACTTCATGACGCCTGTGTACCATGAGACCAACACCCAAGGGCTCGGGCTGATGTACCGCGTCACAGACACTGCGGCTCTGTTCGGAAGGCTTGCCGACCACAGCTTCGGTGACAAGGACTTTGTGTTACGGCTGTCGGTACAGGACACATTCTGCGTGGAGAACAACGGGCCTGTTGTGGTGAGGTTCGAGGGCGGGCGCCCAAGGCTGCTCGACAGCAGCGCCTGCGCAGATGTGGAAGTCAGCATCGGCGTCGCGGAGCTGTCATCGCTCATCATGGGTGTGGTCTCGCTCGGGACGCTGCTGCGGTACGGGCTGGCGCACATCTCCGATGCGCGGTTAACCCCGGAGGTCGAGGCGACGTTCCGCACGAAGGCTCCGCCGCAATGCACGACGCAGTTCTAAGGCCGTCGTCCTAGCATCGCCAGGGGGCTCATCCGGTGGCATAACACCGCTGTTGTCTCAGAGAGGCACATTGGGCTCAAAGTACCTAAACAGGTCGCAAGGGCTGGGCGGCGGGGAGGACTCCTCCCAGAAGCTGAGCCACCCGTTTTCTATGAGGTCGTCGTTGACCATTTCGCTGCAGATGATGCCGTTGTGGTTTCTGACAGGGCGGCCCAGCAGACGGTACAGGGGCCGTAGCGCGAACAGGAAGAAGTCCACGAACCCGTAGTATTCTGATCCGCTGTCAAGTATCTTGTCGATCAAATACTGCTCCGGGACCTGGACGGGGGCATCAACGGCGACCACTTTCCGCATATCGCCCAACGGCCACTTCCGTCTTCTTCGCATCAAGTACATGTCATAGAACCAGCCCGAATCAGGGCACAGGAAGCCAACGTGGCCCGCGCTGCAGCCGGTGAAAAGTCTCGTCAGAAACCCGTAGATCCCCTTGTCTTCAAGGAAGAAAACGATCTTGGTCATGCCGCGTGCTCACCTCGCGCCTTCACGCAGCATCTATATGCCTCAACCGCCCGGGCTGTGAGCGGCACGCTGCTCTGGCCGTTGACATAAGATGGACCATGACATCCTGGGCTTGAGGAGGGGTTCTGTGAGCTGGCACATCGAACTAGGCCCGAGGACCATATACCCTCGCCAGAACGACATGAACTTCGGGAGATTCAAGACGGCCAAGGGATCGTACGCATACGGGCGCCCGCCTCTGCCGCCGGGTTCGACGGAACTTCCCCAGTGGCTGCTTGATTCGCTCGCCAAGATGAGCTGGGGCTAGGCGCATAGGGTCAAGTACTCCGTGTGAGGTGCACCGGGTCAGGCACTATACACCCAGAATACGGAATCGAGCGGGGCCGTCCCAGCGTGATGTTGTTCAGGCGGTAAATCGAACGCCAACCGCCGCACGCGCTTGAACCATAGTCCTCCGTGCAGAGCAGGCTGCCTAGCCGGAACCTGCGCACGTCAATAAGCACACCCGCCGGGACATGCACCTGTAGGATGCATATCTCTCTTCATTCACAGGGCGGGGAATCCAGGAAAGGCCTGCGGGACACATCGAAGAATACATAGAGCAGGCTACGGGGAACAAGCACGTTGTCGGCCCGTCTGTGTTTCACGGAGCAACAATGAAAGCAGGGTGTGGGCATGGTATCCCGGGGTCACGCTACATCAGTGTGTATCCTGCTTGTGCTGAGTCTCATGCTTCAGGGCTGCAATGCCGCCGGCCCGAGGGTGCAGGGCATGACCACCGTGCTGAAGCTCGACATGGGTATGGCACTGGAGTTGCCTGCCTCGTCTCCATCGCGGGGCGGCGGCGTGTCGCCTCTCGGCCCTGCCGGCATCGCCGTGACCGGCGACGGGACTATGGTGCTTCTCGACTCAGTGCGCCACCGTCTGCTGCTCTACAGACAGCAGAAGCTCGTGCGCCGGGTGGCGCTGCCTTTCCTCGATGAACAGGCCTGCCTGCTGATGGCCGATGGTGACCTTATCTATGTGACGTCAGACAACATTGCCTTCGCGGTCGATCTTGAAGGGCGTATCCAGCGGATATCGGGCAAAGGACCTGATGGTTTCTACCCAAAGGAGCGCGGGGTCGTAACCCACCTGGGCAAGGGGGAAAGTACCAGCATCGGCCGCGACAGGTACGGCAACACATACACCCGGAGGCTCGATCCGGACGGGTACGTGATAGCCCGCCAATCGGGTGGAAAGGCTCAAACCGCCCGCGAGCCCGGCGACACGGTGGACGTGTATGTGGCGGACGACGGCTCGGTCTACACTCTGACGTGGACATGGGGCCAGGATGCCATAACCGCCATCTCAGTGACAAGGATAATGGAGCCGGTGGCCATATCATTCTGGCAACGGGTGCTGGGCCGGGGTAGCTCCGGAAAGGGGGCGACCGCCGGGCAGCCACCGCAGCCATCAGGGCCGCTATCAGGGCAGCCGCAACAACTGCCGGAGCGCCCCGCCGTGCTCACGAAGGACCTGCCGAGCAGCATCGCAGTTGAGAGACAGGGCGCCCCTCCACAGGAGTTCGGCTCAGCGACCGCCCCGGTCTTGATCCACAACTTGTGGCAATTCCTATCGCTCATGGAGCCTACCGGAGTGGTGCCCGGGAAAGCGTTCTACAGAGTGCGTGCAGCCGCTGAGGATTTCATGCTCTGGTCAGAGATCGTGGTCACAGGGGGCAAGGCCTATTACTGGCCGGGTAGGGGAGCCATCCAGATGCTGGACGAGGCCGTATACGCACCTGCCGTGCTGTCACGGCTCGCGGGCGCTCAGGGAGCCTCTCTGGCAATACCCGACCTGCCTGGACGGACGGTTGCGTTGACCGGACAGCAGAACGACCAGGTCGCGGGAGCGCTGGCACAGACGTTCGCGGGCGGGCGATACGAACCACCACAACCGCTCGAGCCGTCTTTCCCCCAATATGCCCTGCAGATCACCCCGGCACTGGCGGGGGCAGGGCCGGTCACGCTCAGGCTCGTCGGTGAATACTTCTGGACGTCGTCTGGCGGCACTGTCCTGGTAGACGACGGGCGCCTGGCCCGGGTCGTGAAGGGCCTGTTGCCGCTTCCGGAACTGAAGGCGGGGAGCGTCGAGTGGCTGTACCGCGCTTCCAGCGTCAAGATAGTGAGCGGCGGGCGCCCCAGTGACCTGACCCGCTGGAAGAATACCGTCGTACGCGCGTTGCTCGGGCTCGGGGAAACGGGCGCCCCCGGGTTTGCCATGGAAGCGTTCGACCTGGTGTTTATGGTTGATGGCCGGGAGGAAAAGGTTCGAGTAACCGCCGAGGGCTTCACCTACCGCGGAGTGCAGCATAGGAGGGCCGGACTCACGACACTGGTCGGGCTGATGGGGGTGCCTTAACAGGGCGCGGCGACCACGGAGCAGACTATGCCCCACCAGGAAGTCCGGACCGACAGTGGTTTCATGCCAGCCTGTCTAACCAGGCTTAACACGTCGTGGTTCCAGCGGCAGCCCGTGCGGGAGGCCCAGGGAGCGGCATACCGGTCCTGGACGCAAGACAGCAGGGGCGACGTGCTCCGGCCGTGCTCAAGGAGGAGAACACGCCCAGACGGGCGGCACACGCGGGACATCTCTTTCAGGGTGGCGACTGGATCGGTAAACGTGCAGGTGCTGAGTGTGGAGACAACAGTGTCGAAACTCGAGGCTGGGAATTCCAGGCGCGCCGCGTCCATCTCAAAGGCCCGGACCTTGAGGCCCAGATCAGCCGCCTTGCCTTGGGCGACGCCCAGCATTTCAGGCGAAAGATCGACCAGCGTCAGGTCAACCTCCGGCAGGTAGTACGGGAGGTTGACGCCCGTCCCGCAGGCCACCTCCAGCACACGGCCTCTTGCCTGCCCGGCGAGAAGGCGTCTCCACCGCCCCAGGACCAGACGCTCGAGCGGGCGCATCGCGCGATCGTAGTGAGGTGCCGCCGCCCTGTACTTCTCACGGATTTCGAGATTCCGCCGGCCTTCGACCATGCCCCCTCCAACGCCGCCATGCGTACTTCTTATGCTTTGCGCACCGCGTTTCCTTCAATCGCCCGGGCACGCGCAGGAGCTCAATCGGGCAATATAGGGAAGCGAGGTGGAACGATGGCGGATCCAGGCAAGCTCAAACGAGGGCTCAGCGCGCGGCAGCTCTCCATGATCTCGATCGGTGGAGTCATAGGGGTCGGGATGTTTCTCGGAAGCGGCGCGACCGTGAAGCTTGCCGGGCCGGGCGTCGTGCTGGCATACGCGCTCGGCGGTGTGGTCATGATGCTGGTGATGTACGCCCTCGGCGAGATGTCGGTCGCGGAACCCAGCCCTGGTTCGTTCCGCCTGTACGCATCCGAGCAGCTGGGCCCTTACGCAGGGTTCATAACAGGCTGGATGTACTGGCTGTCCTGGGTGGTCGTGATGGCCGCCGAGGTTGTCGCGGCCACGATCTACACCCGGCTCTGGTTCGACCAGCGCGTGGCGTTTGCGCTGGGTCTGCTGTTCGCCCTGGCCATGACGTGGGTGAACCTGCAGAACGTCAGCTCCTTCGGCGAATTCGAGTTCTGGTTCTCGCTGGTGAAAGTCGTGGCCATCCTGGTGTTCGTCGGGGTCGGAGCGGCGCTTGTGCTTGGGCTGGGCCCGCTCCCTGCGGTCGGTCTGACCAACTACACCGGGCAAGGCGGCTTCCTGCCCAACGGCATCCGCGGCCTGGGACTGTCTATGGCGCTGGTCATGGTTGCCTACGGAGGCACGGAGGTGATCGGCGTCGCCGCAGCCGAGACCCGAGATCCGGAGCGCAATGTGCCGGTGGCGATCCGGGGAATCATAGTCCGCACGCTGGTCCTTTACATCGGCTCCATAGCTGTGCTGGTCGGCGTCATCCCGTGGAACCAGGTCGGGCTGGCCGGGAGCCCGTTTGTGATGGTGTTCAACAGGGTTGGAATCCCCGCGGCGGGCACTCTGATGAACCTTGTCGTCATAACCGCAGCCCTCTCATCCATGAACAGCGGGCTCTACACCAGTTCGAGAGTGCTGTTTTCCCTCGCCAGAGAAGGCATGTGCTCGCAACGCTTTGCGAAGCTCGACCCCAAGACTCGCGTTCCGGGCAACGCTGTTCTCGCCAGCGCCGCGGGCCTATACGTGGGCGTGCTGGCCTACCGGCTGGCTCCGGGCACCGCCTTCGTCGCCATAACCTCGATAGCGTCTTTCGGCTTCATGCTTGTGTGGCTCATCATTTCGCTGAGCCACCTGCGCTTTCACAAGGCCATGCTCCAGTCCAACCCCGGCGCCCTCAAGTACGTCGCGCCGGGCTACCCGTATGCCAGCGCCACTGCGGCGGTGATCCTGGTGGCGGTGATCTCCGTGCTATGGTTCATTCCGGAACAGCGGATAGGCGTCCTGGGAGGGCTGGCGACACTGGGAGTGGTCTCGTTCTATTACCTGGTGACAAGGCGGTTCTTCATGACCCCGAAACCCAGGCCGGCAGAGTCCTTGCGGCTCGCCTCGTTCTTTGGGTTTGACGCGGAGCCGCCGGTGTCGGCGATACGGAGCCGCCAAGCTCGGAGGAGGCCGGCTCGCCGGCGCCGGACCCGGCTGCTATTCGTACCTCAAAGCAACAATCGGGTCGAGGTTGGACGCCTTCACGGCGGGATAGATCCCGAAGAATACGCCCACCGCGCAGGCGAAACTGAACGCGAAGGCGACCGCGAGAGGCGATATCGATACACTGATGTTCCCGAACCTTCCGATGAACTTGCCGAGCCACCCGCCGAGGACGATTCCGATCATGCCGCCCATGCCCGACAGCATGACAGCCTCCACAAGGAACTGCGCGAGCACGTCGCGCCGTTTGGCGCCCACGGCCTTCCTGATGCCTATCTCGCGGGTCCTTTCCGTGACGGACACGAGCATGATGTTCATGATGCCTATCCCGCCGACAAGCAGCGAGACCCCCGCGATGCCTGCGAGGAGAGCAGTCTGGATCGCGGAAATCTCCGACACGCTGTTGAGCAGCTCATCCTGGCTGAACACGTTGAACGGAGTCATTCTCCTGCCCGTGCGTCGTTCAAAGAGCCGTGATGCGTTCCGGAACTTCTCCTCCAGGATCCGCGTGAGGTGGCCGGCCGCGGCGCTGGCGACCTCAGCCGACTGAGCTTTGAACACCACGTTGCTGACGTAGCGTGTACCCGCAAGCCTCTGGGCTGTCGTGTACGGTATGAAGATGCGGTCGTCGTAGTCCTGGCCCATCGACGAGCCCTTTGACGCGCTGATGCCTATGATGTTGAAGCTCTGGCCCTTCAGGTTTATGGTCTCGCCGATCGCTCCCTGCTCACTGAACAGCTCCCTGAATATCGTGTAGCCGATGACAGCCACTTTCCTGCGTGAGACGACGTCCTGCTCGTCGAAGAAGCGCCCGCGCATCATCTCGTAATTGCGTATCTGCAGGTACTCATGGGAGACACCTTCAAACCGGGTGTCATAGGTGGAGTTTCTCGCCTTGGCCGTCACTGGTTGGCCGATCACGGGGCTCCCCATGGAGAGCGTGCCGACTCGCTCCATCAAAGGAGGGATGTCCTGCGGGACCAGACGGGCAAATCCCTGCGTGTTGAGCATGATGAGGTTGCTGCCCAACGCTGTCAGCTGCGCCTCTATCTGCGCGGTCGCTCCTTGTGCCAGTGAAACCAGGCCGATGACGGCGGCGACGCCGATTATCACACCGAGCATGGTCAGCACAGAGCGAAGTTTATTGGTCATCAACGCCCCGATGGCAACCTTGAAGCTCTCAAGCACGTTCATTGCCCGGCCACCTCCAGTGCTGGCATGCGGCCGAGCTCGTCCTGCGCCCGAACGCGGCCAGACACGAGCTCGTCGCTGACTATCAGCCCGTCTCTCAGCCTGACGACTCTCTTCGCGTGACGCGCGATCCACTCGTCGTGGGTAACCAGGATTATGGTGATGCCGCTCTCATTCAACTCCTGGAATATGGCCATGACTTCCTCACCGGACCGCGAATCCAGGTTTCCGGTAGGCTCGTCCGCCAAGATTATCGCCGGCGAGCCCGCGAGCGCCCTGGCGATCGCCACACGCTGCTGCTGGCCCCCGGAAAGCTCGTTCGGGCGGTGCCTCATGCGTTCGGACAGACCCACTCGCTCGAGGCACTCCTCAGACTTCCTGCGTCTCTCGGATGCCGGCATTCCCCTGTACACCAGGGGCAACTCCACGTTCTGCAGAGCGCTGAGCCGGGGGAGCAGGTTGAACGTCTGGAAGATGAACCCGATTCTCCGGTTCCGGATGTCCGCCAGCTGGTCATCGGTCATCTTCGAGACTTCCTCGCCGGCGAGGTTGTAGGACCCTTTGCTCGGCCGGTCAAGGCAGCCAAGGATATTCATGAGAGTCGACTTGCCCGACCCGGAAGGACCCATTATGGTGACGAACTCGCCAGATTCGATGCGCAGGCCGGCGCCTCTGAGCGCGTGCACCGTGGTGCTTCCCATGACGTATTCCTTGCCGAGATGCCAGACTTCGATCATTGCTCTGCCTCCTGGAGTACGCTTTGCTTCAGTGACTACTTCGGCCTGACCACCGTCAGGCTACCGCGATCAGACTACCGCGGCCGGATCATGGGCATCTGCACACCGCTGCCCCTTCTGTCCAGCGACGAGATGACAAGCGTGTCGCCCTGCTGGACCCCCGAGAGAACCTCTGTGAACGCATCGTTGCTGAGCCCGACCCTGACGTCGGTCGGGACAGGCTTGCCGTCCTTCAGGATTGTGACGCGCTTGCGGCCTCCGATCGTGGTGATGGCCTCCGAGGGTACGAGAAGCACATCATCCTTCTGGGCGACGACGATGCTGGCGTTGCCGGTCATGGAGCCCTTCAGCCCCTTTGTTTCCTTCATGGTCAGCGTGACGTCGTAGCTCGCGACTCCCTCTCTCACGGTGCCTTCTGACGCGATCTTGGTGACTTCCGCCAGGAACTCCTGGCTGGGCAAGGCATCCACAAGCACGGTCGCCTTCTGGCCTATCTGTATGTGGGTGATATCCAGCTCGTCGACGGGGATCACCATGTTCATCTTGGAGTAGTCCGCCACGACGAACAGGTTGGTGTTGGCGCCCACTGAGTCGCCCACCGACACAGCCCGGGATATGATGATGCCGTTGATCGGCGATCTGACTGTGAGGTTCGCGACATCTTCCTGCCTGTTCTGAAGCGTGAGTTCAGCCTGCCGGATCTTGGTGTCCTGCTGCTTTATCTCTGTCTCCGTGATCGCCGGGGCTAGACCGCTCTTGAGGTGATCGAAGGCATCCTTAAGGATCTGGACATCCGCTTCCGCCACCGCCACAGCCGAGGCGAGGTTCGAGTTGGAGAGCTTCACGAGGACCTTGCCTTTCTCGACGGTGTCGCCCGCGCTAACGCTCATGGCCTCAACAGTGCCGTTGCTCTCGGCTTTGACGTCGTAGCGGGCTTTCGGCGAGACCGTCGCCGTCGCATACACCAGCTCATCCGCGTTCACCTTGATGGATGCGTTGGCCATGAGCCCGGTCCTGTATGTCCCGTTGGGGTTGGGGAGCCGGATCGACACCGGGACCACAGCGCTCTTGCCTGACGCTGCAGCCTCCGGGTTGATGCTCTCGACCACACCCTCCGCAGACGGGAGCTCCGTGCCGAACGCTACCGTGGCTTTCTGCCCGGTGGCGACCTTCGAAATGTCCGACTGGGCCACCTGTGCGACCGCCAGCACCTCGCTATCGTCCACCACAGTGACGATGGTCTGTCCCGCTGCGACGGTATCCCCGAGGTTCGCCCGCACGCTTGACACGCGGCCGCTCACAGGAGCGGTCACGGTCAGCTTCTGGACATCCAGGCGTCGAGAATCGAGCTGAGCCTGAGCCTGGGCCAGTTTCGCCTGCGCGCTCGAGATGTCCGCGGAGGTCGGTGAACGCATCTGGTCAAGCCTGGACTTTGCCGAGTCCAGGTCGAGCCTGCTTTGTTCGAGAGACCGCACGAGCTCGTCGTTTGATAACACCAGGACCACGTCGCGCTTCTTGACGGGCTTGCCGTCATCCACCTTTATCTCGGCGACTTGCCCTGCGACCACCGGCCTGACCGTCCTCTTGTCATGGGCCACAATATTGGCCGTCCCGGTCACGGTGACCGCGAGGTTGCCCTTCTTCGCCACTGCAGTAGCGATGGCGGCTTCCGCCAGGCGTGCTGCGATTCGTTCCCGCCGGGCCCTAAACCACGAGAACCCAAGGGCGACTACGGTGACCACGAGTGCAAGAACTATCCACTTCGTCCACTTTTTCCTCATGTCGGGACCTCCGTTTGCGGGCGCTGTGAGAGTCT
>JAUYEF010000189.1 GCA_030691635.1 Bacillota bacterium
GGCCAGTCCTCCGGACGCTCCCACGGTCATATCTATCTCTTGATAAGCTTCCGGGAGGCTGGTCCGCTTGCTCGGCACTGTGTGGGTCGTACTGATGTGTTCAGGCATCGTGGCTGGGCTGCTCAGAGGCGATGTGAGCGCTGTGACGGGCGCGATCCTCGGCTCCACGAAAAGCGCGGTCGAGACGCTTCTCAGTCTGGGTGGCGCGATATGCTTCTGGACCGGTCTGATGAGCATCGCCGAGGAAAGCGGGCTGGGCCAGACGCTGTCGAGCCTGACACGGCCGCTCGTGAGGCCGCTCTTCCCGCACCTGGGCCGCGCCAGCAGAGCGTACCAGTACATTGCGCTTAACCTGGCGGCAAACCTGCTTGGGCTGGGGAACGCCGCGACTCCACTGGGGCTCCAGGCGATGGAGGAGATGGCCAAAGATACCGGCACCGCCGAGGCGAGCGACGACATGTGTACTCTGGTGGTCTTCAACACAGCCGGACCTTCGTTGGTGCCAGGTTCCATAGTGGCGCTCCGCGCTTCACTGGGGTCGGTCCGGCCGGACGCCATCGTCGGCCCAGCCTTCATAGCCGGCATCTGTGCCGCGACGGCCGCGCTTGTCTCCGACAGGATCTTCAAGTACTTGAAGAGGCGTCAGAGGGGGAGTCATAGGTGAAAGCGCTCGAGGGTCTCGGCTCACTCATCATCCCGGTCATGCTCCTGCTGGTGCCGCTTCACGGCGCGCTCCGGAAAGTCAAGGTGCTCGACGCCTTCGTGCGCGGGGCCGAAGGCGGACTCAGAATGGTGCTGCGAATGGCGCCCTATATGATAGCCATGTTCGCGGCCCTCGCCTCAGTGAGGGAATCGGGCCTTGTTGAGGCGGCTGCCGGCTGGCTTTCCACACCGGCGGCGCGGTTCGGAGTGGTGCCGGAAACCCTGGCGCAGGCCCTGGTCAGGCCCATATCCGGCAGCGGCTCGATGGCGATATGCACGGAGATACTCAAGCGGTGCGGGCCGGACTCGTTTCTCGGGATGCTGTCGTCCACGGTGCAGGGCAGCACGGATACGACGTTCTACGTGGTGGCGGCCTACTTCGGCTCTGTCGGGATCACGCGCACCCGCCACGCGCTGCTATCGGGACTCATCGGCGACGCCTGCGGGATCGCCGTGGCCGTCATGCTTGCCAACCTGATGTTCAAGTGAGCCGCCGCCGTGGAGGAGGAACCCTGTGCGTCTGCTATAATCTGGACGTGAGTCGCATTCGACCAAGCAGAATCCGAGGGAGGCAAGCTACAAAGTGAAGATCGAGAAGAAGCTCAAGGAACTCGGCATCGAACTATCCGAACCGGCAAAACCCCTGGCCACACACGTCCCTGCAGTCCGTGCCGGAGACTTCGTCTACGTTTCCGGACAGCTGCCGACGATCGCCGGGCAGCTGCAGGCGAAGGGAATCGTGGGGTCAGACCTTACGCCAGAGAAGGCAAAGGAGGCCGCCCGCACCTGCGCCATCAACTGCCTGGCGGCACTGAAGTCGGTTGTGGGCGATCTCGACAAGGTCAAGAGAATAGTCAAAGTGGTCGGGTACGTCGCCAGCGCGCCTGGGTTCATAGCCCAGCCCGGGGTGGTCAACGGCGCTTCTGAACTCCTCGGCCAGGTGTTCGGCGAAGCCGGACTGCACGCGCGCGCTGCCGTTGGAGTGACCGAACTGCCACTGGGAGCCCCCTGCGAGATAGAGCTCATCGCGCACGTTGTCTGAGCCTAGGGCCGCTCTCGCGGCACAGGGCTTCCGCAATCCCAGTACAACTCGGTTGCGGGAGGCATATACTGTAGCGCTGATTCCGGCCTTTCGAGAGGGGCCGCGGGGAGTCATTCATGGTGCGCGAACTCGGCAGCGTGTTAGTCTTCTTGATATTGCTCGCAATCCTGCGGCGCCTTGATGGCAGGAGCATCTAGGAAGGCCTTGTATGCTTACGCCCAAGGATGAGCAGGAGTACCTCATGCTGAAATCCATGGGGACCCGTCCAGTGGGCTCAGGCACCGTGAGACTTGGCCTTGAACGGTCCGGCGTGACCATCAGCGAAGCCACCGTGGGCAGGCTACTGCGCGAGCTGGACGCCAGGGGGTACACCGGGCGATGCGCGTTCAGGGGCAGAGTCCTGAAAGCGAAGGGCAGGGAGAGGCTTTCCGAACTGGAGTATTTCCGGGCCGGCGCGCACCCGACCCAGAATCTGATGGCGCTCTTGGTCTCGACAGGCAAGAAGGAGCTCGTGGACATCCTTGTCGCCAGGCGCGCGATGGAGGGCGCATCGGCGCGGCTCGCAGCGTGCAATATCACTGAGCCAGAGGTCCTTCACCTGAAGGCGGTCGTGGAGAGGCATCAGCAGATGACGGACGCCGGGGAAATGGGCACGGAACAGGATGCGGATTTCCACAGGATCATCCTGCTCGCCTCGCGCAACCCGGTCCTGGTTGCGGCCATGGAGCTCATGAGACAGCACCCGCGTCTTTCGGAGCTGCTCCACTACATTCGGAACAAGGTCCAGAGCGCGGTCGTGAGGGACCATGTTCATATCCTTGCGGCGCTGGAACTCCATGACCCTGCATCCTCGGAAGAGGCCATGATCGCCCACATTGATAACCTCATCGGAGACGTCAACACATACTGGACACAATACCATGAGCCCCACGCCGGTAGGCAGGCATGACACGAGTGTCCGGAACCAGCCAGTGCGCTCCTCCGGCATGCCGGACAGCAGGGAAATCGCCACGGCAACAAGAAATTCACGCGGTAGCGGGGGACAAGCCTGGTGAAGGAAAGGCTGCAGAAGTTCATGGCGCGCTCAGGGGTCGCGTCAAGGCGCGCCTGTGAGGAAATCATCGCACAGGGACGCGTGAGGGTAAACGGCGCAGTGGTCACTGAACCCGGCAGGCTCGTGGACCCGGGAGACGACTCCGTCGAGGTGGATGGCCGGCCTGTCGGTCCGGCTTCGCTCGTCTACTACATGCTGAACAAGCCGCCCGGATACCTGTCCAGCGCCCAGGATGACAGGATGAGGCGGACGGTGCTCGATCTCGTGCCGGATGACCCGCGAGTGTATCCTGTCGGCAGACTGGACAAGGACACCGCGGGCCTCATCTTGCTCACCAACGATGGGGACCTCGCGTATGCGTTGACACATCCGAAGTTCGAGGTCGCCAAGACATATGTCGCACGGGTGCGTGGGATGGTGGACCGGCACATCCTGGCCCTGCTCCTTGAAGGAGTGGCGCTCGATGATGGGCCGGCCAGGGCGGATAGAGCCTCAGCGCTGGAGTCCGGCCGCGAGTCACTGGTGAGGATCGAGATTCACGAGGGTAGGAAGCGCATCGTGCGCCGGATGCTCGAAGCCGTGGGGACTCCGGTCGTAGAACTCCAGCGTGAGAGCATCGGGCCGTTGTCGCTGGCCGGGCTCGCTGAAGGCAAGTTCAGGAGACTCGAAGCTCGGGAAGTATCCATGCTGTATACATGCGCGGGGACGAGTGTTCGCCGCGCTCCAGGGAGGCGCGGACTTGAACCTTCGTAGCCGGCGGATGCCGCATCCTCGCGGGGGCATGCCTTTCTGGATGCTCGTGCTCGCCGCGCTGCTGAGTTCTGTGGTTACGTCCGCCTGCCAGCGCGAGCTCGTGCCGGTGGCGATCGAGATCTGGGACGGGCCTCGCCCCGATGCCTCGGACAACAAGTTCGGGTGGATGGAGGCCAGGATAGCGGAGTTTTCGGCAAAGCACCCAAACGTCACGGTCTCGCTGGTCAAGGTGCCCTGGCAGGAGATGATAACGGGCGTCGATAGAGCGCTTGTCTCGAAAGATTTCCCGGACATCGTCCCGCTGCATATCGGGACGGGTGGCATCAGGTTCGAGCACCTGGCCGACGGCCTCCTTGAGCCCGTGGACGGCTATCTCGATGAGGATGACACCAAGGACCTCTACCCGGCCGCGATTGACGCTTTCAAGTCCCAGGGCAAGACCTACGGCTTTGCCCTCGGCATGAACCTGCACTTGATGCTGCTCAACCTGGATATCTTCCAGGAGAGGGGCGTCGCGCCTCCGAAGGACGGCACGTGGACGTTCGATGAGTTCCGGGAGACCGCGCGGAAGCTCACCTTCGCCAGGGGCAAGCAGAAGACGCCGGTATACGGCTTCGCCGCCTACATCCAGAAGGGGTATTATGAGATGTGGCCGTTTCTCTACATGGATGGCGCCAGGCCACTGTCGCCCGACATGGCCAAATTCACGTTCGATTCACCTCAGGCAGTCTCGGCGCTGCAGAAAATGGTGGACCTGAAGACGAAGTCGAAGGCGGCGTCGCCTGACACCGGTTCATCAGATCATGCGCTTATCTGGTATGCGTTCGCGTCGCTGCACGAGCGTAGGGTGGCAATGGAACCGTGGGCGGATTGGGCGGTGCAGCTCGCCGTGAGCCCTGAGTACAAGATGAACATCATGGTTGCGCGCTACCCGACGGGAGCTTCGGGCAAGCCGGTGACCATCGGCAGAGCGTCGGGGTTCACGGTGCTGCGACAGACTGACAAGACCAAGCGCGCGCTGGTGATGGAGCTGTGCTCGATGCTGACGTCCTCTGCGCAGCAGGAGTACTTCGCATCCAAGTTCGGGCTTCTTCCCGCGAGACGGTCGGCGGCCTCGAGCGCACGCTTCCCACACCCAGAGCTGAAGCGTGCCGCCGGCTTCTTGGAGGAAGTGGAGCTGCCGCCGAACCACCCGAAATGGGTCCAGATAGAGAACAGCATAAATGCGGAGATCCAGGCCGCCGTCCTCGGCGAAAAGACCGTCGAGCAAGCTCTGAAGGATGCGCGGCGCGAGGTTGAAGCGCTGATTTCCCTTTCGCAGTGACGAGGAGGTGCTCGGGACGTGAAGTCATGCCCGGTATGCCGTGCCGGAAACCCCGACAGCGCAGCCACCTGCGGCTTTTGCGGGAGCAGGTTGGGCAGGGAGCAGGCGCCCTCGGACAGGCTGCTCGATGAGGTGCTCGGCGGAAAGGAACTTGGGCTCGACCCGTCACTCTATGAGTACCCCGGAGACCGGGCAGGCGTCGAACGGCTGAAGGCCCTCCACATAGACAAGATCGTGAAGCTCTACATACGCTACTGGAGCGGGCCTCAGGGGATGGCCGCGCTGCTCGGGAACGCGGTCGAAATCACGCAGAAGCAGTTTGGGGATATCTACCAGACAGGCGCCAGGGCGGCCTCCAACCTCCGCATGCCGGTCCCGCGGATGTTCGTGCTGCAGAACCCCACGATGAACGCCGCCACATATGGTGTCGACGAGCAGAACTTCGTGATGCTCACATCTGCTCTCATGGACGCGCTCCAGCCCGGAGAACTCGCGTTCACCCTCGGGCACGAGTTCGGCCACATCAAGTCCAACCATGTGCTTTACCTGAACGCCGCCCACTGGGCGATAAGCGGGGCCGTAGCGTTGCTCGGCATGATCCTCGCCGGCCCCATCGGTCTCATCGTTGGCCCCGCGTTCCGGATGGCGCTCAACGAATGGTCTAGAAAGGCCGAATACACTGCGGACCGGGCAGGACTCATCGCATCGGGAGACCTTAACGCGTCCATTCTCTCGCTGGTCAAGATAACGGTGGGGTCACGCAGTCTCATCGACAAGGTCGACCTCGAAGCTTTCCTCGAGCAGATGGAGGAGAGAGCCGCTCAGGAATACGGCTTCGTGGAGATGTTCCAGTCCCACCCGTTCATGCCCAAGAGAGTGAAGGAGATCAAGGCATTCTATGAGACAGGCTTCAGAGCCGCGACCGGTCTGGAATAGCGTGGTTTCTTGGGCTATCGATATCCCGGCCACACATCGCCTGCGGAATGATTGGCCAGTCTCGGGCATAAACAACCCCTGAGAAAGCAAGCATTCAACTAGACGCACCTTTTCTTGGGGGGCTCGGCCTGTGCAAGGGGCCAAACGCAAGCAAGGTCTTAGCGGCGCGCTCGACAAGTTCCTCCTCCGGTTCGCGGCCATCAGCCTGGCTCTTTTGTTCGCTTCGCAGGCTCTGTTGCTCAACCCGTCCATCCGCCGCATGGTGAGTCTGGTCGACAGGCTCGAAGGAGAGCCGCTGGCAGTAGCGAGGCGCATCGACCCCGAGCCGAAGCCACCGCTGCCACGGCTGGCCGGGACGTTCACCATCCAGTTAGAGAACAGCACCGGTCGCACAGCTGTCCTGTTATTGAACGGTGAGGAGGTCGCGACCTTTGAGAAGGGCATCGTGACCGTCGAAGTAAGGTCCGGCGACCTCGTCGAGGTAGATGGAGGTCTTTTCGCCCGAGAGATGCGTTTCCGGGTCACACAGGCGTCGAAAGGCATGGTGGCACCGTTTTCCGGGCAGCTCCTGACCACGAAGGGAACGATCGAAATCCTGGCCAGAGTCAAAATACAGTAACAGGAAAAGGCCTTCCTCTGTCGAACGAAGCTTTTATCGAGTCGAAAACTCAGGCTTGAGTGGGGAAAACTTCTGAATGACGGGCAAAACAAGACGTTCAGTGTGCATCGCGATCGATGGGCCGGCGGGCGCCGGCAAGAGCACAGTAGCGCGTGAAGTTGCAAGGACTCTCGGTTATACGTATATAGACACTGGAGCGATGTACAGGGCTCTAACGTACAAAGCGCTGGCTTCCGGTCTGGATGTCGGCGACGCCCCCGCCATCACAAGCCTCGCCAGGTCTCTTGATATTTCCCTCAAGCCTGACTCCAACGGTTCCGTTCGCGTGTTCGTCGATGGGATCGACGTCACGCGCGAAGTCCGGAGCCCTGAAGTGAACATGATGGTCTCTCCGGTGGCGGCCATCCCGGAGGTCCGGGCCCTGATGGTGGAAAAACAGCGCGCCATGGCTACAGCCGGCGGTGTCGTGATGGAGGGCAGGGATATCACCACCGTGGTGATTCCCGACGCCGAAGTGAAAGTCTATCTTGATGCCTCCCCTGAAGAAAGGGCCCGTCGCCGGGTCCGTGAACTGAGGTCAAGCGGCTATGCGGTCTCCGTCGATGAGACCCTTGAGGAAATCAAGAACCGGGACGCAATCGACAGCCAGAGAGAGTGCTCTCCCCTTACCAAGGGTGAGGATGCTTTTGTGCTCGACACGACCGGGATGCCGGTCGAGAGCGTGGTGGCGCACGTTGTCGGGCTGGCGCGGAAGGCGCAAGAGATGCGATGTACTACTACCTAGTGCGTGGGCTTGCGGGCATAGTGGTTAGAATAATCTTCGACTACCGCGTGGAAGGCTCCGGCAAAGTCCCGGAAAGAGGACCCCTAGTGCTGGCGTCGAATCACGCCAACGGGTGGGACCCACTCCTCATAGCGTGCGCGATCAGGCGGCCGATTTCTTTTATGGCCAAGATCGAGCTCTTCAGACAACCCATCCTGGGCTGGTTGATGCCCAGGATTAAAGCATTCCCGGTGAAGAGAAGCGTCACCGACCGGCAGGCCATCAGGCGCGGGCTGGAGCTTCTGAGACAGGGTGAAGCGCTCGGGATTTTCCCGGAAGGCACCAGGCACAGGGACGGGCTCGACCACGAGGGGTTCTCCGGTGTCGTGTATTTCGCGGTGAAGGGCAACGCTCCTGTGGTGCCAATCGGCGTCAAGGTAGGGAAGGGCCTCCGGCCTGTCGCGTGTGTGCGTGTCGGCGACCTGATGCGTATGGACGAGCCCGGCGAAAGAGCCGACCAGAAAGTGTTCGACGAGAAGACTGAGATGGTGATGGCGGCGATCCGGAAGCTCTTTCATGAAGGTGAAGCCCGGTGAGGGTCGTGATGGCAGACCACCTCGGCCTCTGTTACGGGGTACGCCGGGCGCTTGAAATGGCCGAGAAGAGCATCGATCAGGGCGACACATACTCGCTCGGCGACCTGATACATAGCCCGCAGGAGATGTCGAGGCTCGAACGAGCCGGGCTGCACACCGCGGAAGCGCTGGCCGACGTGCAGGGAGGCACGCTGCTGCTGCGCACGCACGGCACACCGCCGGAGATGATTGAGGCCGCGAAGCAGAGAGGGCTCAAGATCGCGGACGCCACGTGCCCGCACGTGAGAGCTGCCCAGAAGGCGGCGGCTGCGCTCACCAGGGACGGCTATGTCGTTGTCATCGTCGGCGACCCGGACCACCCCGAAGTGCAGTCCGTCGTCAGGTGGGCGGGGTGCTCCGGGAGCGTAGTGAGAAGCGCCGAAGAGGCATCTGGCCTCGCCGGGGAGAAGTTCGGGGTGATCTCGCAGACGACGGAACAAGATGCCGTCGTCGACGAGGTTATCAAGGAGTTAAGGGCCAAAGGCGTCGTGAAAGTCGTTCGCACCGTGTGCCAGGCGACGTCCGAACGGCAGGCAGCGGTGCGGGACCTGGCGAAGAAGGTCAGGACGATAATCGTTGTCGGAGGTCGCAACAGCGCCAACACCCGCCAGCTGGCAAGGATCGCTGAGCGGGAGGGCGCGATCACATACCTTATCGAAGAAGGCAGGGAGATCCAGCGGTCGTGGGTGTCCGGTGAGACCGAGGTGGGGGTGGCAGCGGGGGCGTCCACGCCGGACTGGATCATAAAGGAGGTCGTCGACGTGCTAGAGGAAATGGAAAAGCAGCCGGTACCTGAGGAGTCCCAAGCGCAGGCCACGGAAGAAAAGCCGAGCGTAGAGGCACCGAAGGTAGGGGACATCGTCGAGGCGACAGTGGTCTCCGTGGACGACAACGGCGCGATGGTTGACATCGGCTTCAAGGCCGAGGGTGTTGTCGAACGCAAGGAACTGTCGAAGAAGCCCGATGCCGTTCCCTCCGAGGTGTGTAAGCCCGGCGACAAGATCCACGTCATGGTGCTCGCGGTTGAAACCGACGAGAGCCCGGTCAAGCTGTCCAAGCGACGGGCGGATGACGTGCTGGCCTGGAACAGCCTGAGGGAAGCCATGGGGTCAGGAGCCACCGTTGAGGCTCCGGTGACTCAGCAGGTGAAAGGCGGGCTCGTCGTCGACGTCGGCCTACGCGGCTTTGTGCCTGCTTCCCAGGTTGAGCGCGGGTTCGTCAGCGACCTCGCACACTACGTCGGGCAGACCTTGACGTTCAAGGTCATTGAGATAGACAAGTCAAAAAACAGGGTGATCCTGTCCAGGCGCGCAGTGCTTGAAGAAGAAGCCGAGAAGATGCGGAAGGACGCCTGGGAGCGCATTCACGAAGGCGACGTCCTGAAAGGCACTGTCAAGAGCCTCACGGATTTCGGAGCGTTCGTGGACCTCGGTGGGGTGGACGGGTTGCTGCACGTATCCGAGATGTCATGGGGAAGAGTGACCCACCCATCGGACGTGCTTGCCGCCGGCCAGGAGATAGACGTCAAGGTCCTCAGGGTGGACCAGGAACGCGGCCGGATTTCGCTGGGGTACAAGCAGGTGCTTCCGGACCCCTGGAGCGCCACTGCCACGAAATACCCCGAGGGCGCCATCGTCAAGGGAAAAGTTACCCGCATCGCCCCATTCGGAGCGTTTGTCGAGCTTGAGAGTGGAGTCGAAGGGCTTGTGCATATCTCGGAGCTTTCCTCGAAGCGGATCACCCGGCCCGATGAGGTCGTTAACCCAGGTGACGAAGTGACCGCCAAGGTGCTGAGAGTGAGACCGCAGGACCGGCGCATCAGTCTCAGCCTGAAAGAGGCCGACATACGCCCGGCCAAGCCAGAAAGGGCCGAGAAGGCGCCGCAGCCCCCTGACCGGGTGACTCTTGGTGACGTGATCGGGGAGAAACTCCAAGAAGCAAAAGAGAACATCAAGCCGGAGAAGGAGTAGCGCTCTGCCCACGCTTGTCATAGCAGAAAAGCCGAGCGTAGCTCGAGACATCGCCAGGGTGCTCGGAGCCCGCGACGCGTCACCTGGTTACCTTGAGGGTAACGGGTACGTGGTCACGTGGGTCGCCGGGCACCTTCTGCGTCTGAAAGAGCCTCACGAGTATGAGAGCCGGCTGAAGGTCTGGAGACTGGCCGACCTGCCCATTGTGCCGCCCCAGTTCGAACTTGTTCCACTTTCGACCCAGCCCCAGCTCAAGCGCGTGCTGCAGTTGCTCAAGTCGCCGGCCGTCGACTGTGTGGTCAACGCATGCGACGCAGGCCGGGAGGGTGAGCTCATCTTCAGGTGGCTGCTGGAGTACTCGAAAAGCAGTCTGCCCTCGAAGCGCCTGTGGCTCTCGGCGCTCACGCCTGGAGCGGTGCGCGACGGGTTTGCGTCACTGCTGCCGTCCGCTGACTTCGATTCGCTGGCGAGCGCGGCCCGGTGCAGGGCCGAGAGCGACTGGCTGGTGGGAATCAACGCCACGCGGGCCATATCCAAGAAGTGCGGCGGCCTCTTGAGTGTGGGCAGGGTGCAGACGCCCACTCTCGCGATGGTCGTGCGCCGCGAGCGGGAAGTGCTGAGTTTTGTGCCTGACACCTTTTTCACAGTGGACGCGCTACTGCGGCACGACTCGGGAGACTTCCGTGCGGAATGGGCGGACGACGACGGCAGACAGCGTCGAGCGCGGATGGCCGAAGAGGCGGCCCTGGTCGTGAACAGGCTGCTCGAGCGCGGAGTGGCCAGTGTGGACGATGTCCAGGACAAGGAGGTCTCGTCGCAGCCGCCCCTGCTGTACGACCTTACAGACCTCCAGCGCGACATGAACGTCCGCTTCGGCTTTCCGGCCTCGAAGACGCTCGACCTCGCTCAGACCCTGTATGAGCGGTTCAAGGCCATCACTTACCCGAGGACCGACTCACGGTACATCACGGGCCGCGCCGTCCCGCTGGTGCATTCCGCGCTGAGCGCGCTCGCCCAGGAACGGCCCGACCAGGTCGCGCGGCTCGAAGAACTTAGCGGCGGCAAGCCGCCTTTTGGGCGTCTCATCAGGGATTCGCATGTACGAGACCACCACGCGCTCTTGCCCACCGGACGCGTGCCCGCCGTCGGGGGCGATCTGAAGCGAGTGTATGACGCGATCTGTTCGAGGCTGCTCGCCTCGCTTTTCCCGCCCAATATCAGGCGCGAGACCATTGTCGGGTTGAGCGCCGGTGACGACAAGCTGCGCGCGCGAGGCGCGATAACGTTACAGCGGGGGTGGCGCGAGATCATCCCCGGGCCTGAGGATTCCGCCTTGCCCAGCATGCAGCCGGGCGACCCGGTAAGAGTGCTCTCGGCGGAGGCCAACGAAGGGGTCACGAAGGCGCCCAGCCGCTACACGGACGCCACCCTGCTGCGGGCGATGCAGGGCGCCGGCAAGGAACTCGACGACGAGAGCCTTAAGGAGGCGCTGCGGGAAAAGGGCATCGGCACTCCCGCGACCCGCGCGGCGATCATCGAAAGGCTCATAGCGGTCAACTACCTGTTCAGAGACGGCAAATTCCTGGTCCCCACACAGAAAGGCATGGCGGTCATAGAGGCCATCCCGGAGCGCCGTCTCGTCTCGGCAGAGCTCACAGGTGACTGGGAGATGAAACTGGGCCAGGTGGAGCGCGGAGCATCATCGCGGGATGAGTTCATGCGCGAGATGAGCGCATTCGTGCTGGAAGTCGTCACGACCATCAAGGGGATGGAAGCGCGCAGCGTGGTGGACCACGTCGGGTCCTGCCCGCGTTGCGGCGGCGATATCATCGCATCATCGAAGGCATACAAATGCCGGGCGTGCGGTTACGCAATCTTCGCCACCGTTGCGGGGAAGAGCCTCTCCAGAAAGCACGTGGTATCGCTGCTGACAAAGGGCCGCACGACCCTCCTATCCGGCTTCCGCTCGAAATCAGGCGGGCGTTTCAGGGCGTACCTTGTGCTCGATGAGGAGAAAAACGTCAAGTTCCAGTTCCCTAAGCCGGGGAAGAAGGCGGCGAAGAAGCCGGCAAAGATTGCGGCCGGAGCAACGAGCGGGAAGGTCTCGGCAGGCGAGACTCCGGTGTAAGCGGTGCGGGTCCGGCCGGTATGGATGACCGGCGCGGCCGGGGCGTGGCATGGGCCCCGGCTTTCGATTTTCCGGGGCGCCGGAGGGCGGCATAAACGCTGGCAAACTACGACAAGACTACCAAGGAGGGGGCGACCGGGGACAAACTGAAAGCGAGGTAGATGTTTCTTTGCGTTTTCCTCTGAGCACAGTCCTTCTGGTCATAGTCGGCATCGTTATTTACTTCGGCCTGGCGCACCGGGTCCTGGACCGCATGAGGCTCACCGACCAGGCCGCTCTGGGGTTCATCATCGCCATGATTCTCGGCGGTTTCGTCAACGTTACGCTGGCGTCCAACCCAGAGCTTGTCGTGAACCTCGGAGGAGCGGTGGTCCCGCTGATCATCGCCGGCTACCTTGTGGTCACCGCGGACCAGGCGCACGAGAAAGCCAGGGGTATCATCGCGGCTATCGTGACGGGCGGCGCGGTATACGCGCTATCCAAAGTGGTCAACCCGGAAGAACAGACCATGCTGGTGGACCCCACGTACATCTACGCTCTCACGGCAGGGCTGGTCGGATACCTGGCAGGCAGGTCAAGGCGCTCTGCGTTCATCGCAGGCACGGCGGGCATAGTCATCGCCGACCTGGCTCTATGGGCTGAGCTGGCGATCCGGAAGCTGCCGGGCCGCGCATGGCTCGGGGGCGCCGGGGCGATGGACGCCACAGTGATCGCAGGACTCCTGGCAGTCGCGCTGGCTGAGATCGTAGGCGAGACGCGTGAGAAGCTTCAGGGCGGGTCGGACGCCGCCAAAGCGGCGAAGCCGCCCAGACGCGACGACAGGGAGGACGATCACGATGCGTAGAGCTGTTCCACTGCTGCTCCTGGTGTTTGTCGTCGTCGGCGCGGCGATGGCTGTCCGTAGCGGCTACATACCCGTCGGTGTGGCGACCAGACAGGATGAGCGCACCGACGGCACCTATGTGAGCATAGTCGACGAGGCCGGCGCCGTGCTGCACATGACAGGCCACATGCTCCAGGCCGGCGATGAATGGGTGACAGACGACGATAGGCGGTTTGTGATCACACGAGTTGAGGGCGACATCGCTTTCACACAGTTCAGAGGCAAGTACAGCGGCGCCGGCACCCCGCCGGGCACAGGCGGATTCCTGGCGGAAACCAGGCCTGACCCAGCCCAGGCACAGACGACTGGGGCCGGACAGATAGCCATATACCATACGCATTCCGACGAGTCGTACGTACCCAGCGAAGGCACTTCCTCGGTACAGGGGCGTGGTGGGGTGTACCAGGTCGGGCGCGCCCTCAAGGACGCGTTGACGAGAAGGGGCGTGCAGGTCACCCAAGACCTGACTTCTCATAACCCGCACGACGGAAGCGCGTACCAGCGGTCGCGGCGTACCGCGATGGCGCTGTTGCGAAGACGGCCCTCGGCTCTCCTGGACATCCACAGGGACGCGGCTCCACCGCAAGCCTACTCCAAGCAGGTAAAGGGACAGAACGTGACCCAGGTCGTGATGGTGATCGGCAAGGGCAACCCCAAGTGGTCGTCCAACGCGGCGTTTGCCCGGAGAGTGAAGGCGGAGGTGGATAAGACCGCTCCCGGCCTGATCAAGGGCCTCATGTTCAGGAACGGTGTCTACAACCAGGACCTTTCGACGCGCGCGCTGCTGTTCGAGGTGGGAGCGCACACGAATGAGCGCCAGCAGGCGGAGCAGGCCATGAGCCTGATATCGACCGCTGTCGCGTCCGCGGCAGGCTCGGCGCCGACGGCTGAGACGTCGCGCGGTGGCTGGAGCGCGCTTGGGTGGGTCCTTGGACTGACGATCCTCGGGGTGGTCGGTTACATGTTCGTGAGCACCGGAAGCCTGAAGGAAGCATTCGCGAAGCTCGACAGGTTCGCCCGCGAAGACCTCGCGGGCTTTCTGGGCAGGACACGCAGGCAGTCCTCCAGCCGGCGCAAGCAGCCGCCAGAGCCTGATCACGACGACCAGAGCGGGAAGTGATAGAGCACCCCGGCATTCGGCAACTAGACAGGAGAACCATGAACGTCATCTACCACTGTTTCGGCGGGGCCCACTCCTCCGTCATGGCGGCCGCCATTCACCTTGGTCGGATAACTCAGCCTGAGAAGGTGTCGACGCGAGAAGTCCTGGCCCTGCCGTATTTTGACATGCAGGACCAGGGTGAGCTTGGAAGAATAAGGCGGATCGGAACGGACGCAGGTGGCAACTCAGTGTATGTGCTGGGCCGTGAGAACCAGTCCAGGCTTGCGATACGTGCGCGAACGTCTTTCGCGAGAGGCCTTCAAGTCGACCCAAGGACATTTGTGCACTCGGACGCCCTCGCGTACGTGAACCCCATGATGATACTTGGCGGCTCGCTTTCGAGGCGGTACAGGGTCGTGGGGCTGGGCCGCGCCATCGTGGCAGAGGGCACGCGCAGAGCCGCGCCTTACCTTGCAGGGGCTGTGGAGCAGGTGAGGGCGAAGATCGCAGACCAGGTGAAGATCGACATGGCGCCCATCAGGCGTACGAGGGACCGGATCATCGTCTACCACTGCTATGGCTACTCATACCCAGCGGTCTTTGCGGCGGCGCTCCACACTGGAGTATTCGCTGAAGGCGACAGACCCACGCTGCCGGAGGGGGTCTGGCAGACGCTCCGGCGGTATCCTCTGGGCGAAGCCATAGCGTTCGGACGTGACCGGCGGGACAACATCGTGATGGCCTGTGGTTTCGGCGCGGCCAACCGCATAATGTCCACGTCTGTCGCTGACTTCCTGGAGGTCAGCGGGTTTGACCCAGGACAGATCACCATGGTCGACGTGTCGGGGCTGCGAAACGTGCTGCTCCGCGCGGGCGGCATGCTGCTTTCGCACCATGTCGCGCACGGAGCGGCCAGGGGGCTCCTTGAAGCGGGGTATGAGGCAAGAAGCAGACTGTTTGGTGAGGTTGTGGCCGGGGCGCGCCACATCATCCCTGCTCTTGACCCATCACGCCCGGCTGGTGGATAATTGTGCCAGATGTCTTTCACCGGGCAGGTGCATTCGTTGGCTGCGGGCACCATCGAATCCGTCGTAGCAGGAAGCACGGGGGAAGACATCGGGCTTCGCCCGGGAGACCGCATTGTCGCGGTCAATGGCAAGGCCCTGCATGACGTGATAGACTTCAGGTTCGAGATCGCAGGAGAGAGCGCGGAGATCGAAGTTGACACCGCAGACGGTCCGGTAGTCCTCGAGGTGGAGAAGGACTATGACGACACCTTGGGGGTCTCTTTTACGGAAGAGGTTTTTGACGGGGTAAGGACCTGCAGAAACGCGTGCCCGTTCTGCTTCGTGCGGAACCTCCCTGGTGGTATGAGGGCATCCCTCTACCAGAAAGACGACGACTACCGCCTGTCATTCCTTCATGGGAACTTCGTCACACTAACCAACCTGACCGGCGATGATTTCGGCCGGATAGCCTCCCAGCGGCTATCGCCGCTCTACATATCGGTGCACTCCACCAATCCGACCATACGGGCCAGAATGCTGGGTTGCCTGAGTGGGGACGGCCGGGATGTGGAAGACATCAAGCGTGCTGACATCATGAGCCCGCTGGCTACTCTGGCAGACGCAGGCATCAGGTTCCACTGCCAGATCGTGCTGGTGCCTGGCCTGAATGACGGCCCGGACTTCGAGGCCGCGCTTGATGACCTGGCCGGGTTGCAGCCCCGGACGCTGTCGGTCGGCGTGGTGCCCGTCGGCCTGACCGCTTTCTGTAAGACCGAGGGCATGAGGCTGCTCAGGGTTGCAGAAGCTTCTGGGGTCCTGGACCGCATCGAGAAGTGGAGCAATGCGACGGGCAGTCGCGGGCTTGTGTTCGCGTCCGACGAGATGTTCCTGCTGGCAGGACGGCCTGTCCCGGATGCGTCATACTACGGGGATTACTCGCAGTTGGAAAACGGCATCGGGATGGCAAGGCTCTTTCTCGACGGAGCGATCGACTTGCGGCCGGCGCCACAGGCCATCGAACCGGCGCGCGATGTCGTGATAGTGACAGGAGAAGCGTTCGCGCCTTTCATGCGCGCGTTCGCGGCAAGGTATAGCGGAACGCGGGGGCTCGAGGTCAGCGTGCTCGCAGTGCCGAACCGCTTCTTCGGCAGCACTGTGACTGTCGCCGGGTTGCTTGTGGGGCAGGATGTGGCATCGCGCCTGGGCGATGACGCACGCCGGAAGATTGTGCTGTTGCCCGCATCGTGCCTGAATGATGGCCGGTTCCTTGATGACATGGCTAAAGACGAGCTCGGCAGGTTATGCGGCGCGGCCGTCGTGGCTGTGCCACCCGACCCCGTCGCTCTTGACCGCTCTATCACTGTCGGGAATGGAGGAGGTGTTTTCACGTGAAACCTGTGGTCGCGCTTGTCGGCAGGCCGAACGTCGGCAAGTCAGCGCTTTTCAACCGCATGTCGCAAAAGCAGGCCTCCATCGTGGAGTCCATGCCCGGGGTCACTCGAGACCGGGTGTACGCCGATGCAGAGTGGGTTTCGAATGAGTTCGTTCTCGTGGATACGGGAGGTTTTGAGGCCGACGCGAAAGACCTCTCCAGGCTGGTCCGCGAACAGGCGGAGGTGGCCATCCGCGAGGCTGACGTGATCATCCTCGTGGTCGACGCGCGCGCGGGCGTCGTGCCGGCCGACAGCGATGTTGCCCAGGTAGTGCGGTCGGGATCGAAGCCGGTGATCGTCGCAGCGAACAAGGCGGATGACCTCCAGGAGATGAAATCCTCATCGGAGTTCTACGAGCTGGGCTTCGGAGAGCCCCTGGCGGTCTCGGCGGTTCACGGTAAGGGTGTGGGCGACCTCCTTGACAGGGTGGTCGAGCTGCTGCCGAAAGAGGAAGCACAGCCAGACGCGACAGAGTTCATCAGGGTGGCGATCGTCGGGCGGCCGAACGTCGGCAAGTCGTCGCTGGTAAACGCGCTCGTGGGCCGTGAGAGGATGATAGTCTCTGAGGTGCCCGGGACAACGCGCGACGCAGTGGACGTCAAGTGGCACGTGGATGACAGGCAGTACCTCCTGATAGACACGGCGGGCCTGCGGCGCAAGGGCAAGATTGAGGCCCGGGTGGAAAAACACTCTGTCGCACGGTCCCTCAAGGCCATCGACAGGTCGGACGTTGCCCTCATCATGCTGGACGCAACCGAAGGCGTGCTCGAGCAGGATAAGAGGATAGCGGGGTACGCGCTCCGGAAGGGCAAAGGGTCCGTGTTGCTCGTCAACAAGTGGGACCTGACCACGGACAAAGAGGCCTCCAGGAAGACCCTCACCGCGGAGATACGCAGCAAGATCAACTTCCTGCAGTTCGCGCCCATCGAGTTCATCTCGGCCCGCACGGGCACGCATCTCTCCAGGCTCCCGGACATCATCGAGAAGACATACGCCGCGTATGCTCGGGAAGTCCAGACGTCGCCCTTGAACAGGGTTATCCAGGATGCGGTCGCCGTAGCACCGCCTCCTTCGGTGAGAGGCAAGCAGTTCAAGGTCTTCTACGGCACGCAGGTGAAGACCAGGCCGCCCATATTCCTCTTCTTTGTGAACGACCAGCGGCTCGTGACTGGCTCATACGAGCGTTACCTCGAATCGAGGATCCGCGGCGCGTTCGACCTTGAGGGCACGCCCATAGTGTTTGTATGGAGGAGCAGGGAGTAGGTGCTAGACCATGGGTAAGTGGCTTCTGATGGCGGCGGCGTGCTACCTGATCGGTGGCATTCCTTTCGGCTTCATCGTCGCCAGACTGCGGGGTGTGGACATCACCAAGTATGGTAGCGGCGCCACGGGCGCCACAAACGTGATGAGGGTCATAGGTCCCGTACCTGCCGTCATCTCGGGGGTCCTCGACCTGTCCAAAGGCATCAGCGCCGCCCTCATCGGCAGAGCCCTGTTCGGGGCACAGGATATCCTGGCGCCGCTGGTAGCGGGGCTATTCGCGATGACCGGCCACAACTTCTCGCCCTATCTGGGCTTCCGGGGCGGCAAGGGCGTGTCGGTGGGCGCAGGAATCGTGGCGATGCTGATGCCCAGGGTCGTTCTCGCAGGTCTCATCGTGTTCGTCGTGGTAGTGTCTCTCACCAGGTACGTGTCGCTTGGCTCGATGGTCTGCGCCGTCTCGACGGTGGCCGTCGCGCTCATATACCGCGAGCCTCCGCTCTACACCGGATTCCTGGTGCTGGCTTCGGTGTATATAGTTTTCCAGCACCGCAGCAACATCCGGAGGCTACTATCCGGGAAAGAGTCGAAGTTCGGAGAGAGAGTGAAGGTCAAGTGAGCATGAAAGTCGCAGTGCTGGGCGCGGGCGCATGGGGCACCGCGCTCTGTTTTCCTTTGTCGGGCAACAGGAACGACATCTGGCTCTGGGACCGCACCGGGTTGCTGGTGCAGGCGATACGCGAACAGAGACAGAACCCCAGGCACCTTGCCGGGATCACCTTGCCCGAAGGCATATTCGTCACGGAAGACATGGAAGACGCGGTTCGAGGAGCGACAGCCATAATCGTCGCCGTCCCGACGCACGCCTTCCGCGAAGTGCTCGCCCTGGCGTCGCCCTTATCCTCTCCGGATACGGTCCTGGTCAGCGCGGCCAAGGGTATCGAGCCCTCGAGCCACCTGCGGATGACACAGGTGATCGCGGAGGCGTTTCCCGCGCATCCTCAGAGCCACATAGCCTGCATATCCGGGCCGAATTTCGCCATAGAGGTGGCAAGGTGCGAGCCCACGACCACCGTCGTGGGGGCAAAGGATGGCGACGTGGGGAGGCTTCTCCAGGATATCCTCATGACACCGAGCTTCAGAGTCTACACCAACCCTGACGTCACGGGCGTGGAGATGGGCGGCGCCGTGAAGAACATAATAGCCATCGCTGTGGGCATCGCGGAGGGCATGGGGCTCGGGTACAACGCG
>JAUYEF010000198.1 GCA_030691635.1 Bacillota bacterium
AGTTCATGAAGGTCCCCTACGTTGCGGTCTGCACCGATGCCGGCGTCCCGCTGGGATCCAGCGCCCATCCCAGGGCCTTCGGGGCCATGCCCCGCGTGCTCGGGCGCTACGTCCGGGAGCGTGGAGTCATCAGCCTGGAAGAGGCCGTCAGGAAAATGACGTCTCTGCCCAGTGCAACCTTCGGTCTGGGTGACCGTGGTGTGCTCCAGCGTTCCGCTCCCGCGGATATCGTGGTCTTCGACCCGGACCGGGTTATCGACAACAGCACCTTCGCTGATCCCTACCAGTATCCGAGCGCAATCGAGTCCGTGGTCGTCAACGGGGAGGTGGAAATACGAGGCGGGGAGTTCACAGGAAAGACCGCCGGCCAAGTGCTCACACGTTGACAAAGTCTCGATCACAACCGGTTTTCCCAGAGTGATGAGATCCAAAGGGAGGGAGGCATTCGAGTTGATCGTCAAGGGGCAAGAAGTGGCGTTCTACGTCTTTCTGGCGTTGATCGGCATGACCATATACCTGATTCGCAAAGGCGGCCCGATCCCTTCGATCCGGAAGATAGCAGGACTCGAGGCCATCGAGGAAGCCATCGGGCGTGCCGCCGAAACGGGCCGGCCGGTCTTTTTCACACCGGGGGCTGGTGGCGTCTCGTCGGCGTCTTCGGCGATTGACACCATGTCCGCCATTGAGGTGTTGGCCCACGTATCCGACCTGACGGCCAAGTACAACCTCGACCTGATGGTCGGCGTCAGCCAGGCGGACACGCATACCATCGCGGATCAGACCGTGCGGGAAGCGTACTCGCGAGCCGGTCAATCTGACGCGTACAAGCCCGAAATGGTCCAGTTCTTGAGCCCTCAGCAGTTCGGTTTCGCCGGAGCGTGCGCTGGCTACTTCGAGCGCGAGCGGCCTGCGGCCATATTCCTTCTCGGCTGGTTCGCGGCCGAGACGGTAACGCTCGCCGAGGCGGCAGCCCTCTCCGGGGCCATCGTCATCGGTGGCATGGTCCGTTACGTCCAGCTACCGTCCCTCCTCGTGTCCTGCGATTACACCCTTATCGCCGAGGAACTGTACGTGGCTGGAGCCTACCTATCGAAACAGCCGGTCAAGATGGCCTGCATCAGAAGCCAGGACTACGGCAAGCTCGCAGCTATCGCGCTGATTGCGATTGGCGCGGTGATGGTTACGTTCGGGTCCAAAGTGCTCACAGACTTCCTCAAATAACGACTGAATGGAGGTGTAGGCTTTGCAGAGAGAAGCTCCCCTTGCGCTTGGGTCCGGCGTCGGCGTGATCATCATCGCCGCTTACTATCTGAAGGTGCCCTGGCTGGTCAATGTGTCAAAGGAGCTGCTGGACTGGGCCGTCATCCTCTCAGCCTTTGCCCTGATGGTGGCGTCCGTCAGTCTGGTGCGGAAGCATGTACTTTCGATTGCTCTCAGGGAAAAGACCGCTCCGCACAGCTTGTTGTTGCTCCTGGTCCTTGGGGCCATGGCGGGCACGGGGATTGGTCTGGGAACAAACGCGGCGTCGTTCAAGTTTCTCTATGACAGTGTTCTCTCGCCCATCGCCGCGAGCATGATGGGCTCAATCGTGTTCTACTTCGTGTCGGCAGCCTACCGTACGTTCCGGGCCAAGAGCCTGGAGGCGACGCTGCTGCTGGCAGCCTGCATCCTGGTCATGCTTGGCCGGTCCACCATCGGCGCCGCGATCTGGCCGGGGGCCAGCGGGGCGGCGGACTGGCTGCTTGGAGTTCCGAACACCGCGGCAAATCGCGGGATCATCATCGGCGCAGCGCTCGGGCTGGTCAGTGCTGGAGCACGGTTGCTCCTCGGCATTGACCGCTCGTACGTGGGCGAGTCGTGAGAGGAGGCCGCGGCGTGAAAGCTCTCGACAGAAGATGGCTGTACCTGGCCTTGCTGGCGGCAGTGCTGTTCCCGTTGTTCCGCCCAATCGGCCTTCCGGTTCGCGTTGGGACGTTTACCAGAACGGTCTATGACTATCTCGACAAGCTGGGGCCAAACGACATCGTGTTGTTCGCATCCGACTACGGGCCGGGTACCGCGGCGGAGAACCAGCCGATCGGCCTCGCGGTGGCGCAGCACCTTATCAAGAACGGCGTCAAGCTGATCATCATGGCCTTCGTGCCTGAGGGCCCCATGTATTCCAGGGGAATCGTGGAGATCAGCCTCGCGGCGGGCTACCGGTACGGCGAGGACGTAGTCGACCTTGGCTACCTCCCCGGCGGCGAAATGGCCCTGGCCAGCTTCTTCGCCGGCCCGAAGAAGGCCGTGCCCAAGGACACGCGGGGCACGTCCACCGACACAATCCCACTGCTGGCGGGCATTGAAACGATCAACGACGTCAGCGCGATTTTCCACGTGGCCACAGGCGTGCCGGGGTCCACTGAGTACGTCCGGCAGAACGCCTCGTACGGGGTCCCGCTCACGGCTGGGATGTCCATGAACATGATGACCATGGCCATGGCCTACGTACAAGCCGGACAGGTCGTCGGGATCATCCCGGGGCTCCAGGGTGCCGCCGAGTATGAGAGCCTCACCGGCAAGCTTGGATTCGCCACCGTGGCGATGGACTCGCAGTCCCTGGCATACCTTCTGTACATAGGAGCCATACTGCTCGGCAACGTTTACCACTTCACCCAGAGGAAGCCGCGACCGACAGGGCAGACGGGGGGGAGCAACTGAGATGAGCACGAGTGTCGGGGTCTGGATAGCTGGGATACTGACGCTTGCGGCCTACT
>JAUYEF010000261.1 GCA_030691635.1 Bacillota bacterium
GAATCCGCCGATTTGTCTTCATCAATGGCCACGGCGGTAACGTGGCGGCTCTCACCGTTGTGCTGGCCAAGATCAAGTACGCCTGCCCAGATGCGCAGTTGGCGTTCGCCTCTCCGTGGTTTGCTCAGGAAGTCATCAAGGACAAAGTCACATCGGCCATCACCGGCCACGCCTGCGAGATCGAGATGTCGATGTGCATGTACCTGGCGGAGCGGGCCGTCAAAACCGGATCTCTGACCAAAGGCGCTCTCAAGATCACGCCAGAGGAGTACAGGAATCCGCACGGTATAGTCATCGCCAAGAGCTGGGACGAGAACACAGAAAACGGAGCGCTTGGGGACGCAACCAGGGCCTCACGAGAGATTGGCGAAGCCGCGGTCGAGGCTGCGATTGAGAAGATCGCTCGGTTCATTGAAGAGTTCACACAGAGGTAGCGTCTTTGTCCGGACTGGAGCTTCAACAGTGCAGACGAGCCTGGCGCTACTGAGCGTCAGAGAAGCCCGCTCTCCCTCGCCTTGGCACTTGCCTGAGCTCTGGTCCGGACGCCCAGTTTGCCATAGATGTCCTACACGGGCGTCGTAACCCTGCTGCTCTCAGGCATCGCGGGGATATCACTCCTGGTCGGGGGCATCGGCATCATGAACATACTGCTGGTATCGGTGACCGAGCGTACTCGGGAAATCGAGATAAGGAAGTCCATCGGAGCAAGGAAGGCGCACATCCTGAGTCAGTTCCTGTTCGAACCGCTGATCCTGTCCGCCGCCCGCGGCGGCGCGCGCCCAGGAACGGATAACTTGATGCCGCCGGCTGTCCGGGGGCTTCAAGTTCTTGACAAAGATCGCGAATAAGTGCTATCGCGGTCTTTGATTGCCAGTTACAAAGGTAGGACGTCAAGAACCCAGCCTGGCCGCCCAATAACTTGTGTTCGCTCCGGCACTGGCTCTAGAAAGCAGCATCGCCACCATCTTCTTCTTGGCCAACTGTCTCTCAGGGCTATAGATCGCCCGAAGACCTATCTTCCCGGCAGCTAGATGCTAGGCGAAACTAGCTTTCCGGAAGTCAGATCCGCCCCCAACTATGTTCCAGAGGTACAGATCTCCGGGAAAACTATCTTCCGGGCAGGTAGTTCTCCAGAAGAAGTGTCTCTCCTGAAGTCACATCTATCTCTCTCCTGAACATCCGCGCTTCCCGGTTGCCAGACGCTCTTTGGATTATGTTTCCGGAAATCCCCTTGTCCACACAGTCAGGCAAGCACCAATACTCAGCTATCCGTGAAGGAAATTGCCTCCCGACAGCAAGCACAGAACTGGAACCCCAAGCGAGGTGATGCATGTGAGTTTCAAGGAGACGCAGGTTGCTTACCTCAACCTACGCCAAAAGGTGCGGAAGAAAGTGGTAAAGCCGGAGGAGTTCGACCGCGAGGTCGGGCAGCTCAAGTTCCAGGCCACAGACGGCACCTGGTGGCGCATCCGGGAGAACGGCGAGGGGTGGCTCGCCCTCGAGGATACTGAGTGGAAGCCAAGGAACCCTCCCGTACAGGAGTTTAGGATGACCCTCTCCGAGTTCTGCAGCAACGTTTTCGTCCCGGCCGTGGTCGCACACTATAAGTCGGCATCCAAGACTTACATCCTTACGCTTGTTGGAGCCCTGGGCCTGAATGCCTTGCTGACGTATGGAGGCATTGTGGACCGGCTTGGCCAGTTCGGGTGGTCTCTGGCGAAGTTCCTGGGGATCAGGGGCCAGTACATTGGAAGGCTTTTATTCTGGATTTCGCTTGGCGGCCTCATCCACCAATACATAACGAATGTGCGCAAGAGTGACGAGGGCAAGGCGGCCCAAGGCATCGCGAAGGCTCTTAAGATGATGAGTGGTGCACTATCAAGCCTCGGCAGGATTGGCTGGCCCGGCATGCTGGGCGGGGCGGCCGTCGGAATACTGCTCTGCTCCGTGATTGCCATGCAGACGCTCGGGCTGGTGCTCGGAGCCTGGGTACTCACAATGCTTGGAGCAGGGTACCAGACATTCTTCTTCGTGGGCATGAGTCTCGCGTGGTATAGTGCGACTTCCGCGGCTGTAGCTCAATACTCGCGCCGGCAGCAGCTGTTCCTGGTCCTGGGCGGTTTCGGCATCGGGTCTCTGGTGACCGTCATCATGCCCGGCCTGCCGAAGACAGGCTATATCGTCGGAGCCATCGCCGCCGCCCTCGCAGCCGTGGCAGCCGCCACCTCCCAGGTCAAGCCCACACTGCCCCGGCTCGGCCGGTCACGTTGAGGGGGTGCAACAGATGAAAAAGAGGACTGACTTCGTCACCAACTCCTCGAGCACCAACTTCATGATGGCCTGGTTCCTCGCAATCTTTCCGGTCCTGGGAATGGCCGTCGGGCCTGTTGCGGGTCGGCCGGCCGGATCCACCGCCGCCGCGCTCGACGCTTCGATCGATGCCGCCGCGGCGGCACAGCCCGGCACCGTGGGTCCACAGGGTCCGAAACCCCGGACTCAGGAGGTTGCCTGGGGCGGCGATGCGTACATCCTCAGCGGGCCGGAAGCCCATGACTGGCTGACCGAAAGGGGCCTCATGGCAAACGGCGTGTTCACAGAGAAGTTCTGGAACCAGTGGGGCAACCGGTTTCCCAGCGAGCTGGAGAACGAGCCGTTCGGCCTGCATGCGGTGGGCGGAGACTGGTCGATGCGAGACCAGAACCAGCGCCCGGGGTATATTTCGATCCTGATCGACAACCCCAACCCGCCCGCACCCGAAGAACCAGGCAAGCCTCAGGATAGCGCCGAGCAGCCTCGTGGAGACGAGCAACCCGCCGCTGGACGGTCCAAGGATGCCATCGAGATTCCCAGCACCGGTGCCGGGGAGCCCGAAGAGCAGCCGGGGACCGTTGTGAAGCCCTCGGACCCGCAGGTACCAGTTACACCCCCGAAGCCTGGCGAGACGCCGCCAAAGCCTGAGGAGAAGCCAGCAGAACCTCCAAAGCAAGAGCCGGAGGACCCGCTCCTGGACCAGGTCAGGCAGGAGATAACCAACTACGTCAAAGACAAGCAGGATAATCTCCAGACCGTAGAAGACCGCACGCTGGTGCTGGACCTGACCGGAGACAATGGTGGCACGTTCACAATCAAGGTGGGCAGCGGCAAGGTGGAAGTCACCCGCAGCTCGACGCCCAATCCCAACTTCTCTGCACAGTTACCGCGGAAGATGTTTGACATTTTCGTCGAGGGCGTGGGACTCTGGGACGTGAAGTACATAGCGGCCGAGGTCTTGAAAGGCAGTGTCAAGACTACCGATGATGGCACGCTGAAGTATCTCTGCCAGGTCTTTGACGTGAAACTGAATCCACTGGTCAAGCCTATAGCTGACAAAGTCCTTGGCGTGGACATCCCTGCTAGAGACAGCTAAGATGCCATCGGAGACTTCTTGGTCCGCACCGACGAGGCTTGAGCTGAGATGGAGGAAAAGTGAGTCAACGCAACTGCAACAGCGGACTCCCGACGCGTGAGCCTATCCGCGTCGGGTATCTGTTCGACGCCCAGTACCGGTTCCTGTCCATCTTCAACCCGGCGTCGGGCGAGTACACGAGAGGCAACGTGCTGGATGAGAACGGGCGTGACACTGGGAAGGAGGCCTTCATGGCCTCCTTCCCTCACCTTGTGGACGTCGGGATTATGGGATCCTGCGCGCACGGTCGCCTCGGGCTATGCCTCGAGGCCGGTATTCAGTGTTACCAGCGCGGCCCGCAGGTGTCCGCACCCAACATGGGCCTTCAGGACTTCCACCGGATCGCCGAGCAGTGCCGCGGCAGGGTATTCCAGTTTGCCCTGGGAGGGCGAGGCGACCCGGACCAGCACGAGGACTTTGAGGGGATTCTCCTGGCCTGTGCGGCGAACGGCATAGTGCCGAACTTCACATCATCGGGGCTTGGCCTGACCGAGCGCCACACGCGACTGGCCAAGGAGCACTGCGGTGCAGTCGCCGTCAGCTGGTACCGCAATCCCAACACGGCACGGGCTTTGGACCTGCTGCTACAGACAGGTATCCGCACGAACATCCACTATGTGCTCAGCCGCACAACCATCGACGAGGCAGTACGGCGGCTCGGCGACCGTGACTTCCCGGAGGGAGTGAACGCCGTCATCTTCCTGCTTCACAAGCCGGTGGGTCTGGGCAGCAGCTCAAACGTGCTCAGTGTGCATGACCCCAGGGTGCGTGAGTTCTTCGAGCTGGTAGCGTCCGCGGACGCGCCGTTCAAAGTCGGTCTGGACAGCTGCTGCGTGCCGGCGCTGGTAAGTCTCAGACTCGGCGTCGACCCAAGCATCATCGACCCGTGCGAAGGCGCCCGCTTCAGCTGCTACATCAGCCCGGACATGAAGATGATGCCGTGCAGCTTCGACCAGCAGGCGCGCTGGGCCTTTGACATATCCGGCCCGACCATGGAAGAAGCGTGGCAGAGCCCGGCGTTCGCTGACTTCAGGAAACGGCTGGGCAGCGCGTGCGAGGGCTGCGAAGACCGCATGCAGTGCATGGGCGGGTGCCCGGTCGTGCCAGAGGTGGCACTCTGCGACCGGCCCGAGAGAGTATAGCCCTCGAGGCATCGGCCAACTGGCAAGAGGCTGTGATCACGTCTTTCAGATCCTTCGTCAGCATTGCGATGGCGTATGGGTGTGTGTTGCCCGTGGGGTACACCACCCCGATGTCATGCCTGGTGGTCTGGAACTCGTCCGTCTTATGGGCCACCCTGGCGCCCTGAGGAAGCCGGAGCGGGAGCCTGTCGTTCACCTGCTGGCGCAAGAGAATGCCGAGCATCTCCTTGCAGGACCCAGGCGATGCGGCTGTGCCTACGTGTATGCTCCTGGCTATGGCGACCATGTCACTCGCCGACGTCACGTTGTCTATCGCAAGAGAATAGTCGGGCCGCTCATAGAAGGGGCCGCCCAAGAGCTTCCGGCGAATCACGGTCGATGTTGCCCCCACCGACTGGGCGGCGCTCGTGGCGTCTTCGAATCCCACCATGTCCAGCACCGCGTTTGTGGCAGTGTTGTCACTGATGATGATCATCAGGGTGATGAGATCGAGAACAGAGAGCTCCACCCCATCGTGCAGTTCTTTCACGACACCGGAGCCACCCGCGGCAGACGACCACGCGACCCTGACCAGGGCCGCGTGGTTCAGTCTGCCCGCATCTTTAAGCCTGAACGCTGCTATCATGACAGGCACTTTAATCGTGCTTGCGGCGGCGCATACGCTGTCCCCGTCCCTCTCCCATCTCCGGCCGTCCACGAGGTCCTCTATCACCACCGACACATGTCCCTCAATTGAGTCAAGGATCCTCACGCGCCCATGACGGTGTTACCGTAGGCTGCCCCAAACGCGACCATCATCAGGTAGCGGCCGACGTTGGCGCTCGAGACTGCTCGTGACTCGGCCGCGCTGTAGAAGAAGTAGAACATCGTCGCCAGTGTCCCGACGACCAGGATGATGTTGTCGATCGAGTCCAGCGGCACGATCGTGGCGTGAATCTGGGCCACAGGCTGGGAGATGATCGTTCCTCCCAGCGAGAGGCCGGCGCCGGTGCCCAGCAGGATTCCGACGGGCAACGATGTCAGCGCCTTGCCGTTCTTGAAGAACCGGGCATACAGCAAGAGCCCCATGACGATGGCCACCAGCGCCAGGAACTTGGCGATGCCGTCGGTCTTGGCCGAGGTATTCCCCCATTAGGGCATAGACCCTGCGCATAAGCATAGAGCGCCCCACCCGCTCCCTAAAGACAGAACGAAGGACTGTAAGGGCAAAGACCCTGAGACACGTGATAGGGTTGTCGGCTATGACACCTGGGCGCCACGCCCTGGGCCGCCTTCATCTCATAGAAGCACTCTGCGATTGCCTGCCAGTCCTCCCTGGGCTGGCTGTTGTTCTTGGGTCTTGCCACACTGAACACTCCCTTCATCTGGCCTCTTTCTGACAAGGCTTGTCGATAACAACACTGGCGACACCACTCTCACGAAAACGCGCAGGGTGGTTAACCTCGAAAGGCTACCACCCTGCGGTCTTGTGTAGGGTTTGCGCTGCTAGAGAGCCTGAGAGCTGCGACCGGACTCACGAAACTGGAGAATCAGGCCGAGTTGACCACCTTGAAAGGGTGGTGCTATTGCGGCATGCACGTTCGTCCTGCATGACGTCGGAACCCGTTTTCCCAGTCGTCCAACGATACCGTATTTCTTGTGCATTGGGATTTCCTGCCA
>JAUYEF010000290.1 GCA_030691635.1 Bacillota bacterium
GGCGACAATCTCCGCGCCGGTCGCTCCCGCCCAGGAAGTGTCGAACTTGCTCCAACCGGTGACGCAGTGGATGTCTGCCGTGATCTCCGCACACGGGAGGCTCCGGAACTCGTCGAACGTCATTTCGAACGGTGACTCCACAAGGCCCCAGACGCGGAAGCGCCAGTCCTGGACCCTGACCACCGGCACGGTCCCTGCATGGAGCACAGGAAACCGGGCAGTGAGCGTCTGCCCCGGAGGCAGCCGGTTACGCAGGCCCGCGGGCTGCCCGTCGCCCGAGCCTGGGGCCAGCCGGTCCAGCTCCTTGCCCTGCTCGTTCGCCCGCTTCTGCGGCGCTCCCCGCCCGGTGATCGCGGAAAGCCAGTTCTTCACCACACATACCACCTGCCTGAGCGCAGCATTATGTCAGGCCGGCGCGTGTCTTGCGCCACCTGCACTGATGTGATGCTTCTGCGCTCCGGTACAAATCCTTCCCCTTATCGCGTGGCGCTTAACGCAGAGACCGGATCACGGCAGTTCCACATATCCAGTCTCGCCATCAATGCTGATCCTGGTGCCATAGGGCTCCGACAGCCTCTGAAGGTCCTTCAAGATCTTGACGGCCAGCTCGCCTCGAGCGCGCAGGGGTCTTCCCTGCTGAGGCCGCGCAGAGGCGGTCCCCAGGTGCACCGGGTGAAGCACTATCTTCGTGGGCGCGCCGGCATCGTAGGTCAGCCGGGCAAGCGCGGACTCGTAGTAGATCCCGGTCTGGCGGATGCGCTCTCTCGCGAGGCGCTTGTCGAAGATGTCGGCCGGTGTGCTCGTGAACGGGTCTATGTCGTACTTCGTGTACATGTCCACAGGTATCCGCCGTATCGTCGGGGACTGCATCATGAAGTTGCCGAGACTGTAGAAGATGGGCTTGCCTTTGTAGATCTCGATGCCTCGCAGAATGTGGGGCCCATGGCCGAAGTAGCCGTCCGCGCCAGCATCAATGCAGGCCCGGGCGAATATCTCCACAAACTCCGCCGGCTTCTCGTGTAGCACGTGTGCTTCATGGGCATGCAGGCTGACAAAGCAGAAGTCGGCCTGGCGCTTGCCGTCTTTGACCCATTTCAGGATGTCGTTGAAGTCTCTCTCGTTTGGCTTGCTGGACACTCCGGAAACGTCCGAAGCGACAAACTTGTAGTCCAGGAACTTCAGCTCACCCTCAGCATCCGGCTTGTCGTAGCTGCTTCTGGCTCGCTCCTCTCGCATCGCGGTTATCTGGGCATCGTCAGCGACCTGCTTGAGCATCTTGAGGATCTCAGGCTTGACCTTGAAGGCGACCTCATGGTGAAGCGGGTTCACGCCCGGACGGCCCCGGAAGTCCTGACGCTGCTCTCCTGCTGAGCTGCCGTGCGGAAGAGAAGCGCTCGCAGCCACCAGCGCGACACGCCCACGACCCAGGTCCATGTAGCCCGGCTGCCTGGCCCTGGCAAGGTCTTCGCCCAGGCCCGCGAAGACGAGTTCGCGCTTCCGCAACTCCTTGATGGTCGAAAGGGCGCCGCCGGCGCCGAAATCGCCACCGTGGTTGTTGGCGGCGGAAAAGAGGTTAAACCCCAGCCAGGAAAGTTCATCGGCTATGTACTCGGGGACTCCCAACCAGTTACCGCCGCAGAACTCAGCAGGGTAATCGGGTTCTTCACCGAGAACGACTTCGAGATTCGTGAAGGCGACGTCGGCCTCCTTGAGCAAGTCTCTCAGCACGAGGAAGTCCGGTTCCGAGTACGTGGAAAGGCGTCGGGTTATCAGGCTGTCACCGGTCAGCGCAATTTCGAGCCGTTTGGCTTCAGCGTCATATAACATGAAGGGTCCCTCCTTTACCATTTGGTTTTGACCCATTGCGGGGAGTTTCCTTTTGTCGCGCAGACGAATTCGGGAGACAGGTAGGAACAAACCATGTGTCATGCCGTCATCGCCGCGCTGGTGATGCCGGAGGAGCCGCTGGGGGGCCAGTCATAGGCTTTCTATGTCCGCTGTGTGAGTGTCAGGCTCAGCAAAATGATGGCCCCGCCGGCGATGGTGTGAGCAGAGATGGCTTCACCGAGAAGCAGCGAGCCGAGAAGCATGGCCACAACCGGCTCCAGGTACAGCCAGACGGCGGCCTTGCTGGCCTCGAGATACGAGAGCGCATGGTTGTACAGGAAATACGCCAGGACCGAACAGACCAGGGATAAGTAGACAACCGCCGCCCACTGCACTGGCTCCAGGCGCAAAAGACTGCTCCAATCCTGCGTGAAAGCCGACGCAAGCAGCAGTCCTGCCGTACCGGACACCGTCACGGCGGCGGTTAGCACAAGCGATGAGTACTGCTCCCTCATCTTCCGCATCAGTGTTGAGTAGACCGCGAAGCAGAACGCGTTGGCCACCAGGCACAGGCTCCCCAGGAGGAACCCCGTCTCGAGCGCCACGCTGAGGCCCTCCTGGCCCGAGACCACGAGCACCCCGCACGCCCCCAGAGCAAGGGCGGCAGCCCGTTTCCCGCGCAGCGACTCGCGCCGGGCCAGTCCGGACACAACCATGGTCGCCAACGGGATCAGGCCGACCACAAGGATCGACGAGACGCTCGCGTTGGTCAGTTTAAGCCCGGTGTACTGGAGCCAGAAATACACCGATATCCCGACCTGCCCGAGCAGCACAAGCGCCGGGATGTCCTGCCGTCTGATCCTCTCCACGGGTGGGCGACGGAACAGCAGAATCACACCAAAGACCACGGTCGCCATGAAGAAGCGCACTGTCGCCAGCAGCACCGGTGATAGGACCGGCATACCCGGGACAAAGCTACTGAGCACGTACCGGGCGGCGACGAATGACGCTCCCCACGCGGTCACCGAGAAAAGCAAGGCTCCGTACACCTTCAGGCCAGCATGCTGGGGAACACTTCTGGTGGTTTCCATGTCCGACCGCGCGATGGTCATGGGCATAGAATACCTGGTTGACAGCCGGTTTCCTGCACGAGCCGGCGGCCGGTTCCTGCGGGAGTTGACGGCCGGTTTCCTGCAAGAGGTTTGCCGGCGCGGACTACCGAACACACAGTGCTGAGCGCTGGCACAGGTCTTTACACTTATCTGGGAGGATACATGACGACGCGCGGGCCGCGAGTCACCCATGAGATCGTGATCGATCTACCCGAGCAGTGCGATGCCGGTTGGATCACATTTCACCTACAGAACTCGTCTTTCGGGGCCGTATACTCGTTTGAGGCCGCGGGCCAGCTCTCGAGGGTCGTGCCTCTCTCCGGCATCCCGTGTCTCGTTACGATCGATACAGCGCAGTCGCCGGGGCGGCTCCTGGTGCGGGCGACCGGAACCGGGTTTCCACCCGGCATCGACCTGGCTGCTGAGCTCGCGCGCCTCGTGCGGTTCCTGTGGGGGCTTGACGACGACCTGGAAGGCTTCAGCGCGGCGCTCAAGGGTGATGAGGTGCTGGGTCCACTCATCTCGCGTTTCGGTGGCCTCAGGCTTCCGAGGGCCGCAAGCCTTTATGAGTGCCTGCTTGTCGCGGTCCTTGGGCAGCAGGTCAGCGTCTCCGCGGCACAGGCGATCCGGCGCCGGATGATCGAGTGTTCGGGCGCCTCCGTTGACGCAGGTGGGGTGCTGCGGCGAGGCTATCCTTCACCTGATCAGCTGCTCGGGGCCGGCGAGGACGGCCTCCGGCAGGCCGGAGTCAGCAGGCCCAAGTGCCGTTATCTCCGGGAGATCGCCGCAAGAGCGCTGCAGGGCGACCTGGACGACGCGCGGTTTGAGTCCTTGGATGATGAGCAGGCGAAATCGCTTCTCATGGAGATCCCTGGCGTCGGCCGCTGGACCGCGGAGATCGCGCTCATGAGAGGGCTCGGCCGCATGGATGTCTTCCCGGCGGGCGATCTTGGCCTGGCCAGGGCTGTGAGAGAGCGGGCCTCGCTCGCAACAACGCCCGACGAGGCGGCAATCAGGGCGCTCGCGGAAAGGTGGCGTCCCTACCGTAGCTACGCGGCCTTCTACTTGTGGATGAGCCTTGCGAAAGGAGCTCTCTGAGCGTGACCAAGGGCGCCGGCCGGGTGGACGAAGTACGTTGGCAGGACTATGCGCTGCTGGATGCGGGTGGTGATCGCGGCGCCGGCAGCGAGTCAGACACGAGCGTCGGAGAGCGGCTCGAGCGCTGGGGGCCGTACGTTGTGAGGCGGCCCGACCCGCTCGCGTCCCCCTGGGCAAGGGACAACTCGTACAAATGGGATGATCCCGATGCGTGGTGCAAGGGCGACGCTGGACGAAATGTGTGGGACTTGCGGTCCGGGCTGCCCGCGAAGTGGGCCATATCCCGGGGCGGTCTATCGTTCAGCGTCGGACCTTCCGGCCACAAACAAATGGGCCTTTTCCCTGAACAGGCATCGAACTGGGACTGGATCGAGCAGAGAATCCGCTCTCACAAGTCGCGCGTGGAGGTCCTGAACCTCTTCGCCTACACCGGCGGCGCGACGCTGGCGGCGGCCGCTTCGGGCGCCTCTGTCTGCCATGTGGACGCGTCCCGGAGCGCCATCGTGGCCGCAAAGGATAATATGAGCCTGTCCAGCCTGTCCTCGAGCCCGGCTCGCTTCATCGCCGATGACGCCCGCAAGTTCGTGGCAAGAGAAATCCGGCGTGGCAGGCGCTATAACGCCATCATCATGGACCCGCCATCATTCGGCCGCGGGCCGAAAGGCCAGACTTGGGAAATCCGCCGTGATCTCGAACCTCTGCTCGAGCAATGCGCCACACTGCTTGATCGCGTACCGCTGTTCGTTATGGTAAGCTTCCATACGACCGGCCTGAGCGCGACAGTACTAGAACGGCTGCTCGACAGGCATATCACCAGAGTGTTCGGCGGCCGTGTGCGTTCGCGCCAGATGGCGTTAACGTCTTTATCAGGCAAAACGCTGCCCTGCGGCGTGACGGTCACCTGGGAAGCGCCTTGAGGCGGCATGGCGCGTGACAGTGCAGTATCTTCGTACAGGCATTCGTCCCTGTTCAAGGCGTAGCCTGGCGCTGTCTCAGTCGCCTTGACGAAGAGCCTGTCCAGACGATATTCTCTGAAATGAAGGGTGTTTTGCATATGGTTTTTTGAACCTAACAGAGGGGGCAAGTTTTCTTAATTGGACGATCCTGATAGTATAAGTACCTACGCCATTCTCTTCGTGCTTCTTGTCTTGTCCGCCACGTTTTCCGCCACCGAGACCGCGTTATTGAGAATGAAGGCACGTCGCGCGGCGAGGCCTTCCCCAGGCGAAGGCATGCCGCGGCATCTGGCTTCCCTTCTGAATGAGGGTAGCGAGACCATCTCGACCTTGCTGCTGAGCAACACCGCGGTCAACGTGGCCTTCGCGACGATCTTCACAGCGTTTCTCATCGCAAGGTCCGGGCATGCTCTGGCCAGGCACACGCTTGAGCTTGTGGCTACTCTGGTTTCAACTGCACTCATCTTGTTCTGGGGCGAAGTGCTCCCCAAGACTGCGGCCAACCGTAATCCGGAACCGCTTGCGCGCCTGCTGTCGACTCCGGTCTATTACCTGGGCCGCTTGCTTAGGCCCGCGGTCTGGGCGCTCCATGGCCTGGCGCACTACCTGCTCGGGATCGCCGGCTGGCGTCCGGCAGGCGCCACATTCGCCATCACGCCAGATACTGTCGAGGTCGCGGTCGAACTGGGCATGGAGCAGGGCACCCTCGAGGAGGAAGAGCGCTCCATGATACTCGGGGCGCTCGACACATCTGAGACCAAGGTGCGGGAGATCATGATGCCAAGGCCGGATGTCACGGCACTGGACGCCGGCGCGACCGCATCAGAAATCATGGACGCGGTGGAATCCACCGGATACTCGCGCATCCCTGTCTATGACGGCACGATAGACAACATCGTAGGCGTCGCCTACGCCAAAGACCTGCTCCGCTTGGTCAGGGCCCGAGACACGGACCGGACGGTCAGGGACTTGCTCAGGGTGCCGCTGTTCATCCCGGAGACCAAGCGCCTGCCCGAACTCTTTCGCGAAATGAAAGGCCGCGAGACCCACCTGGCCGTCGTGTTGGATGAATACGGCGGTACGGCAGGCATAGTCACGCTTGAGGACGTCATCGAGGAAATCGTCGGTGAGATTGCCGACGAGTTCGACAGGTCTGAAGAGGCGCCTGTCGCGCTTGACAAAGGGTACATCCTCCCTGCGCGCACCGGAATCGAGGATGCCAACGAAGAGCTCGGGCTTGACCTCCCGGTGCCGGAGGATGTGTACAGCGTCGGAGGACTGGTCTATAGCCTGGCGGATCGGATTCCGCGGGCCGGCGAGACAGTGCGCGCCGGTGACTGGCTGTTGACGGTCGCCGAAGTCAAGGGCTCAAGGCTCTTGAAGATCCGCGTCGAGCGGGCGCCGGCGCGTGCCGAGGACAAAGAACAAGTCGGGATCGCAGGTGCTGAGGCAAGATGACCATTCTGCCGGCCATTCAAATAAGTGTTCTCGTCATATCCTTCGCCCTGATCGCGCTCTTCGCCGCGGCAGAGGCGGCGTTCACATCTGTCAACCGCATGAGCGTCATGGAGCATGCCGAACAGGGCGACAGGAGAGCGCTGATCGCCGAGAGGCTGCTGGAAGACAGGACAAGGCTGATCACGGTGCTTCTGGTGGGAATAAACATCTGCACTGTGGTCGCAAGCGTGTTGTGCGCTTCTCTGACCGAGGAGTTCGGTCCGTCGGGATCCCAGGGCATCGGGGTGAGCGCAGCGGTCCTGGTCTTGATGATACTGGTCTTCGCCGAGATAATGCCCAAGGCTGTGGCGCAGGACGATCCCCTACGTGTCACGCTGGCCCTGGCTCCGCTGCTGCAGGTTGCGGCGCGGGTGCTCCGGCCTCTGGCGTGGGCGGTGGGCGCGATCCCGAGGCTCCTGGTGGAGCAGACGCCGGCGTCTGAGGATGAGTTATCCGTCACGCCGGGTTCCATAGCCGAGATGTCGCGGATCAGCGAAGAACAGGGCGCCCTGACGGCCGAAACAGGAGACCTGATAGAGAGCATCCTTAGTTCGGGCGACAAAGCCGTGATGTCTGTCATGGTGCCACGCAGCAAGATGGTGAGCATTCCTGGGGAAATGCCCCTGGATGACGTCGCCGACGCTTTCATCCAGTCTGGGTTCTCGCGGCTCCCGGTGTACCAAGGCTCTCCCGACAGGGTTGTGGGCATCGTGCACGTCAAGGACGTCGCCGCCAAGGTGGCCCGGTGCCAGCCGTGCACTGCCGGTGACCTGATGCGGCCGGTGATCAAAGCGAGGCAGAAAATGCCCACGCCAGACCTGCTCAAGGAGATGCGCGCGAAGCGGCAGCACATGGCCGTGGTTACGGACGGGACAGGGACGCTCCTCGGACTTGTGACCATCAATGACCTGCTGGAAGAGATCGTCGGTGAGGTGGGTGAAGACTCGCCGCGGCTTGACCGCGCGACCGCGAGGGCGTAGCGCGTGGCGCAAGGTGCGCGACCGTCAGCCATGGGGACTCCCCACCCTCCTAAGGCAACCTCATCCTGCGCTTGTCGGAAACCATGACACCGCCGTCTTGCAGGGCGAGGTTCTTGTAGGTGGCCTTGCCGAATAGTTTCCCGGTGGGCCGGATGGTCAGATTCTCCACTTCCACGTCTCCAACGACCTGACCCTCAATCCCCAGAGATGCGGCCCGAAGGTCGCCTTCGCAGAAACCGGTTGGGCCGACCAGCAGGTCACCGGTCACTTCGATGGGGCCTTTGAAGGTACCGTGAATCGCGACCGGACCCGCTGCCTTCAACTGCCCGGTCATCTCATCTCCCGCTTGAAGCGTGGTGCCAGGCTGTCGTGGACGAGATGGGCGAGCCATAGTCTCTTCCTTCCTTGTGCTGCGGATTTGATCACCCGGGACCAGCGGTGACCACCGGCGAGAGAAAGCTTTGCTCATTTCATCTTAAAGGCTGAGTTCCCGACTTGGCAAGTCTCGCTGCGCCCGGTGCCTGGGTTCGGAATGGTTTTCGACGTCTGTTTGTTCGCCAGTGTCATCCGGCGGTTGTACGTTCTCTAGTGACGCCACATGCGCTCGGCCGCGCGGCAGGTGCGAACCTGGACTTCCTACGGGCAATCTGGTAGAATCAGACACGCTTTGGCCGATTCCCTGGGGGGCAAAACCGATGCTAGAGGCCGAAAACAGCGCCAACCTGCCACCGGCCCGCGATGACGTGACTGGCCGGCCGAGCCACCCCGACTACGAGCTGGAGAAAGCACACCTGGATGAAACCATCACTGCGCTTGACAGGCAGATTGAGACGTTCACGGTGTCTATGCCGGGCCGGAAAGACTGGACTCTGCACCAGCTCTGGAGGATGTGGAGCAGGAACAAGGGGCGACTTGAAGAGGTCCGCGGCGAGCCGTACTTCGGGCGCATCGACTTCACCGGCGCCGGCAGCCCATCACCCGAGGCGTATTACATCGGCAGGGTCGGCGCGCCCGGCGTGACCGATTGGAGAGCGCCCATCTCCAGCCTGTTCTACGAGGCCGCAGGAGGACAGACCAGGTACATCGCCCCCGGAGGCCCCGTTCGCGGCTTTCTAAGTTTGCGCAGGCAGTACCAGATCGAATCCTGCGTTCTGCTGGCGCTCTACGACTCTCTCCTGCGTGATCAGATCACCAGAAGCGTTCTCGGATCCGGACAACTAGACTGGACCGACGAGTACCTGATAGACGAGCTGGGCCGCACCTCTGGAGAGAGGCTCAAGGATATCATCGCAACGATCCAGAGCGAGCAGAACCAGGTGATCAGGGCGCCTCTCGACAAGATCGTCGTCGTGCAGGGAGTCGCGGGAAGCGGCAAGACCACTGTCGCACTCCACCGTGTCGCGTACCTGCTCTATACATATCCCGTGCAGGTCAGGCCGGAACGCGTCCTGGTGCTCGCCCCAAACCGGCTCTTCCTGCAGTACATTGAGGAGTTACTTCCCCAAACCCTGGGAGCTATTGGCGTGGTCCAGGATACCATGCGCGACTGGCTCCTCAAGTCCGCGGGAGCGAAGGCAGTCGCAGAGGATGGCCCCTCCCCCCTATCCGGATTCCTACGGTCGAGCGATGCCGCCAGTGTCATTGAGGCCTGGGTGGCCCGGCACGTGGACTCCGGGTTGTTGCCGGACGCCGACTGTCACTTCAGCCCTTTCTACTCCGTGACCAAGAGCCAGATGCGCCGGTGGTTCTATGAAGACTACGCGCTCTGGCCAGTCATGACCAGGATCGAGCGTATCAGGAGACGGCTTACCGCCGAACGCGAACGGTACCTCGAGAAGGTCAAGGCGCTTGTCTACCGGGAAGCGCCTGACCGGCCCGCCAAGTCCCGGTCACGGCTGAGCGTGGCCTCCGGACAGGAATCCGAAGAGTTGCGTGGGGCGGACGGTCGGCCCATGGATCTCGGACTGGGGCTGAGGTCTACCGACAACGGCCGCTCCATGATGGAACGGGCGGCCTGCGTCAGATCTGCGGAGAAAGAGTCTAAGGAATCGCTCGATGCGTACCTGAAGAGCTTCCCCAAGAGCGACGTCCATTTCGATGTGTGGCAGCGGTTCTTGGCTGACCATGCCGGCACCGGCGACCTTGCTGGACAGACAGCAGGGCCTGGGCCCGTCAGGAAAGGGCCGAGATCAGCGGGACCGCACAGCCGGCAGAGCGCGCGCGCCGGGCGGCACAGGGTGATGGAAGAAGAGTTGCCTGCGCTTGCCTACATACATGAGGCTCTGTTCGGCATCCCTGACTCAGAAAGAAGAGACCACATAGTCGTGGACGAGGCGCAGGAGCTCACGCCGCTCTTGTGCGCCGTGATCGGGGCAAGGTGCCGCACACCGTCCATGACACTTGTCGGCGACCTCGCACAGGCCATCCAGTCGCCCACGCCGAGCTCGACATGGCGTGAAGTGCTGGGCAGCGAGCCGGACGATGAGTCTATTGCCGAGTTCACGTTCGAAAAGAGCTATCGCTCCACCTGTGAGATCGTGGCTCTCGCGCGGTGGGCGCTGGAGCGCGCCTGCGAGCCGGTCCCTCTGCCGGAACCAGTGCTTCGCCATGGGCCCAAGCCAGAGCTCTCAGGCTTTGGCGGCTTCGACGAGATGATTGACGCCATAGTTCAGGCGTTTGACGATATGTCGGCGCGGGTGCGGACGATTGCGGTTATAACGCCGGATGCACAAGAAGCAGCCCGCACCCACGATGCTCTCTGCAGCAGGGGCGTCAACCTCTGCCTGCTCGCAAGCCCGGATGCATCACGGAGCGGCGCCGGAGTCGTTGCGCCGGTAGAGGTTGTCCGGGGCCTGGAGTTCGACGGAGTGATAGTCTCAGGGGCGTCGCAAGATGCGTTCCCGGCGTCGTCTCCCGGAGCCCGCCGGCTGTATGTGGCTCTGACGCGGGCGCTCCACGAGATTCGCGTGTTCTGGGCCGGAGAGCCCAGCCCTCTGCTTCCGTCCAGCAACCAAAGCGTACGGAGCTCCTGACGTTGTCCGAGTTGCGCCGGACGACTGCTTATGGACAACTGACATTGGTTCCCCAGAGGCCGCGCGCGATACTGCGGGCTACGGCTTCTGGAAGTGCTCCGCCTGAGCGAACAGCGCCGGAGACCCTCCGGTGTGGAAGAACAGCACGGCGCCGGCATCGTCCAGCGCGCCTTTCTTCAGAAGGTCGATCATGCCCGACATCGCCTTGCCCGTGTACACAGGATCCAGCAGCAGCCCTTCGGTCCTCCCGACGAGCTTGATCGCCTCGATTCCGGCCTGAGTGGCCACACCGTACGTGCCGCCGTAGTACTCGTCGTGCACTATGATGTCGCCCGCATCGACGGTCTTCGCGATGCCCAGGAAAGCATATGTCTGGTTGACAAGGTCTGCGACCTTGGCCTTCTGCCCCGCCGCATCGCGGCTCACCGAGACGCCGTGGATGCGCATCACCGGGTAGGCTTCGCGGGCGCCGATTTCCGCCCCGGCCTGCGTTCCGGCGGACCCGGTGGGAAGAAACGCATGGCCGAACTGCACTCCCGCCTCGCCGGCCTGCTTCGCCACTTCCATGACGCTCTCCACATAGCCAAGAACACCGAGAGGCACGGATGCGCCGATGGGCACCAGGTACGGCTTTCGCCCGCGCCTTCTCTCCTGCTCCGCGATCTGTTCCATGACACCTTCCGCGTCCCCGTTCTCGCCGATGAAGTGCAGATCAGCCCCCATGATGGTGAAAATCAGGAGGTTGCCCTGCCTGACTTTGGGCTCGTCGCCGGTCAGGACGAGGTGGCAGTCCATCCCCAGGCGCCTTGACCATGCAAGCGTCTGACGGCAGTGGTTGGACTGCACGCCCGCGGTGGTGATGATCACATCGGCCCCCTGAGCCAGCGCATCGGCCATGACGAAATTGAGCTTCCGGTTCTTGTTGCCCCCAAGGCCGACCGTGGTGGTGTCGTCCCGCTTCGCGAACAAGCGTGGCCTGCAGCCAAGCGCCTTCCGCAACCGGGGCAGTTCCTCAAGCGGTGTGGGGCAGATTGCAGGACTGACCCTTGGAAAACGAGAGATGTCGAGCATGGCGGAAAACCTCCTTTTACATGTCTTGGGAGTAGTCTTGGCAAGGGACAATTGATCCCCAGTCGATAGTGTTCAGGCGCCTTCACCCCAGGCCAACCATATTATCTCTAGCCGTTCGCCGGGCGAGGCCTCCAACATGTGCACCGAGTCCGGCGGATCAGCGGGCGAGATTCCTCGCATCCTTCAAAGCAGCCAGTATGTACTCCACATCGGACATGTTGTTGTACATGTGGAAGGACATCCTGAGCGCCCCCCTCCTCACGGTGTGGCGGATCTTGCGGCTGCTCAGGTAAGCGCTTATCTTCGGCACCGCTGGATACCCGTCCGGCGTCACGAACAGCACGATGTGAGACAGGCCTGGCCCTTCCTCTGCGCTCCGGAGCACATATCCCAGGTCCATGAGGCCACGAGTCAGGGCGCTCGAGAGGCGCACCGCGTGATCCTCTATGTTCTTGACTCCGACCTCAAGTATCAGGTCGAGAGCTCCGTCGAGGGCGTGGATTGCGAGGTAATTGTAGTTCCCGATCTCGAAACGCCTCGCGCCCGCCGCGAGGCTGTAGCTCAAGTCCCCCAGCACCTCTTCATGCGCGTCGCCGAGGTCCACACTGAACCTGGCGAGATACGACGGGTGCAGCGAATCCGCCAGTTCCCTGCGGCAGTACAGCACGCCAAGGCCGTACAGCCCAAGCAGCGCCTTGCTGGTGGCGGCCGCCGCCGCGTCTAGAGGAGTCCTGGACACGTCGAAATCCATGACTCCGAGCGACTGAACGGCATCGACTATCACACGCGCCCCACGTTCGTGGGCCAGTAAGCAGACGCCCGCGAGGTCGGCCTTCCCGCCCGTGGCGAAGGAGACGGAGGCGAGGCCAATTGCCCTGGTCCGGGGTCCGGTGAGCCCCTCCAGCATCCGTCTGGTCACGACCGGCCCTTCCAGCCTGGCGACCCGCACTTCCACCCCGAGCCTCCTGAGATTCAGCCACGCGTAGACGTTGTTCGGGTGCTCGAAGTCCGGGGCTATGACGACGTTGTCGCCTTCACGCCAGTCCATTGCGGCCAGGACGGCGTTCAGGCCGTGAGACGTGTTCTTCATGAATGCTATCTCAGCAGGGTCGGCTGAGATGAGCGTGGCCACCTTGCCCCTGACCTCTTCGACCTTGTCGAACCATAGGGACTTGTTGTCCTCGGCCCGCTCACGGTCGTCAAGGTACGCCTCCACCGCATCCCTGACCCTCTTGCACAACGGGTTGCGCGCGGCCATGTCAACGTAGACAAACTCGTTCAGCGCGGGAAACAGGGCCCGAGTCTCGGCGCATTCCAAATCTCCACACCTTCCTCCTCGGCGCCTAGCGGCCGATTTTCTCGTCAAACACGGGGAGTAGCAGGAAGTCCACAGGAGCGTAGTCATCTGTCAGAACAATCCCTGAGGGCGGAGCAGGCTGGGGGTTCACCGCGAAACTCACGTCCGTAGGGGCGGCCCATGTGCTGAAGGGCATTTCCACGTTGGAAGCTACGACCAGGTGCGGGCTGCGGCCGCCCGCATAGGCTGCATCGCTTCCAGGCAGGATCACGACGTGCGTAAAGACGCTTGCGAGTGTCGCCGCGAAGGCCTTTAGGAATGGGCCGCTGGACTTGTCGATGACATTGGCCACGTAGACTCCCCCGTCCCGAAGGCGGTTTTGGACGGCTGTGCCGAACTCGACGGTCGTCAGGTGATACGGCACGGACACGTCATTGAACGCATCTCCGAAAACGAAGTCGTATTTCTTCCCTGACGGAAGGTTTCTCAGGGCCGTTCGCCCGTCTTCGTTGTAGGACGTGATGCGCTTTGAGCCTGGCACGAACTCCTTGAGCGCCACTCGGGTGACCTCAGGATCGATCTCAACGACCTCAACCTGCGATTTTGGGTAATTCCTCTCCAGCCAGTGGGGCAGCGTGTAGCCGCCGCCGCCGATAAACAACGCGCTCATGTCGCTCTTGCCCAGATTCTTGACGATCCAGGCCACGACACGCTCGTACTCGTACCACAGGTAATCAGGGTCGTCCGGGTCTGTGGCTGAGTGAATCAAGTGGTCCAGCACGAGCTTCTTCAGCTTCCCGCCGCCGGGGCGCTCCTCTGTGGTCACCCGTATCGCGTAATAGGCCGATTCTATGAGAATATCGTCGCCGTAGTAGTACCTCAGGCCGAACTGCAAGCCGTAGAGTCCTCCGGCCACCAGGCCCAGCACCAGCAGCATGCCGATCGCGGTAGTACCCTTGCGCCGCCACGGGATCGAGAGGATGCCCAGCCCCATGAGGACAGCCGCCACTCCGAAGACTATCGCTCGCGTCCCGAACCGCGGTATGAGGTAAAAGCCCGTGGCGAACGTGCCCGCGATGCTGCCCAGCGAGCCTGACGCGGCCAGCCTTCCGACAGTGATGCCCGTCCGGTGAAGGTCGGTGAGACAGATGCGGTAAACAAGCGGCGAGACAAGCCCTATCATGAAGCTTGGTATCCCGAACAGTATCGCAACGGGCACCACGACGCGAAGCAGCGTATATTTGATCGCCGGCAGGGCAATGCCCAGCACCGGGTTGGCCGGCACTATGAGGGAAGTCACCAGTCCGGAGGCGATGAGAACGGGGCCCAACAGCGCCCTCGCGTTCGACCGGTCGGCCATCCAACCACCGACGAAGCTGCCCGCGCTCATGCCGGCGAGGACAACGCCGATGACGCTGGTCCAGGTGTAGAGAGACACGCCGAGCACGGGCGCCACAAGCCGGCTGGCCACAAGTTCGAGCGTCATGGTGCACGCGCCGCTCAAGAATACAAGCAGCAGGAACGGCCACAAATCTGCATCACCTCATGTTTAGCAAGCTCAGTGCATTGCCGCGAAAGGCCATCCTAACAGCGAGTTCCAGTTCTCCGCTAGCGCGGCGCTCACCTGCCGCCGGTTTCGAACGCGCCGCAAACCGTCATCTGATGTGCAAGAGCGTGTCGACGGGCGCGAAGTCGTCTGTCAGCACGTTCACGTCGGATGTCGGGATGGTTGCTGCGTAGAGATCGGCGAAGCATTTCTCCAGGCCAGGCAGCGTCACCCGGCCGTTCACCCTGTCGCGCACTCGCTGCGCCACGGTCTCCATTGGGGGCAGAGAGTCGGACGCGAAGACGATTATGTTCCGCAGCGATGCCGCATTCTTCGTCAAACCGTAGTTGATGCCGAACACGGCCGTCTTCGCCCAGGTGCCCGATATGGTCCGGTACATCGACCGGAAGAGCTTGCTGCGCTCGCCTTCCAGGACACCTATTATGTTATAGGCGACAAGGCCTCCTGGCTGCAGTTTCTTCTTGACCTCGCGAAAGCACTCTTCGGTCGTGAGGTGAAATGGAATCGCATCTGCGTAGTAGGCGTCCATCACCACCAGGTCATACCTGGCGCCGGTCGACGCGACAAAACGCCTGCCGTCCTGCACTGTGACCTTGAGCCTCGGGTCGTCCGGCAGCCCGAAGTACTTGCGTGCCACGTCCAGCACCACAGGATCGATTTCCGCGACATCGATGGAGATTCCCGGGTAGTCACGCCACATTCTCTTGGGAGCTATTCCACCGCCCAGCCCGACGAAAAGCACGCGCTGGATGTCGGGCTTGAACGCAAGAGCCAGGTGGAAATAATCGGCGTAGGGGAAGTAACTCCGGTAGGGATCGGCCTTGTCGATCCCGGTCTGGTACGAGTTGTCGAACTTCAGGAACCTGGCCGTCGCCGTATCGACCACGGATATCCGGTGGTACTGGCTTTCTTTCTGGAAGATCACACCCGGTCCGGCGGCGACCTCTGGAGCGCGGGCGCGAGCGCGGATGAGGGCCGAGCCCGCAACCGCGGCGCAGGCAGCAATCAAGACGAGCAAGACCGCAGCCAGGTAGGACCGGGACCGAAAACCGGCGCCGGTACCCGCGCCGGCCCTGTGTCCGGACCACCCGCCCACCACGGCGAACAGGCCGAGCGCCGTCAGCAGCACCCCTGTGCCCGTGATCAGGTGGATCACGCCGAACAAAGGAATCAGCCAGAACGCCGTGAGCAGGGTCCCCAGGATGCTGCCGGCCGTGGACAGGGCGTACAGCCCGCCGGAGGTGCGCCCGACACCCTCAGCCCGGCCGGCGAACGCGATGCGCATCGCGAACGGGGAAACCATTCCCAGCAGGAGTGCCGGCACGAAGAATATCGCCACCGACGCGGCGAGAGGCCCGGCTCTCGGTCCAAGCGAAGAGGACCAGTCCAGGACGGCCTGAGCGAACGAGGGCGTGATAGTCACGGTTATCCCGGACAGCGTCACGATAACGCCGAGCGACTGGAGCGACCCCCAGGCGTCGGCCAGGAAGCCGCCGAGCCAGTAGCCTGCGCTCAGCGCTATCATGAAACTCGAAATCAGACTGCCCCAGACGAAAATCGAATTGCCCAGCGTGGGAGCGAGCACGCGGGACCCGAGCATCTCGAGCCCCATGAGGCACGCGCCGCACACAAAGACAAGCACTCGAAGCAAGTTGGCTCCTGCCCCCGGTCTACGGTTCATCGCACGATGCCACCACCCTGGTCCAGCTTCTGCCTGTCCATTGCGACAAGGCCCTCACGAAATCTCTATGACGCCGGGCCCGGGGTCGCGGTCGCCCTTGGTCCAGAAAAGGCTCTGCTCTACGTCCACGACCTGCGTCTTGAGCCCCGCTCCCTGAGCGCCCTCTCCCCTCTTCCGGTGCAAACGACCGTGACGCCGCGCCCCACCACTGTGCCGTCCAGCATGATGACCTCTCCGCCCACTATCGTGGCGTACGCCGAGAGACGCTCGTGATCGAGTATGCTGATGTCGGCGTCTGCGCCTGCCGTCAGGTGCCCTTTACTGAGCATGCCGTACATCATCGCCGGGACCCAAGACACGCGTCTCACGAACTCCTCGACCGTCAGGCTTCCGAACCGTACCAGAGCCAGTCCGTTCTGGGCGAGGTAGTTCCTCCATGTGCCCCCATCGGTCGAGATGGCGTCTATCACGAAATCCGCGGCGCCGTCGTGGCGCCGCACCTTTGCCGTGGCGCACAGCAGCGCTGTAGCTCTCAGGTTCACCGGGAAGCTGACGCCGACCCTTGTGCCATGCCCACGCCAGATGTCGAGCCCTTCGCGCCCGGTCAGCTGTACCATACGGTTGTCCTTCTCCACGTTGACGGCCACGTACCTGTCGAGAAAGGCTTTCTCCATTCCGGCAGGGCTGAGCTCGTAGCCCTTCATCCTCAGGCAGTTGCGCGTGACCCAGTCTTCCGGCTCGCCACCTGCGAATTCCCCGCCAGTTCCGTTGCGCGGCCCCAGGTGAGTCTCGGATACCATCCAGTAGGCCGCAGCAAGGCGCTCCAACGCTTCCATGTTCTCCTCCAGCGAAGGTCTCACCATACCCCGCAGGTAAGCGTTGACATGAGCGATGTGCAGCCTGTTTTTACCTGCCAGGTCAAACGTCTCCCTCAAGCCGAGCAGGT
>JAUYEF010000399.1 GCA_030691635.1 Bacillota bacterium
GCTCAACCAGCAGGCGCAGGAAATCGTCCTCAGGGACGTGTACTACTTCACGGTACCGCCAGGGAGGATGACCGCCCAACCCCATCATCCGTGGGTGAAGAACCGGTGGAGCTATTTCCCGGTTGATGACCACATTCTAGACCTTGTTGCCCGGATGTGGATTGACCAGGACCTCAGGTACAAGATGACCGGCAAGAAGTAGCCAGTAACGGTAGTCCCAGCATCGAGGCCGGTGCGGGGACTACCGTCCGTCAACGTCAGTGGCACGCTGAGAACGGCATCTGAGCCAGGTGTTAGACACAACGAAGAATTCTGCTAGGTAGAATGAGTGTGCCTCCCAGCGTCGGCTTCATGAGTGGGGGGAGGCGTGTGATCCCAAGAGTGTGATTCCGGAGGACAGATTGCATGAGGACATACATAATCAGGAGATTCCTGCTGGTTATTCCCACGCTTTTCATTATGAGCTCGACCCTGTTCGTCGTCTACCGCATGATACCCGGAGACGTCGTTGATGAGATGGTGCAAAGGGCACAGAACCAGCAGGGTTTCGTGGAAAAAGATTTCGACATCGGCATGATGAGGCGTGCTCTGGGACTGGACGTGCCCATTCACATCCAGTACTTCAACTGGTGGCGAGAGCTGGTCACCAAGGGTGACCTCGGTAAGAGCCTCATTTCTAACCGCACGCTGGTACAGGAGATGAGGGACAGGCTACCGGTCACCCTCGAGCTTGCCCTGTTAGGCGTATTCTTCGGGACACTGGTAAACACACCGATCGGCATCCTGGCGGCGGTGCGGCAGGACACGAAACTCGACTACATACTGCGGGTGGCTTCCATGATAATGGCGGGGATCCCGGGATTCTGGGTGATGACGATGGTGTTTGTCTACCCGTCAATATGGTGGGGCTGGACGCCGGATGTTGTTTATATCCCTCTGGTGAGAGACCCCATCGCCAACCTGAGACAATTCATCTTTCCTGCTTTCCTGGGCTCTCTTGCCGCCTTCGGCGGTGGCATGAGGTTCAGCCGCGCCATGATGCTGGAAGTGCTCCGGCAGGACTATATCCGGACAGCCTGGTCCAAGGGCTTGCGGGAGAGATGGATTGTCATCCGCCATGCCATCAAACCGACGCTCATTCCGGTAATCACCGGGGTAGGCATGATGATACCCGGCCTTTTCGGCGGCTCGGTAATCACGGAGCAGATCTTCGGACTACCAGGTATGGGGCGATTGCTCGTGTCTTCCGCCATCTCGCGGGACTACCCCATCGTCGTTGGCTATAACCTGCTAATGTCCACCATGGTCATGGTCTTCATAGTTTTCACCGATATTGCTTACGCCTATGTTGACCCGAGAATCCGATACAGGTAAGGAGATGGTGAATGGCTGTAGTGACAGAAGCTAGCTCGACGCTCAGCAAAAGGAGCGGAGTCCAATACTGGTGGTACTGGATCGTACGGCTTTTCTTGAAGAAGCCGCTCGGTGCGATCGGACTGGTCCTCGTCGTGTTGCTGTGTTTTCTGGCATTGCTGGCACCGGTTCTTGCGCCGGAAGGCTACAACGCTATCGGACAGTTACCCCGCCTGCAGGCATCCAGCCCGGGGTACCTTATGGGTACCGATGAGCTGGGCCGCAGTGTGCTATCTCGTGTCATCTGGGGAGCGCGCCTTTCCATGTTCGTGGGTATCGTGGCGACGGCCGCTTCCACCATAATCTCCCTGACTTTTGGGATGACCAGTGCCTATATCGGTGGCAAGTTTGATCTGATTTTCCAGCGGTTCATCGATGGTTACACCTGTTTTCCCGACCTGCCCCTGCTGATAATGCTCATGGCTGTCCTTGGACCGGGAATGCTGCAGATATTGCTGGTGCTCGGTGTTAACGCCGGTATCCAGGGTACGCGTGGCAGTAGAGCCCTGATTTTTATGATTAAGGAGAATCAGTATATTCACGCATCGGAGGCGATAGGTGCCCGTACCTGGTGGGTAATGTGGAAGCATTTGCTCCCCAACCTCGCACCTCTCATCATCGTCGGGTTCACAATGGGTATGGGCGGCGTTATACTCGCGGAGGCCGGTCTTAGCTTCCTGGGGCTCGGGCTCCCCGACCCGTTCCCCAGCTGGGGAAAGATGATCAGCGGGCCCGGCCGTAGCTTCATGGTGATTGCCCCGTGGATGCTGTTCTACCCCGGTCTGGCGCTGGCTATCGCCATCTTCGGCATCAATATTTTCGGTGATGCGCTGAGAGACCTCATGGACCCGCGTTTGAGGGGTGGTCTGGGAGGTTACGGACTGGGATATCGAATGGCTAGAATGGAAAAAGGCCGCGAGAAGCGGATGAAGATGCAGAAAAAAGCCAGAGAAACCGCTCAAAACACCGGTAAAACGAAAAATTAACTCGCGCGCGTCCCACGTTTACCGACTGTATAATCGTGCAAAGGTTGCAAGTCAATGAACTGTTCAACGCGTACTTAGGACCTCCGCCAGCGTTAGTAGAGTCGTGTGGTCACCTCACACTCACTCATTCTGTTACCTTCTGCTAAGACGTCGTCATCATGGTCCCGGTGGACCAGGCTTTCGTTACCCGCCGACGCTTGGCACATGGCTGAAATCTAGTGTAGTGTCTCCGAAATAACTTGACAATTACACATGGAGTGTGGTGCCGCGGACGAAATATGAAAATGATGGTTGCAAGGGGTGGGAAAGCAAGATGACTGCCAACTTGCACAAGGGAGTTCTTCCCCTTCTCTGCGGAGAAGGGGTAAGAGCCTGCCCCGCACTTGATGCGGGGGGATGAGGCGCTGTGTAAGCACTGGCATCTTTTATTCAGAATTGTAAAGCTGTTATTGAGACACTCCACTAGTTTGTCTTAGACAGACACGGTAAAACCTGACCATGTTTTTCAACAGTGAATGAAGTCGTTATGTCGGAAGGATATAGAAGCTATAAATCAACCGTGGTAGGTTCTGGGGGCATCCAGCATTGCCTTCAGGTTGTCGAACTTCGCATCGACAGGAACACCGCATCCTACCCCCAGAACAAAGCCGCCACCTTTGCCGACAGTTTCGATTAACTTGCGGCAATAGACACTAACCTCCTCAGGCGTTCCCAGGGAGAGAAGAGATGGCGGAACATCACCCATTATGCACATATGGCCGCCAAGAATTTCTTTGGCTTTGAAAATGTTCGTTTTACTGTCTAACTGCATGAAGCATTTAGCCCTGGGTAGTTCCTTTAGATAAGGTAGGTTGAGCGTCCAATCCTGGTCGAAATGCAGGATGGGCGTGATGCCCTCCCTGACAAATGCCTCGACCATTTTCTTGAGGTACGGCATCTCGAACCGCTCGAATATCTTCAGAGGGAAGTAAAAGCCGCCACCCCTCTCCATGATGAGCGATTTGGTAAGTATTCCGCACCCTTCGGGTATTTTAACTCCCTTAGCCGCCCTGATTGAAATATCGATCAGGTCGTCGACCATCGCGTCCATGACTGCCTGCACCTTATCCGGCATGCGGTGCAAATCGAGCGCAAACTTTGTCATAGAACGACAGGAGGAAAGCATCATCAATGGCGGAAAGACGTCCCCACCGCCTATCAAGGGGTAGCCTTTCTCGAGCCAGCGCTTCATGCCGGCATTTATGGCTTCCCGCTCACGGGACGCCCGCGACTCGACCCGCGTGTGATAGACGCTATGGTCCCAGCCGCGGAACTTCGGGTAGAAATCATCCATGAAACGCTTCCAGCCAACTTTGATAATCTTATCGTAGTCCTCCACCGTGATGACCTCCCTCTCCTCCCACTGGATGACATCATCCTCGCCGATGTCCTTGCCGGGCACTTTAATGACCATCGGCGCTTCTAACAGATTTTGTTCGCCGGTAGTATTGCCACCTGCCCGCCCGATATCCCAGCCACCAAGTTCATCGAAGACATCCATGAGCAATTTGGTGCCGATACTCCGGTCACGGAAGTACGCGCCCTGGGTCACGCCTTTGTACCGGCACGGGAACTTGTAATCCATCATCAGCGATACAGGCGTGCGGTCGCCCATTTTGAGGTCTATCGCCGCCTTGAACCTCGCCAGCCTTTTCTCCAGCGTATCCAGTGTATTCACTGTTCACCTGCCTTCAGTAACATTCTACTCCACGAGGACCTACTCCAGTACGCCAGCCACCACAAGCTCCGCGATTTCTTCATCGGACATGCCGAGCAGTTCCTTTAGAACGTACTCATTATGCTCACCGATGAGTGGGGCGCGGCGGACATCGAAATCGCACCGCGAGAAGAGATATGGTGGCCTGGGGGAGCGGTAGCCCCCCACCTCCGGGTGGTCAAGCTCCCGGTAGAAGTGCCGCGCCTTCATCTGCGGATCGCGTTCAAGCAGGTCCTCACCGGTCTGGAGCACGCCAGCGGGCACGCCTGCCTTCTGAAGGAGGAGCATCACGTCTTCAGCCTGACGCTCCACTGTCCAGCACTCAATCAGCCTCTCCATCTCATCCTCGTTCTCCTTCCGGTTCCGCAGGGTGGCGAAGCGGGAAGTACGGGCCCAGGCGGGGTCTCCGATGGCAACACAAAACGCCTGCCATTGGGCTTCGGTCTGGACGGCAAAGGCACACCAGCGGTCATCGCCCTGACAGCGGAAGGCGCCATGCGGGCATGCAGTCGACGACCGGTTGCCCATCCTACCCGCTACTCGCCCGTTCACCTGGTAATCCAGCAGGAGCGGTCCCAGGAAGTGAACACAGTCCTCGAACTGCGAGGCGTCGATGTAGATGCCCTTCCCCGTCCGGCGGCGGTAGACCAGCGCGGCGGCGATAAGTGTGATATTGAAATGCGGCGCAATAAAATCCGTATAGTAGCCGATCTGCGCCGGGTCTCGGTCCGGCCACCCGACCAGGTTGCCGATACCTGAGAACGAGGTGAGGTGTTGCCCGAAACCGGCACGGGTGGCATCCGGCCCGGTCTGTCCCTGCATCGACGAACTGAGCATGATGATATCCGGCTTTATCTGCTTCAGCACATCGTAGCCCAGCCCGATGCGCTCCATCGTACCGCCGGAGAAGTTTTCGACGACCACATCCGCCCAGACGACCAGGCGCTTAGCCACGTCCTTCCCTTTGGGGTGGGCCAAATTAATCGCCAGGCTCTGCTTACCCGTATTCACCGAGTTGAAATGCCCGCCGCGATTCAGCCCCAGGATGTTGTCCTTGAACGGCGGCACGGAGGCGCGCTCGACGTCCGGGCGGTTCCGACCTTCGATCTTAATGACGTGCGCGCCGCAATCGGCGAGCGTCTTGGCCGTGAGTGGGCCCACGTACGCCCATGAGAAATCGGCTACCTTCACGCCCTGTAGTATCGTCTCCATCTTCCTGATCTTCCCCTGTGCCTGAGTTTAGATAACGCCCGATTTCCTGAGTCTGGCAAGCTCCTTGTCGCCGACGCCGAGCTCTCCGTAGACTTCCTCGTTGTGCTCGCCAATGAGCGGGGCGCGGCGGGTGATTCCGGGCATCAGATTCGCATCGGAAAACTTTGCGTAGGCACCGGGGTAGGTGAACGCTGTGCCCAGCTCCGGATGCTGCACTTTCTGCCAGAAATCCCTCGCTTTGAGCTGCCGGCTCTCCGTCACATCTTTAGTATCGGCAAGTGGATATAGCATCAGGTCACGCTTTCTTGCCTCCTCATCAAGCTCCGCCTTGGTGTGCGACATAAAGAACCTGATGGTTGGTGCTTCAATACGGCTCAACAATTCTTCCGCGGCTTTCGCACCTTCCGGCATCGAACCATCAACCGTCTCCCAGGGGAAACTCCTCAAGTAGTCGTCAAGGAATCCCTCTTCGTCCAGCCAGCGGACAAAAGGCATGGTCCTCAGAGTGGCCGCCGGACCCACCCAATATTGCCACATCACGTGACCGTCCTTACACTGCCAGATGTACCGGGTGCGTTGTCTCATTATGCCGAGCGCCTCTCCGCGCCGCAGGTTCACTCGCGTCATGTCCCACTTGTGAGTCATGTCAAGGCGCGCCGTTGCCTCGTGAACAGACACATCGATGTGCTGACCGTGCGTCGTAATTTCACGGTAGTACAGTGCCAGCATCGCCGCCGTGGCTGCCTCGCTCGCCGCGTGCATGTAGGCATGCGAATGATGGCTGATTTGTATGGGTGGCCGGTCCTTGTCCCCATATACATACATGTAGCCGCTCATCGCCCATGCTACAATATCGGCAGTTTTAAAGTCGCGATATGGGCCCGTCAATCCGAATGGGGTTATGGAAACCATGAGCAGGCCGGGATTGATTTTCTCCAGCTGTTCATACCCCAACCCGCTCTCATCCATGAAGCATGGGTCGAAGGTTTCGATGACGAAGTCGGTGGTTTTGACTAATCTACGGAAAAGCTCCTTTCCTTCGGACGTATCCATAGCCAGGGTAATGCTTCTCTTGCCAGCATTGAAAGCCCACCAGAACAGGCTGTTTTCCCTGTCCTGTAAATCATGGTAGAACGGTCCGATATCTCGTGACGGGTCGCCGCCGGGACTCTCGACCTTGATGACATCACAACCCAGGTCTGCCAGCATCTTTCCACAGAGGACGCCCTTTTCGTCCGCTAAATCCAGCGCTCTGAATGGACTCAGCAAGCCCTTTCGCCCAAACCAGTCTGACATCAAAACCCTCGAAGGCTCACTATTGCCTTGTTCGTGTACATTGCGTGGGAGCCTAATGCAGGTGCATCGCCACGTGTAGAATCAACGGGAACCCGGTGTCCGATTGCCAATTCGCCGCAGTGACCTACTTCTCATTGCGGGACTTACTCAGGTAACACTGCGCTCACCACCGTGTCGGCAAAGACTCGCATCTGCTCCCTTCTTTCAACCGCGGCGTCGTCTCCGGCCGGGGTATTGCTGAAGAACACAGCGACCAGTTCGCGTTCAGGGTCGACCCATGCCCAGGTATAATTTCCGCCCCCAAACCCAAAGGTGGCAGGCGAAGTCATATCGCCAAACCTCCAGGTCATGAACCCACTACGTTCCCCCTTTACTGTGAAAAGGAAACCCATCTCACCTGGTGCCATAGGCTTGAGTGGAATTGATTCTGTGTGGACTCTCGTCCCCAATGAAACCATGTCCGAACTGAGGAGCCGATAACCCCCGAGTTCCCCGCCATTCAGGTATGCCTGCATCAGCCTGGCTATATCCTCGGGGGTGCTGAACAGTGAGCCCCAGACTGCAGTAAGCCGGGTGCGAGCATATTCCGAATTTGCTAGCCCAACAACGACTGCTCCGGCTGAAGCAGGCAGCTTCGCTATGCGGGGCCAAACTTCCCGGCGCGGTCTAAAGGAGGTGTCCTTCATTCCCAAAGGACCGAAGATCTTCTTCTGGCAGAACTCCTCAATCTCCATTCCGGTCTTCTTCTCTACTCTCCACTTGAGAATGGCCGGGCCAAGGGATGGGCTGTACTCAACGGCTGTTCCAGGCTCAAAGGTAAGCGGGGCTTCACGAGCGGCTTGTTTCCACTCTTCCTCACTCGCTTCCCTCGCCATGAGGTCTGCTATCATGTTGACATCAGGTATCCATCCCATGCCGGAAGAGTGCGTGAGTAGCTGTTTTACGGTTATTACCCCCTTACCTTTTGACGAGAAATCCGGGAGGAGGTCGGCTATAGTATCGTCCAGCGAGAGCTCACCACGATCGATAAGTATCATTGCCGCCGTACCCATGACTATCTTGCTTAAAGATGCGAGCCCGAAAATGGTCTCTTTGGTAACGGGTACCGGCTCCGGCGCGTCCACAGCCTTGCCAAACACCTCATGGGCAACAATCTTACCTTTCCTCATAACAACGTAGGAGACCCCCTGCATACTGCCATCCTTCACCCACCTATCTACTATGCCTGCCAATCGTTGTAATTGCTCCGAAGACATACCTACCTCCTTTGGATTCACTTGTTTCGTATTCGCGGCTGGGCCAAGACAGCCAGTTGCCAGCAAGAAAAGTGCGCACATCAGTGCCACCATCGAGTATCGCCACCCCTCTTGCCTCGTCATAGTTATCCCCTTCCTCAAAATGTAAATAGTTGTAAGCCGCCATCAACGACGATGTTTGCACCAGTGATATATTTAGCCCTGTCCGACGCGAGGAAAGCCACGATATTGGCAACGTCTTGAGGATGCCCAAACTCACGTACAGCTATTCTCTTCAAGATTCGCTCGCGGTGCTCTGGCCTGACACCCGCGACCGCGCCAGTTTCAATTACCCCCAGGGTTACGGTATTAGCCGTAATGCCTACCCTGGCACCTTCCAAGGCAATTGTCTTCATGAGAGAAATCAGTCCCCCCTTGCTTGCAGAATAACAGCTCTGGCCAAAGCCTCCTAGCAAACCGGCAACCGAAGAGATGCTTATTATCCTCCCCCATTTCTTTTCAGCCATAGAATCAAATACTCCCCGGACCCAGTAGTAAGGACCGGAAAGGTTGACAGCCAGGTCCTTGTCCCAGGTGTGAACATCCATTCTGCTGGCAAGGTCATGATGACCCAATATCGCCGCGTTGTTCACCAGGATATCAACGAGACCCAGCTCCTCACGGCACCTTGTGACTGCCTCTATTACCTGTCTGCTATCTCCTTGGTCCACTTCCAAAGCAACCGACCTTCTCCCCATCGCTCTTATCTCTTCTGCTACCGAGCGGGCACCCTCGATATCAATATCGGCGCAGGCTATATCTGCTCCTTCCTCTGCTAACATAAGTGCGATGGCTCTACCGTTACCATGTAGTTTGGCTGCGCCGGTAACTAACGCAACCCTCCCGTCCAGCGCTAATTCCATACTAGCCTCCTCTCACCAAAGAATGATGTGATGTAGCGATACCATCGTACTTATACGCTACTTATCACGACCGAAGATAGCGACGGCACTGGTAAAGGACCCTGGAGTGCCCCCTATGTTGTGTGTTAAGCCCAGCTTAACTTTGCTCAACTGCCGAGGCCCGGCCTTCCCCTGTAACTGTTTGTAGACCTCATAAATCATCCTTATACCCGTAGCTCCGATGGGGTGACCGAATGACTTCAAGCCTCCATCGGTATTAACCGGCAGACCACCATCCAACTCGAAGAAGCCGCTGCTGACATCGTCTATCGCTTTTCCTCTAGGGCTGAAGCCCAGGTCCTCGTAAGTCACAAGCTCGTTTATGGTAAAGCAGTCGTGGACGATAGCCATATCTAGTTCCTCGCGGGGATTTGTAATCCCCGCATCTTCGTACGCTATCTTAGCTGCAATGACATTTTCCTCCCAGTGCGTCCAATCAAAGTTCGGTGTAAGCTGAGCATATTCATCCCCGTTGGCTAAACCTATCCCTTTCACCAGCACATAATCCTTCCTGTATTTCCTGGCTATCTCGGGCCGGGTAATAATGGCAGCCGCTCCCCCGTCGCTCACAGCACAGCAATCGAATAGACCGAGTGGTCTGGCAATCATCGGAGCATTCATGACTTGCTCTAAGCTTACATCTGCTTTGAAGTGAGCTTTGGGGTTGAGTGCGCCATTGTGATGATTCTTCACCGCAATCTTAGCCAGGGCCGTTTTGGCTTCCGCGTAACCTATGCCATAGTGATGGAAGTACCGGTTTGCTAACAGTGCGAATTGAGCCGCCATTGAGGTTGCTGTTTTCGTCTGGCTCAAAGCCAATTCAGCATATGAAGGAGCAACGGCAGGAAGCCCGGAAAAGCCGTAGTCTTTTAGTTTCTCTACTCCGCAAACCAATACAATATCATAAGTGCCTGCAGCTACAGCGTAAGCCGCATTTCTGAAGGCATCAGTTCCTGTAGCACAGGCGTTCTCTACCCTGCTGACAGGCACACCCATCAATTTGAGTGGACCGGCGAGAGTGGCACCTCTGCGACCGCTGGTAAAGGTGCCAAGCCAAGCCGCTTGAATCTCGCTAGTCTCTATACCCGCATCTTGGAGAGCCTCATAACATGCCTCTACAATCAGGTCATCTAAACTCCAATCCCACAACTCCCCAAACTTGGTACATCCCATTCCGATAATTGCCACTCTGTCCTTGATACTCTTCATTTTGCTACTCCTTGATTCTGCCAGGCATGCATTTCCAGAAGTAATTGTGTATTCCCTCGGCAGTAAATAGTTTTCTGAAAGTCATCTCAAGCGGCATACCTATTTCAATGTCGTTGGCATCCTTGTCAGTCATAAGACACGACATCCTCCCACCGTCGTCGAAATCAATTATCGCCACTACCAGTGGAGGATCGGGGGTGTTTGTGAGATAATCGGCGGCATAAGTAAAAAGGTGAGCTCTCCTCTGCGAAAATAGATAACTCTCAAATTCGTCCTTGGAATGGCACGTATAACACACTCTCTGAGGCGGATATTGGACTGTGCCACATCGCCTGCATTTGACTCCTTCGAGGCGCATAATCTGAGCCTGTTCCCTCCATATCGCCGAAGCCGACGGAGCCAGGTTTGGAGGTCGCCGGCGCCCTGCGGACATTTCTATGAGTCCACGCCACGAAAGATATGTTCTGTAGTCCTTCAGCACTTCCTTCGATGCGAGATAGCTCTTCACGCTTCGGCTCTGTCCAAAACCTTTCACTTCGTCCAGCAGAAAAGCATCGGCTCCATTGCCGTAACTAGCCAGGAGCATTCTATCTCCAGGCTTAGCTTCCTCCAGAGCGGCAGCCGTCATCATCAAGGCAGATGCCGTTCCAGTATCCCCAACAGTACCAAACAAGGGGGGTTGAACTTGATGCCCATCAAAGCCCAGTCGTTTTGCCATCCCCTTGTGTCTCCTGGCATCAGGCGCATAGAAAACAGCCTTTCCGAAGTCGCTCGGAGATAGGTTATTCCTCTTCATCAGAGATGAGACCGCAATAGGCAGAACTCTACCATAGCCTTCTTCGAACGTAAACCGTTCTTCCCATGAACGAACAAACTTGTCCTGGTCTTCGCGCCATATATCGAGGATATCATCAGCAAGAGAACAGCTATCCGTTATTCTTACCCTGATATCATCACTCCCGATGAGAAAAGCGGCAGCACCATCACCGAAGAGTCCTTCGAACTCAGAGCCTGGCATGGGTACCCTCATGTCAGAAGCGATAACCATCATCCTCCTGGCTGAGCCTGCCTTTACCACGTCCGCAGCCACCTTCAATGCAGTTGTTCCGGCTCTCAAGGAATGAGCAAAATCAGCGGTCATGATGTCTTGTCTCAAATTAAGAGCTGTAGCCGCACTCACAGCAACCTGTTTTTCCTTATAGGGCGAAGTCGTGGTAGCGAAAAACAAACCATCGATTGTGTTGCGATCGATATTGCGTAGACAGTCAATACCGGCAGCCACACCCATTGTCAGACTATCTTCGTCAAAATTACCGATTGCCTTTTCGCCTGTAAAACCTTTGCCTAGAGACTCTAAGTCCAATCGCCATAGCGGTATGTAGACACCGTACGATATAATACCTACCATTTCATCGCCTCATTTAAAGAATTCGTTTGCGACGCCTGCGTACTACCTTATCCTCTTCCTA
>JAUYEF010000082.1 GCA_030691635.1 Bacillota bacterium
ACCGGAGAGAGCCCGCCGCCGCAGTGCTGCACGATCTCCGTGGTGATGCCCTGCCTCAGCTTCAGCTCAGGAACCTTGGGACCGAAGAATGCGGGCTCCGAGTGCGAGTGCGGGTCGATGAAACCGGGGGCGACGACCATGCCCTTGGCATCGATTACCTCGCGAGCCTCGGTCCCCGAGAGGTCGCCAATTGCGTCCACGCGCCCACCGGCGACGCCCACATCCCCCCGGTAGCGGGGCCGGCCCGTGCCGTCGATCACCGTGCCGCCGAGTATCAGAAGATCAAACACCTGACCTATACCTCCCCGAGAGTACCTACTTGTCGAAACCGTAGTCCCGTCGCGCCTTCTCTACTGAAATGACCTCGTCGCGGAGGTCCCGGGCCACGTCCTGCTTGGCCCGGCAGGCTGGCGCGCCGAAGCCACCGCCGCCCGGCGTGATGATGGACAGCACGTCCTGAGGATGCAGGACAATGCCGGAAGTCTTGCCGGACGGGAGCAGGTACTCCCCGCTCTGCCCGAGATTGACGGCAATCCGCCCGGGGATGCCGTTCCCGCCGCCGTCGAGTCCCCACGGGCTGAACTTCTGCCGGTCCGCGTGCGTGGACAGTTCCGCATCGTGGTCCAGCACGCGAATGTCGCGACGAATCCCCATGCCGCCGCGGTATTTGCCGGACCCACCCGAGTCCTGAACCAATTCGTACCGCTCCACCCTGAGGGGATACTCCGTCTCAAGCGCCTCAATCGGTAGGTTTGAGCTGTTGGTGACGTGGTTGTGAACCCCGTCAAGGCCATCCTTGTGGGGTCTGGCGCCCATGCCCCCGCCGATGGTCTCCGGGTACACGTACAGGCTGCCGGTACGCGGGTGCACTCCGGCGATGTTGATGCCGTTGAGGGTGCTGTTGCATCCGGCCACCACGCGCTCCGGAACCGCCTGCGCGAGCGCCCCGAAGATCACGTCCACGATGCGCTGGCAGGTCTCCGTGCGCGCGCTGACCGGGGCGGGCGGCAGGGCGTTGACGATGGTCCCGGGCGGGGCGTCGACCTGTATCGCCCGCTGGAAGCCGGCATTGGAGGGACACCCGGGGTCGAGAATCGCCTTGACCGCGTAGTAGACGGTTGCCATCAGCGCGGTCTTGACAACGTTGAGCGCGCCCCTTGCGTGACGCCCGCTACCGGCGAAATCCAGGTACAGGGTATCGCCCCGCACCGACACCGCGGTCACGATCGGCACCGGCGAGGGGTCGACTCCGTCGTCGTCGAGGTAGTCGGTGAAGCGGTAGATGCCATCCGGGATGGCGGCTATCCGGGCGCGGATCCGCCTTTCAGCGTAGTCCAGGAGGCTGTCCAGGCAAGCTTGCAGGTTGGCGGCTCCGTATTTGGCGAAGAGGCTGCGGATCCTGTCCGCGCCGATTGACGAGGCGAAGATCTGCGCCCGCAGGTCCCCCGACCGCTCACGCGGCAGCCGCGAGTTTAGCAGCACAAGGTCGAGAATGTCCTGGTCGATCTCCCCGGCGTTCTGGATCTTGACCGGCGGGATCCGCAGCCCTTCCTCGAAGATGTGCCGCGTATCGCCGGAGTTGGAGCCGGGCACCCGGCCCCCCACGTCGGAGTGGTGCGCGATGTTGGCGACGAACGCCACGATCTTGCCCTCATGGAACACGGGCTGGGCAATCGTTATGTCCGGCAGATGGGTGCCGCCGCCGTTGTACGGGTCGTTGGCGATGAACACGTCCCCCGGCGCGATTTTGTCGACCGGGTAGCGTCGGGTGATGTGCTCCACGATCCCGAGCAGCGAGCCAAGGTGGATCGGGATGTGCTCGGCTTGGATGATGAGCTGGCCCTTGCCGTCAAAGACCGCGACCGAGCAGTCGGCGCGCTCCTTGATATTGCTCGAGAACGCGGTTCTGATTAATGCGGCAGCAACCTCCTCCGCGCAGGCCATGAGTGCGTTGCCGACAACCTCGACGGTGATTGGATCAACCACTGCGGCGCTCACCTGCTGTCCCTCCTTTGGCTTCATATCCGCGACCGCTCCGGCTCGACCTGGACCACGATGTTGCCGCAATGGTCCACCAGGGCCTGGTCTCCGGGCCACAGGACGGTTGTGGAATCCGTCTGCTCCACAACTGCCGGCCCGTTGATCTGCGTCTGCGGGGCGAGCGCGTCTCGGGCATGCACGGGGCAATCCAGCCATGCGTCGACGGTGTCGAAATAGACGCGCCGGTGGCCGGTCAGGCTGGGTGCTCCCGTCGTGGGGGCGGGCCGCAACAGCGGCAGGTCAAGCACGCTGCCAATCGCCGCGACACGGCAGGTGATGACCTGCACAGGCTCAGCCGGTGAGGAGTAGCCGAAGTGCTTGTGATGCTCGTCGTGGAAGCCGTCACGGAGCGCCTTCAGAGTACTCGCGTCAATCGGGCCGCCCGGGAGCGCCACGGCCAGTTCGTGGTTCTGCCCCACGTAGCGCATCTCGGCGGAACGGTGCAGCGACCGTTTCTCCGGCTCGATCCCCTCACGGTCCAGCCATGCGGACCCGAGAGCGCACAGGCGCTCGAACTCCTCGCCGAGCGCCGCCGGGTCCTCTCCGATGTCGAGCACCCTTGTCTTTGAAAACTCCATCCGTGGCTCGGCGAGCAGCGCACCGGCGGCACACAGGAGGCCGGGCGCCGCGGGGATGATCGTGTGGCGGATTCCGAGCTGCCGCGCCACGGCCGAGGCGTGCAGCGGCCCGGCGCCCCCGAAAGCGAGGAGGGCGAAGTCGCGGGGATCCTCGCCGCGTTCCACGGAGATCACCCGTACCGCCCTGACCATGTTGGAAACCACGACGTTG
>JAUYEF010000163.1 GCA_030691635.1 Bacillota bacterium
CGGCCTGACCGTCCTCTTGTCGTGGGCCACGATGTTGGCCGTCCCGGTGACGGTGACCGAGAGGTTGCCCTTCTTCGCCACTGCCGTCGCGATGGAGGCTTCTGCCTGGCGTGCGGCTATCCGTTCCCTGCGGGCCGTAAACCACCAGAACCCAAGGGCGACCACGCTGACCACCAGTGCAAGAACTATCCACTTAGTCCACTTTTTCCTCATGTCGGGACCTCCGTCTGCGGGCGCTGTGAGAGTCTACGATTCTATCGCGATCACGAGTCTCTCCAGGATATCTGCAAGCTTCCTGAGGTCTTCCTCCTGAAGCTTTATAAGGATACGCGAAGTCTTCTCGCGCCTGAGCCGCTCGACGTGGCTTAGCATTTCGCTTCCCTCTGTGGTAAGCTTTAGACGCACCACACGGCGGTCTGACTCTTCGCGCCAGCGCTGGATGAGGTTCTGGGAGACCAGTTTGTTGGTTATGCCTGTCACAGTGGCGCTTGTGACACCCATCCATTCTGCAAGTTCCGAGACGGTGCATGTGCCGGACAGTTTCAGCTTCCTCAAAGTGGCCATTGCGGCGGGCCCGAGCCCCGGTACACGAGTCTGATGGGCCAGTCTGGAGAGAAGAAGTGGGAGCACGCGGTCTAGTCTTGCGAAAATCTCCTCAGTGCTCAATGTGCTCGAGCCTCCAGTGCAGAACATCAGAAACTTTGGTTTCCCTAACAGTTGGGTCTGCTACAGATTATATGGGCCAACGCCACGGGTGTCAACGCCAAAAGCTCCATGGAAACCCACTGGTCGCTGGTCGTTACCGGCATCGTGGGCTCTGCTCGTGCACTGACGGGCTCAGAAGAGAGGTGGAACGCGAATGCTTATGTCCTTGAGGACGCGCCTCACTTTGAGTCACCTTATCGTCGCGATCATCCTGGTGCCGGCGACCGCCTTCCTGGCGTTCCGGTCCGCAGAGTGGGCCATGTTCCGCCAGATCGAATCCGAGACTCTTGTCAGCCTGCATGCGTCCGCAAACTCCATACAGAGCGTAAACCAGGCCGACGTCACTGCCCGGGCGGTCCAGGCGCTTGCCGAGCGGGTCAAGGGCCGGGCGCTGGTGCTCAGCCTGCTGGGCAGGGTACAGGCTGACTCGTCTGAGAAGGGCTCACTTGCCGGCAAAGTGCTATCGCTCGATGAACTACCCCGAGTGCTGGCCGGGGAGTCGGTGTCCACCGTCTACACACACGAGGACGGAAAGCAGTACCTCTATGCTGCCGTTCCGGTGAAGCCCGGCGAGAAGGTCGAAGGGGTAGTCCTGGTGTCGGTGCCGCTCGTGGACATGGCCAGAAGGCTGTACCGTCTCGTCCCGAGGCTGGCGGCTTCCGCTCTGGGGGTGCTCGCCGCCGGGGCCATCCTGTCTTTCGCTCTCGGCCACGCAAGCGCGTGGCCCGTCTCACGTCTGGCCAGGGTGCTGGAGGCAGCGCAGGATTCGGACTACAAGCACACTCTCCGCGTCGCGGGCAGGGGCGAGGTGTCGAGGCTCGCCCGAGTCTTCAGCCGCATGGCCAAAAGACTCAGGCAGACCGAGCAGGTCCGGCGGGACTTCATCGTTGAGGCGTCGCAAGAGATCGAGGAGCCGTTGAAGGACATCATGGACCTGGCTTGCGACCAGTCCAGAGCACCGGCCGAACGGCTTCTAGCGATCCGCGAAACGGCGGGCTCCATGTCCTGGGCGATCGACCAGCTGCTCGACTTGGCGCGGCTGGAGATAGACCCGCGGCCTCTCAGGCTGGAGCAATTCGATTTCAGCAGCATGGTCAACCGCGTGATCGACACGTGCAGGGCGGACATCGCGACGCCGGGCACCTCCATCCGTAGGGAAGACAGGCTGGACCTTCCGGTCATGGTGAACGGAGACGAACCGAGGCTTCAGGTGGCGTTCAACGCGCTGCTGCGTTTCTGCCTGGCGACAGCCCCGGAAGGGACCGCAGTTGGTGTCGCCATCTCCGAGGACCCGGCCAATATCCTGGTCTCAGTGACGGGAGGAGAGACTGAGGTGGAAGAAGACGAACTACCGCTCCTTTTCGAGCGGTTCCTCTCCAGGCTCTCCAAGGGCCAGGACGCGCTGGAAGGTGTTCCCGCCGCTGGTCTGACGATGAGCAGGCGGATCATCGAACTCCACCGCGGCATGATCGAAGCGAGGCGCTCTTCGTCCAAGCGGCTGACCTTCTTCGCAAGAGTCCCGAAAGGGGTGGGGCGGCAATGACCGGCCAAAGCGGGGAGCTGAAAGTGATCGGCCGTCGCACGCTTTTCGTGATCGCACTGGCGGCCGTGCTCCTGATACCGGCGTGTACCTTCCTGCCACAGAAATCCTGGAAGCCGGGCATGGCACTCATTGAGCCCACGGATCCGGTGACGAAGGTGAAAGTGGTGCTCCATTTCCCGGCGAGCGACTGGAAGAACCTCGTCAGGGAAGAGAGAGACGCCGTATCAAGAGGTGAGGCCTCCTACCTGACGGCCTTCAGGGAGCTCGCACGAGGACCCTCGGCAGGGCAGGGCCTTCCATCCATCCCGGCCGGGACGGTGCTGTTGTCTGACCCTGTGCTCTCAGGAGGGGTGCTCTACCTCAATTTCTCAAAGATCAGCGATATCCGTTCCGCCCCGGGTCCTGTCGAGCGCCTTGTGCTGCAGTCTCTGGTTTATACCTTGACCGAAGCGAAGGAAGTCACAGCGGTACAGGTGCTGGTTGACGGGCAGAAACTCAAGACACTCGCCGGGAGCGTGAACGTCTCCAACCCGCTGAAGAGGCAGAACTTTGCGCAGCAGGGTGGACCGGTGGGGAAGTAGGTGGGCGAGACCGGGTCAAGAAACAGGCAACGCCCGCCGCGAGCTGCAAGATTCTTGCACAGTGATTGCTGCCGACAGGTCAAAAATCATACAATACGTGCCGCGCCGTCCGGCGGCTGCCCGGTCGCGGTTACTGTGCCGGCATCGACGGGTGGCTCTGCCGCCAGCGCCCCTGCCGCTGCCTCCGGCTCGGCACTCCCGACGCCATCAAGAATGTCGGACACTTTCTTGCGGTTCAGTCTGCCGTAGGTCTTGCCGTCAACCATCATGGTCGGCGACAGGCCGCACGCTCCGAGACATGCGACGCGCTCCAGCGTGAACATCATGTCCTCAGTGGTCGCGCCCGCCTCTATGCCGAGCTTCTCCGACAGAGCTTCAAGTATCTTCTCTCCGCCCCGGACGTGGCAGGCGGTGCCCAGGCACACCCTCACGATATGCCTGCCCCGGGGAGTGAGGTGGAACTGCGCGTAGAAGGTGGCCACCCCGAAGACCATCGCCTCGGACACCTTGAGTGCCCCGGCAATTCGCTTGAGTTTGTCCTTGCCCAGGAAACCGAACTCCTCCTGGGTTTCCTGCAAGATCGCTATGAGCGACCCTTTCTCGCGGGGATGCCTCGATAGGATCTCATCGAGCGTGTCCTGCGAAACACGCCTATCTTGTGGCACCGGCAGGCACCTCCTTGAGGGCCGCCGCTTCTGCGACGACCGACACAGCACAGACCTTCAGCTCAGGTATCTTGGCAACGGGATCGAGAGCGGCGTTTGTCAGCAGGTTGGCCGCCGCTTCGGCAAAGTGGAAGGGCATGAACAGGATCCTTGGACCAGTCCTGCTCGTGACCTGGGCTTTCACCCTCACTGTCCCGCGCCTCGATCGCAGGCGCACCCAACTGCCGTCCTCGATGCCGAGGGCAAGCGCCGTGTCCGGGTGTATCTCGACATAGGCCTCCGGCCTGATGGCATGCAGCCCCCTCGACCGGCGAGTCATGGATCCGGTGTGGTAGTGGTACAGGTTCCGGCCGGTAGTAAAGATGAACGGGTAGTCCCTATCCGGTTCCTCGGCGGGCGGCCTGTACTCGACGGCAGAGAACCTGCCCAGTCCTCTGGAGAACCTGCCTTCATGCAGGACAGGCGTGCCTGGGTGAGAGGCGTTCGGGCACGGCCACTGGAGGCCCGGTCCCACACCGCTGCCGGCCAGTGTGGAGCCCGGCGCGGCGCTGCTCCCGACGGGTCTGGAGCCGGGCACCATGTCGCTACCGACCAGCCTGGATGGCACGATGCCACCGTAAATGGGCGTGAGGCGGGCGATCTCGGCAGTGATGCTGCTGACGCCGTCATAGCAGAATGAGGCCCCCATCTTCCGGGCCAGGCTGCAGATGATCTCCCAATCGGCCTTCGCCTGCCCGGGAGGCGCGACGGCCCGGTTGATCCACTGGACACGCCGCTCCGTGTTCGTGAAAGTGCCTTCCTTCTCGGCAAACGCCGCCGCCGGCAGCACCACATCCGCGAGATGCGCGGTCTCGGTCAGGAAGATATCCTGCACCACAAGGAAGTCGAGCGCGTTCAGCGCTTCCTCAACGTGGTTGATGTCTGGATCGGACATCATGGGGTTTTCGCCCATGATGTACATGGCCTTGATCCGGCCGGCCGCCGCCCCGTGCATCATCTCCACCACAGTGAGCCCCGGAGTCGCGTCGAGCGTGCATCCCCAGGCCTGCTCGAATTTGCGCCTGGCAGCCTCGTCATCCAGACGCTGGTAGCCAGTGTAGAAGGTGGGGAGGGCCCCCATATCGCAGGCGCCCTGCACGTTGTTCTGGCCCCGCAGCGGGTTGACACCCGTGCTCTCGCGCCCTATCTGCCCGCACAGCAGCGCCAGGTTTGCGATACTGACGACATTGTCGTGCCCGGTCGTGTGCTGCGTGATGCCCATGGCGTAAAGGATGGTCGCCTTGCCCGCGCCTGCGTATATGCGCGCCGCCTGCTCGATCAGCGCTGCCGGCACACCTGTGATCGCCTCCGCGTGCTCGGGGGGATATCCTCGCACTGTCCCACGGAGCTTCTCGACGCCCTCGGTCCTCGTCTGGATGAACTCCCTGTTCTCAAGGCCGTCTCGCAGGATCACGTGCATCATACCGTTGAGCAGCGCGACATCGGTGCCGGGCAACTGCTGGAGGTGGATATCGGCGTTCTCGGCTATGAGCACCGCCCGCGGGTCGGCCACGATGACCTTCGCGCCACGGTTCTTGGCCTCGTTGACCTTCATGGCGATGACCGGGTGCGTCTCCGGCGTGTTCGAGCCGATCACGAAGACCACATCCGTCTTGCCGATCTCGCTTATGGAGTTGGTCATGGCCCATCTCCCGAACGCGTAGGACAGCCCGCTCAGGGTGGACGCGTGGCACAGCCGGGCGCAGTGGTCGATGTTGTTCGTTCCGATGACCTGCCTCATGAACCGCTGGTGCAGGTAGTTCTCTTCGTTCGTGCACCGGGCGGAGGCAAGCCCGGCGAAAGCCCCGGGGCCATGGGCCTGCTTGACCTCGCCGAACCGCCGCGCGATCAGGTCGAGCGCTTCGTCCCACGTCGCTTCCCGGAACCCGTCGCCCTCGCGGATAAGGGGTGTGCGCAGGCGATCCGGATGGTGCAGGAAGTCGAAGCCGAAACGGCCTTTCACGCACAACAGGCCTTCGTTCGCCGGCCCCTCGGCCGGCGAGACTCCTATCACCCTACCCTTGCTGACATGGAGGTAAATGGCGCACCCAACACCGCAATACGTGCACACCGTCCGTACTTTCTCGTACTGGTGGATGCGGCCCATGCCCTTGCCGAGATTGGGCTGCAGGGCGCCCACCGGGCACACCGTGATGCAGTTACCGCAAAACACGCACGGGCTGTCGGTGAGGGCGCTGTCAAATGCAGTGCCGATCTTAGTGCCAAACCCCCTGCCTATGTAGTCCAGGGCCCCTGCCGCCACGACTTCGGCGCACATCCTGACGCAGCGGCCGCACATGATGC
>JAUYEF010000211.1 GCA_030691635.1 Bacillota bacterium
GGGCGAGCCCAGGGTCACCGCGTCGACCGTGGGGTCGGCAAGAAGGTCCTCGTAGCGCTCATAGTGCCCCAGCACGCCGTACTTCTCGGCCGCCGCCTGCGCGCGGCCCGGCACGGGGTCACAGACCGCCGCTACGTAGGCCACCGGCTGCACGTCCGGCAGGACGAGGTGGTTGAGTGCGCCGCGGATGCCGATGGAGCCCGCGCCCACGACGCCGATGCCGACCTTGTTCTTCATCTTGTGCTCCCACAGCAGTACCAGCCCTGGTGGGCATGGCCGCGGCCGCGCACCCCGAGGACTAGGGGCGATGGCCGGGCCGAGGGAGGGCTGGGGCCAACGGAGACAGTATACGACGTTTTCGGGAAGCGCCAAGAGTCGGCAAAGACCTGCAGCACTCCTCCGGACCGAACTTGTTCGGGAAGGAAGCTCCGCAGGCCCAGGGCGCGGCCGCACGCCCTTGCGCCGTCCCGAACAAGTTCGGGACTCCGCAAGGGCGCGACACGAGACCTCCGGGGTCTTCCGCTACCCCTTCAGCCCGGTGAGGGAGATGCCCTCGATGAAGGTCCGCTGGGCGAAGAAGAAGGCGATGAGGATCGGTACAGTGGCAATAGTGCTCACGGCCATCAGGTAGGGGTAGGCCATTGGTGCGATCCCTACTCCCGCCAGCATGCTACGCAGGCGCTGGATACCCAGGGCAAGCGGATAGAGCTGGTCCCTGTTGACGTAGATCAACGGCCCCAAGTAATCGTTCCAGGCGCCCATGAACTGGAACAGAGCCACGACGGTCAGTGCCGGGCGCGCAAGAGGTATAATGATGCGGTACAGAATGCCAAACTCGCCGGCGCCGTCAATACGTGCGGCATCAGACAACTCCTCGGGGATGGTCAGGAAGAACTGGCGTAGCATGAAGATGAAATAGGGGGCTCCAAAGAACCCTGGCACGACCAGCGGCAGGTAGCTGTTGAGCCAGCCCAGGCGCCTGAAGATGATAAAGAGGGGCACCATCGTGACCTGAAAGGGGACCATCATGGTGGTCAGGCAGATGAAGAAGAGAATATCGCGGCCTGGCCAACGCAGGCGCGCAAACCCGTAGGCCACGACGGCTGACGAGAGTGTGACAGCCAGTGTGACGGGAAGCGCGTAGCGGATCACGGTATTTGCCATGTAGAGGTTAAAGTTGTACTGCAGCCACGCATCTGGGAAGTTGTTCCAGTGGGAAGGTCGGGGGATCCAGACCGGCGGCACAGTGTAAACCTGTGAGTCGTTCTTGAGGGCCGAGCTAGCCATCCAGTAGAACGGCAGAAGGAAACTGACCGCCAGTACGATCAAGACAAGATGCCTGACAGCGGCACCCATGAGTGCCACAAGCCTATGCCCCCCGAGGCGTTCGCGTTTCCTCATGACTGGGGCGACACGGGCGAGAGAAGCCTGTACATCCATCTGCCCTTCCTCCTCGGCCCCCTCACTCTTCACCGGCGGCGTAGTAGACCCAACGTGCCGAGGTGGAGAAGAGCAAGATGGTGAAGGTGACTATAATCACGAACAGAATCCAGGCCAGGGCTGAGGCCTTGCCCATGCGCATGTAGTTGAACCCGTTGCGGTAGAGATGCAGGCTATAGAACTCGGTGGCCTGATTGGGGCCTCCTCCGGTGAGCAGCCAGGGCAGCGTAAAGTTCTGGAAGCCACCGATGAGGCCCATAATCAGGCTGAACAGGATGACGGGAGTGCACATCGGAACAGTGATACTCCGGAACTTGTGCCAGGCATTGGCGCCGTCAACCGTCGCGGCCTCATAGAGCGAGCGTGGAACGTCTTGCAGGCTGGCCAAGAAGATGACGATTGCGCTCCCTTGAGCCCACATGTAGATGAGAATCAACGATGGCTTGGCCAGTTCAGGTTTCGAGAGAAAGGGGATCGTTGGCAGTCCCATTCCCCGCAACGTGGCATTGATCGCCCCGTATTGAACGTTGAGCAGGAACGCCCATACCATTGCGGTCACGACCGCAGGCACAATGGAGGGAAAGAAGAATATGGCACGGAACACAGAGCGCCCCCCGACCTCCGTGTTCAGCAGACTGGCCATCAGGAAGGCTGCTACCACTCCCAGGGGAGCGCTTAGCCCCACGTAGTACAGCGTGTTGTACATCACCCGCCCAGAAAGGGGATCCCGAGTGATGATCTCAATGTAGTTGCTCAACCCCAGGAAGACAGGGGGATTCAGCAGGTCATAGCGAGTGAAACTGTAGTATAGGGAGGAAATCAGCGGATAGATGGTAAAGGCGAGAAAACCGATCAACCAGGGGGAGACAAACAGCAGTCCCTGCAGCAGGCGCCGTGACTCATGCCTGCTCATACGACGTGGCTTGAAGACTGATATGGCCATAGAGTCCTTACCTCAACCGATCCCCGTGTTGCTTCTGGCAGCGGAAATGAGAGTTGGGCAGATGGCTAACCTGCCCAACTCCCTACCCGTCGCATCGGCAGGTTGATGCGGATCAGGCGAACCCTCCTGCCTTGTATTCCTCCTCACACCGCCGCTGAAACTCCTCGGCAGCCTGGGGGCCAGTCATCTGGTCTCGATAGACGGCCTCTCGCAGTTCGATGTACTGGGTCTGGACGAAGCCGGTGATGGGGCAACGGGCTGGCGTGTGCCAGTCAGTCGCCTCATTGATCGACTGCATGTAGAACTCCAGGCCGTTGTAGGTCTTTGGATCGACCGTTTCCAGGTAGGGCTTCAACGCAGGCAGCCAGCCCACGACCTTGAAGATCAGATCGCAGGCCGGCGTGGTGTTCACCACCTCCGCGATCTTGAACGCCAGCTCCGGGTGCGAGGCCTGCTTGAACAGCAGGATATAGTGCCCGCCATATCCCTGGACCTTCGCGTCCTTGCGGCTATCGGGCACAGGGGCCCAGCTGGAGCGGTTGTGCTCGGCAACCTCGGGCTTCTCGAAGGTCGTCTCGCCGGGGTGCCAGTAGCCCTCGATGACCATGGCCTGCACCTCCGTGTTGAACGAGCCGCCCCACGTGCCTTGCCCCTCCACCTGGCGCATGCCGGCCATGTTGTCTGGCCCAGCCATCCTGTAGAACTCGCCCATCACCTCAAAGGACTCGGCCAACTTCTCGTTGTTCAGGTTGAAGGTGCCCTTCTCTTCGTCGAACCAGTCCCAGCCCCACGAGAGCGCGGCGAAGAAGCCGTTGTCGAACTGGAGTGAGCCGCCCATGGCATCATAGGGGTCCAGGCCGATCTGCAGCAGGTTGCCGGCGCTATCGCGCTTGGTCAGCGCTTTGTGCCACTCGAGGCACTCGCTCCAGGTGCGCGGAGGGTTGTCGGGGTCGAGCCCGGCCTCTTCGACCAGCCTGGCATTGTAGTTCAGGCCGTAGCGCAAGAAGCCTTCGTTGGCCGGGACGCCGTAGTGCACTCCCTTATAGAAGCCGTTGCTCCACGACCCCTCCAGATAGTTCTCTTTCTTGATGACGGTGCTCGCTGCCACCAACTGGTCCACCGGCAGCAGCACGCCCCGCGCATAGTAGTCCAGGTACTGACCTGCAGGGTGGGATACGGCGTCCGGAGGGGTTCCGCCGGCCACGGCGGTCATTAACACCTCAGCGCTGAAGCCGGTCTTCAACTCGACGGTGTTGTTGCCGATCAGTTCCTTGTACACATCGAGTTTCTGCATGTCCTCCCATATCCGGAGCATTTGACCCCAGGCTGCCCAATACTCGA
>JAUYEF010000216.1 GCA_030691635.1 Bacillota bacterium
TCCGAAGAATGAAACCAGCACCCGGACTTTGCCGCGATCGACGTCCAACTCGTCGACGGTGCCGATAAAGTCCGCGAACGGTCCCTCGATGATCCGCACCCGCTGCCCCTCGCGGAAGGTCACGCGGACGCGGGGCGCCTCGTTCTCCATGCGCTTGAGGATCTTGTCGACTTCTTCCTGGCGCAGCGCAGTCGGCCGCATGCCCGACCCCACGAAGCCGGTGACCCCCGGCGTGTTCCGTACCACGTACCAGGAGTCGTCGTTCAGGATCATATCGACCAACAGGTAACCGGGGAACACCCGCCGCCGGGTCGTGCGCCGGTGGCCGTTCCTGATCTCGACCTCTTCTTCCGTCGGCACGATGACCTGGTAGATCTGGTCCTGCATGCCCATGGATTCGATGCGCTGCTCCAGGTTCTTCTTGACCTTGTTCTCGTACCCGGAGTAGGAATGCACGACGTACCAGGCGCGCTCCACGCGCCCCTCCACCGCCGGCTCGACCTCGGGCCTGCCGGCTCCCACCTCTTCGGCCTCTTCGAGAAAGGCGCGCACCTCTGGCGACTCCTCAGCGACTAGTATTTCCTCAGTCACCGGCATTTCCTCAGCCACTTGCACTTCCTCGTCCACGCCAGCGCGCGGAGCTTGGTCCGCGGGAGCTTCAGGATGCTCTTCGATTGTGTTCTGGGCTTCCTCTGCCTCGAGTGGTCCCTCGAGGCGGCTCTTCTCAAGATCCATGACCCGTCCTTGGGGCCTCTCCGAATACCCTGTAGCACAAGCGCTGCTCTGAGCGCAGTGAAGGGCCCTCGTGCCCGTCAGGGATGACCAGCAGGGGCTATGCTACCGCTTACCGGATAGGCACCTGTCAACCGGAGCATGGCTAGCTAAAGCCAAAGCGCCTTCCTGGAGGGCAACGTCCGCTTTAGGTGTCAATGCTCCGACCGGTAACACCTTTCTCTAACGAACAATCAAGCCGATGAGACGAGAGAATACCAGGTCAACGAGTCCAAGGAAGGCGCTCATTCCCACGGTGACCGCCACTACGATCGCACTCAGCCGCGTGGTCTCTTTCCGGCTCGGCCAGACGACTTTGCGCAACTCGGCACGAGTCTCCCGGAAATAGCGCACGATGCGATTCTCTCGTTGTACCCTCTCCACTTGGTCGTCTCCTCACGTCCCGGCAGGGCGGTGGGGAACAATCTGAGACACCGTTTCGGTGCTGCGCGACCCGGTGTCTCACTACCTGCAAGGCAGGCCAGGCAGGAATCGAACCCGCAACCTGCGGTTTTGGAGACCGCTGCTCTGCCAATTGAGCTACTGGCCTACGTGGCACCTGCGGGCAGGCCGGGCAAGCGCCGCTTCACCGCCACGTACTATCTCGTGTACTATCGAGTCTCTCGATGCGCCGTGTGCTTGCGGCAACGCGGGCAGAACTTTTGCAGCTCGACGCGACCGGAATCGTTCTTGCGGTTCTTCTCAGTCGTGTAGTTGCGCTCTTTACACTCGGTGCAGGCGAGAGTGATAATGACGCGGTTCTCTTTCTTCGCCATTGCTTAACGCTCCACGACGGCCTCTCGCCGCGCGACTTACTCAGCCACCTTGGTGATGACGCCGGCGCCGACCGTGTGCCCACCCTCGCGGATGGCAAAGCGCGAACCCGACTCCAGCGCCACCGGTACGATCAGCTCCACGTCCACGGTCACGTTGTCGCCCGGCATCACCATCTCCACGCCTTCCGGCAACTGCACTGACCCCGTGACGTCCATCGTCCGAATGTAGAACTGTGGCCGGTACCCCTTAAAGAACGGCGTGTGGCGGCCACCCTCTTCCTTCTTCAACACGTACACGCTGCCCGTGAACAGCTTGTGCGGCTTGATCGATGCCGGCTTGGCCAACACCTGGCCCCGCTCCACCTCGATCCGCTCAATCCCCCGCAGCAAACAGCCCACGTTGTCGCCTGCCAGGCCCTCCTCCAGGATCTTGCGGAACATCTCCACCCCGGTCACCACCGTCTTCCGCACGTCCTCGCGCAGACCAACGATCTCTACCTCGTCGCCAACCTGCACCCGCCCACGCTCGATACGCCCGGTCACCACCGTCCCGCGCCCCTTGATCCCAAAGACGTCCTCCACCGGCATCAGGAACGGCCGGTCCACCTCACGCTCCGGCGTAGGAATGTAGTTGTCCACCACCCGCATCAGCTCCCAAATGCACTGATACTCGGGCGCGTTCGGATCCGTCGACGCCGACTGCAACGCCTGCAGCGCCGACCCCCGCACAATCGGAATCTCGTCGCCCGGGAACCCGTAGCCGTCCAATAGCTCCCGCAGCTCCAGCTCCACCAACTCCAACAGCTCGGGGTCGTCCATCATGTCAACCTTGTTCAGGAACACCACCATGCTCGGCACTTCCACCTGCCGCGCCAGCAACACGTGCTCCCGCGTCTGCGGCATCGGCCCGTCGGGCGCCGCCACCACCAGAATGGCCCCGTCCATCTGGGCCGCACCCGTGATCATGTTCTTGATATAGTCCGCGTGCCCCGGACAATCCACGTGAGCATAGTGCCGCTTGTCGGTCTCATACTCGACGTGGGCAATGGCGATCGTGATGCCCCGCGCCTTCTCCTCCGGAGCATTGTCAATGCTGTCGAAAGGACGGTAGCTCGCCAGCTCCTTCATCGCCAGCACCTTGGTGATCGCCGCCGTCAACGTCGTCTTGCCATGGTCAATGTGACCGATCGTCCCCACGTTCACGTGAGGCTTCGTTCGCCGAAACTTGGCCTTCGCCATGAGTGCGCTCCTTTCAGCAGATTAATACTGTATCCTCGAACACAAACCGCGTAATTATACGTGAGACAGCTTTCCTGGCAAATGCCCTCCCGAAATTCAGCCTGCGCGCATAGCCGCGCCGCCGAGGATCCGTTCGGTCACCCCGTCGGGCACGCGATCGTAGTGATCGAACTCCAGGGTGAACGTGCCGCGGCCCCGCGTCATCGAGCGCAGATCGGTAGCATAGCCGAACATGTCCGCCAGAGGCACGAGTGCCTCTATCATATGCACCTCGCCCGGGCGGGGCTCCATACCGCCGATCTGGGCCCGGCGGGCGCTCAGGTTGCCAATCACGTCGCCGGTGAACTCTCCCGGCGTTAGCACCTGCACCCTCATGATCGGCTCAAGCAGGACCGGGGCCGCCTTGGGTGCGCCGCTGCGCAGAGCCATAGAGCCGGCCACTTTGAAGGCCATCTCCGACGAGTCTACCTCGTGATAGGAGCCATCTACCAGGCTGGCCTGGAGATCAACCAGCGGGTAACCAGCCAGGACGCCGCTTTCCAGCGCCTCGCGCACCCCCTGTTCGACCGCGGGGATATACTCCTGCGGGATCACCCCACCCTTGATGGCGTTGACAAAGCGAAAGCCTGTGCCCTTGGGCAGCGGCTCCAGCTCCAGCCATACGTCGCCGTACTGGCCGTGGCCGCCGGTCTGGCGTACAAAGCGCCCCTGAACGCGCACCGCGCGGGTGATGGTCTCACGGTAGGCCACCTGTGGCCGGCCGACGTTCGCCGAGACACGAAACTCGCGCAGCATGCGATCCACCAGCACCTCGATGTGCAGTTCCCCCATGCCCGAGATCAGGAGTTGACCGGTGGTCTCGTCGGTGCGCACCTTGAAGGTGGGGTCCTCATCGGCCAGCCGTCGCAGCGCGTCATCCATTTTCTCCTGGTCGGCCTTGGTCTTGGGCTCGATGGCCACCGAGATCACCGGTTCCGGGAAGCGGATCGTCTCCAGGACTATCGGGTGGTTTGGATCGCAGAGCGTATCACCTGTCGAGCTGACCTTGAGGCCAACGACCGCGGCGATGTCGCCCGCGCTGATCGTCTGCAGTTCTTCCCGCCGGTTGGCATACATGCGGAGCAGTCGACCGATCCGCTCCTTCTTGCCGGTCGTGGCGTTATGGACGGTCATGCCCGCACGCAAGGCACCGGAGTAGATGCGGACGTAGCCAAGCCGGCCAACATAGGGGTCGCTGACGATCTTGAAGGCCAGGCTCGCCAGCGGCTGTGCCGGGTCCGCCAGCCGGTCTTCCTCTTCCCCCGTGTCCGGGTTGATGCCCCGCACAGGGGGGATATCGAGCGGAGACGGCAAGTAGTCTACCACAGCGTCGAGCAGCGGCTGGACGCCCTTGTTGCGCAGAGCTGAACCACAGAGCACCGGAACCGCCGCACCGTGCAGGGCTGCCTTGCGGACGGCCATCCGCAGCTCGTCGGCCCCGATCGGCTCGCCTTCCAGGTACTTGAACAGCACGGCCTCGTCCATCTCGGCAACGTGCGAGATCAACTCCTCGCGATGGTGGGCTGCGTCATCGCGCATTCCGGCCGGGATCTCGGCGATCTCGAGTTGCTCGCCAAGATCGTCCACAAACATAATGGCCCGCTCGTCGACCAGGTCGATGACCCCGCGAAAGTCGGTCTCAGCACCGATGGGCAACTGCACGGGTGCTGCAACTGCCCCAAGGCGGTCGCGGATCATCTCGACCGTGTGCCAGAAGTCAGCGCCGATGCGGTCCATCTTGTTGACAAAGCAGATCTTCGGCACCCCAAAGCGCTCGGCCTGCCGCCAGACCGTCTCCGACTGCGCCTCGACGCCAGCCACCGCGTCAAAGACGACGACCCCGCCGTCGAGGACACGCAGGCTGCGCTGCACCTCGGCCGTAAAGTCGATGTGGCCCGGGGTATCAATGATGTTAATCTGATGCTGGCGCCACTCGCAGGTGATGGACGCTGACGTGATCGTGATCCCGCGTTCCCGCTCCTGCTCCATCCAGTC
>JAUYEF010000311.1 GCA_030691635.1 Bacillota bacterium
GGCGTCAGGCCTGAAGAACGGCATGACCGTCTCCTTCCACCATCACCTGCGGGATGGCGACCATGTGCTGAACATGGTGCTCGAGGCATGCTCGAGGATGGGCCTGAAAGACCTGCGAGTGGCCGCGAGTTCCATCTTCCCGGTGCACGCGCCGCTTGTGGACCATATAAGGAATGGCATCGTAGCAGCGGTGGAGGCAAACTACATCGGTGGCCCGGTGGGGGAAGCCATTTCCGCAGGACTGCTGCCCCAGCCGGCCGTCCTCAGGACGCATGGCGGGCGTGTCAGAGCTATTGAGGCAGGAGATCTGGAAATAGACGTCGCGTTCATCGCCGCCCCCTGCGCGGACCCCGGCGGTAACCTGAACGGAGTCCAGGGCCCATCTGCCTGTGGCTCACTCGGCTACGCCGTGGCAGACGCGCAGCATGCTCGGTGCGTCGTGGCGGTCACAGATAACCTCGTCCCCTTCCCCGCCTGCCCCATAAGCATACCGGGCAGCAGCGTGGATTTCGTGGTCAAGGTCGACCGCATCGGCGACCCGGCAGGCATAATCTCCGGGTCGACACGGATCACCCGCGACCCCATCGGGCTCGTGATCGCGCGCAACGCGGCCCGGGCAATCCGGGCATCGGGCCTGCTCAAAGATGGCTTCTCGTTCCAGACGGGCGCCGGCGGTACGAGCCTGGCGGTCGCTTCCTTCGTCAGGAAGATGATGCATGAGGGCGGGATCAGGGGGAGTTTCGGGCTCGGAGGCATCACGGAGTTCTTCGTTTCGATGCTTGAGGAAGGGCTATTCGCCACGCTGCTCGATACGCAGGACTTTGACGCGGCGGCAGTCCGCTCTCTGCGCGAGAACCCGAGGCATCAGGAGATAGACTGCGGCCTTTACGCCAGCCCAGGCAGGAAGGGCGCCGCGGTGGACCATCTCGACGTGGTTGTGCTGGGCGCGACCGAAGTGGACACCTCGTTCAACGTGAATGTGACCACAAGTTCGGATGGGGTCGTCATGGGCGGCTCCGGAGGGCACAGCGACGCGGCTGCCGGGGCGAAACTGACGGTCATCGTGACAAGGGCCTTGCGGACGCGCCTTCCGGTTATCCGCGATGCCGTGACCTGCGTGAGCACGCCGGGCGACAGCGTTGACATGGTGGTCACCGAACGCGGGACGGCGGTCAACCCGGCCCGGCCGGAACTCGCCCAGCTCCTTCGCGAGGGCGGCATCCTCGTCCGGGACATGCAGGCGATGAAGCAGGAAATCGAGGCGCTGGTGGGGCGGCCGGCTCCGCTTGATACCTCCGGGCGCGTCGTGGCCATCAACGAGTACCGCGACGGCTCGGTCATAGATGTTGTGCGGCAGGTGGTCTGATGGCCTGGGAGATGAGATCCGAGGAGATCCTCCACCCTGCTCAGGGCGATGATGTCTCCGAAGTCATGACGTTCCTCGCAGGCCTCGGCCTGGGCTACGACCCTCACCCCGACGTGATGCTGGTCGTCAGGGGCGCCGGAGGTGGGATAATCGCCACCGGGTCGCTCTCAGGCAAGGTCGTCAAGCACCTGGCGGTTGCGCCCGACCTGCAGGGCAGCGGGCTACTGGCAGGCGTCTTTTCAAGACTGTACCAGGAAGCTCGTGCCCGTGGCCATGATGTGCTGTTTGCGTTCACAACTCCAGGCTCCGCCCAGATGCTTCAGGGTCTCGGTTTCCAGCGCATCGAGGCCACCGCTGACGCCGTGCTGCTAGAGTTCGTGGCTGCGGGTTCGGGAGCCGGTATCGAGCCCTACCTTGACGCCGTGGCTCGAAAAGCTCAGGGCGTCAGGCAAGCCGGCGCCATCGTGATGAACGCGAACCCATTCACGCGAGGCCACCAGTACCTGGCCGAATACGCCTCCGCGCGTTGCGAGCGCCTTTTCATCTTCGTCGTGTCCGAGGATAGATCGGCATTCCCGACAGCCGTGCGGATGAGGCTCATCGAGCAGGGAACAAGACACCTGCGCAACGTTGTGGTCCTGCCGGGCGGCGACTACATCATCAGCCAGGCGACGTTTCCCATGTACTTCTTGCGCCGCCCCGAGCGCGCGACATACGTGCAGGCACACCTGGACGCCACTGTTTTCGCGAAGCGAGTGGCGCCGGCGGCTCATGTGGTGACACGTTTTGTCGGTGAAGAGCCCTACGATCCCGCGACGGCAATCTACAACCAGGCCATGCAGGATGTGCTCGGCAAGGCGGGTATCGAGCTGGTCATCGTACCACGGCTTGAGATGGGCGCGCGCGCGGTCAGCGCATCGACGGTGCGGTCGGCTCTCAAGTCCGGTGACTGGGCGACGGTCCATAGCCTGGTGCCCGCCACCACGCTGGAGTTCCTGAAGAGCGACCAGGCGCTGCCCATCATCCAGCACCTGCGGGCGACGAACACGCCGCACTAGGTGGCCACTTGCGCGTGCGGCAAGAGGAAGAACTGCACATTCCGTGCGAGAGCACATTGGAGGCACCCTTGAGCGACGATCTTGAAGCCATACTCGCAGCGCGCGAGGCCCGGTACCAAAAGCAGGCAGCACTCGCCGGAGCCGGAAGCGGAATAGCTGTGACCGTGAACCTGAACCTCCCAGGGGGCAGCGACCGTTACCCGTGGTCCGCGTCTGCGCTGGACGAGGCAGGGATGGCGGTCGCCCGCATGGCCGCGGTTGAGGGCTGGGATTTTGACGTGGTCGAGGAGGCGGCCGACGCCGCCGGCCCGTATGTGGTTGGGATTGTCCGGTCGGGTTCAGCCGACCCCGGCCGGCTGATGCAGGTCAAGCAGGCCCTGGCGCTCCTAGAGGAAGGCCACCCGCGCGGGCGACTCTGGGATATCGATGTGCTGGACCAGGATGGCAGACCTCTGTCGCGCGCCGAGACCGGCCAGGCCCCCCGCCGGTGCTACGTGTGCAGCGCGCCTGCGCACGAATGCAGGGTCCTGCGACGGCACAGCCTTGAGGAGACAGGCCTGGCTGCAGAGAGGATTTACCTTGGGCCGGTGGTCGATGAGGTGTTGGCTGGAGCCACTGCCGGGATGTTGCTTGAGGCAGCGACCTGGCCATCTCCAGGGCTTGTCAGCCCGTTTGATTCCGGCGCCCACGATGATATGAATTACCTCACATTCGTGTTGAGCGCTTCCAGCATATCTCCCCGGCTGTTTCGGCTCGTCGAGCGCGCCAGGGACTTCACCCTGGGCCGGAAGAAAGACGAGGACCTCCCGGACCTCTTCCGCCAGGCGCGGGCTGCGGGCGTGCACGTCGAGGACGCCATGCTCACCGCAACATCCGGCGCCAACACGCACCGGGGCACCATCTTCGCGCTCGGCATGACGAGTGTCGCCGCCATGGTGGTTTGGGGCAGGATGACGCTACTCGGGTCGCGCGATCGCCCCAGCGCCGCCGCCATATGCGATGTGGTCAAGGACATGACACGCGGGCTGGTGGCAAGGGAACTGGAGAGCCTGCGAGGATATCGTTCCGCGGCCAGCCCGGGTGGCGGCTTGGCGTCGGGCGGTGGTATTGCGCCCGGCAGCAGCGGCTTGGCGTCGGGCGGTGGTACTGCGCCCGGTAGCGGTAGGGCGCCCGGCGACGGCTTGGGGTCCGGGAGCGGCCGCCTGTCCCGAGGGCAGCGCCTTTACCTGGACACGGGCTGCACCGGAATCCGCGGCGAGGTCGAGCGCGGCCTACCCACCGTGCGTGATGTCGGGCTCCCCGCCCTGGATCTTGGCCTTGAACGGGCCGGGCTCGCCGGCGCACTGACTCATAGCCTGATCTCAATCATGTCGGTGGCCGACGACAGCGCCCTGGCCGGACGGCATTCGCTCAATATCCTGCGGGAATTCGTCTGGACGCGCGCGAGAGAGGCGCTGTATGCGGGTAGCGTGTTCACGGAGGCTGGCAGAAACAAGATTCGCCTGATGCAACAGGTGTTTGCCGAGAGGCGGCTCAACCCTGGCGGGAGCGGTGATCTTCTTGCGGTTACGGTTGCGATGTACTGCTGGAGTCACGGCGCTTTCACCCGAGAGCGGGTGCTGCAAGCGATACGGTGGTGAGGCACACCGGGTACTTCACCAGATCATGGCTTGTTGCAGGCGACATTGCGGTACGCCTCGCTAGGGTGCACTTTCCTCGAGCGGCATGATGCCGGTTCGCCGGGTTACCCGGTTGCCCCTTGCTCCGCTGTGTCAGCTCTTCCCAAACGTCTTCCGGCGATCGGCCTCTCACGGCCAGATCCAGCCCAACTGTCTTCCAGGACTACCGGCCCGCGCACGGAGTGCGCGCCGGTGACTCAGCCTGTTGCGAAAGGCCATTGAGAACCGCCGCCAACTCCTGCATGAATGCCGCGTTTGCCTGCGGGCTGCCGACCGAGACTCTCAGGTGGTGGTCCGCCAGAAGGGGCTCACCGGGATATCGCCTGACCATGATCCCCCGCTCCTGCAGCATCGAGTGGACGCGGCCGGAGGGTGACGGAGTCGCGAAGAGAATGAAGTTTGTCGTGGACGGCCACACCTTTGCGCCGGGCAGGGAGGCGAGCCTGGACTGCAGATCCTCACCTGCCTGGCGCAGCTCGCGCGCCCAGCGCAGGAAGTACTGCTCCTCCTGCAGCACCACCAGCGCGGATAGCTGAGAGAAGAGGCTGATGTTGTAAGGCAGCCGTCGCCGCTCCATGACTGTGGCGAGCGGCTCGGGAGCGATCACATATCCGACGCGAAGCCCGGCGATGCTGTACGCCTTCGAGAAAGTCCTGAGAACAATGACGTTACTGTAACTACTGATCCACGGGGCAAGGGTCAGGCCCGAAAATTCGTAGTACGCCTCATCAACGACCACCAGGCATCTTGGCGCTGCGAGGAGCCTTCTGACATCTTCCTCGGGGCAGATACTTCCGGTCGGGTTGTTCGGCCGGCACACAAATACGATCGAAGCAAATTGCTTCTTTGGCGGACATGATACGTCGGCGGACGCAACTTCCTCCAGCACACGGTCAGCGTCCAGCCGGAAGTCAGGCATGAGCCGTGGCACGTCCACAACGGTGCTGTGACTCCACGTCGCCGCGTCCTTGTACGTGGCGAACGTCGGCGATGCGATTATGACCCTTGTGCCTGGGCCGCCGAACGCAAGGCAAAGGATCAGGATGCACTCGTCGGAACCGCTTCCGAGCAGGAGGTTGGTCTTGTCCACGGAGTTCACGGCCCCGAGCTTGTCCCGCAGCCTGTCGAGATACGGGCCCTCATACCTGGCGAAATCCGTGCCCCGCGCAAGTTCCAGAATGCGCTGCTTGAGCTCTTCCGGCACATCTTTCGGACTCTCATTCTTGTCCAGCCAGGCTCTGGCCACGACTGCGCCACCTCCGCTACGATCTGCGATGCCCTCCTGCAACCACCTTCGGGCGTAGGGCAAAGTGCCTGCAGATGCATGGTACTATCTTAACGCGCTTATGGTGGGAAAACAACACGTCGGGAGTAGGAGCTTCATGCCGCGGGGATGACTCACTAGAGGACCACCAACCACGCACATCGAAGGTGTGAGACTGGTTGCGTGCACGATGACCTCGAACAGCCCGGTTTGCTGACCTGGCTGGTAGGGCGCATCTCTGGTACTGAGGAGGAAACGCTTTGGCTTCGATCATTGACCGCTTTGAAGGTTGTTGGGCTATCATCGAGCATGCGGGCGGGTTTTTCAACTTCCCCAAGGACCTCCTCCCTGCCGGCGCCCATGAGGGCGACGTCATCGTCTTCGACATCACCGTGGACAAAGCCGCCACGGCTGAGAGGCGACGCAAGATTCAAGAGCTGGAGAACGACCTGTTCGACAAGCCATCCTGCCAGGATGGGGCCTAACCCATGCAAGCGCAGCGCATGACGGAATCCCGTGGTCCTGATCTATGCGGTATTGGCCGCAGCGCGATGCACTATCGCATCCCGGTGCGCGCCTTTGTCTTGGCAATACTCCTTCTCGTCCTGCTC
>JAUYEF010000307.1 GCA_030691635.1 Bacillota bacterium
ACAGATGATCATGTTGGGCTCGAGCAGGACCTTAGAGTAGGGGTTGATGATCGGCTCTTCGTGCACCGCAAGGCCGAGACCGTGACCGATGTGGGGCCGGACGAAAGGCAGCCCCCTTTCTTCAAAGAGCTTCTTGCAGACCTCAAACAGGTGCGCCACTCGCACCCCTGGACCCACTTCGGCGATTATCCTCTCGTGGAACTCCCATAGCCACCTGTAGATATCGAGCTGCCTCTGCTCTGGGCAAGACACCACGCACGTCCGGGCAAGGTCCGAGTTGTAGCCCCTGAACGAGCCACCGAAGTCCGTGCGGATGATTTCCCCTGCTCTGCCAGGCCTGTCCGTGGCGGCAGGGTGAGTGAGGCAGCCATGGTCTCCAATCGTGAGCACCGAGAAGACTTGAGAGTCGGCGCCTGCTTCGATGAGGTTCACCTGCAACTCAGTGGCTATCTGCTTCTCCGTCTTGCCCAGACTGATGTTCTCGAAGGTCTTCCGTATGACGATGTCGGTGACGTATGCCGCCTGGGACATCAGGTCCACTTCCTCCCCGGACTTGACCATCCGGACGTGCTCAAGAAGCCGTGAGCAGTCGACGGGCTCGAGCGCGGGAAGCAGCCGCGCCAGCAATAGATAGTCGCGGGCCGCCAGGTAGCCCAGCTCGATCGCCGTACGCTTGCCGGTCAGGCCCCGCTCCCGCAGCGTGTCGGCCAGCAACTCCACCGGGAGCGTCTTGAACTCGAAGTATGCCCGGATGTCCTTGATCCACGACTCGTCTCGTGCCTGAGCTTCCTCGAGGTTGCACACAATCATGGTGGGCTCTTCGTCCAGAGGCCACACCACCAGCGCCAGCCTGTCCCGGATGCTGACCTGAGTCTCTATCTTTGTGCCGGACAGGTAATGGACGTTCTCAGGAGACACGGCCACGACGACGTCGACGCCTTGCTCTCGCATGAGGGTGAAGAGCCGTTCCCTGTTCATGGACTCAAGCTCCTTTGGGGCCAGTCTTGTGAGGGGATTCGGCCTCGGAGGCGCCTGTGCCTTCAGAGTGGTGCGGGACCGCAAGTCGCCGAGAGAACCGGCCTGAGCGCGCCGGGGAACTGGCTCTAGCAGAAGCACGAGGTGGGAAGGTAACGGCCGCCTGCGGGCAGAAACCTCTAGCACGGCTTTTTTCGCCGCGACCCCGGGAAGGCTGAGCTTATGAAGATCCTGCTTGTCATGCCCGATGCCCACATGCACAAGATGCACAACTGAGGAGGCATACCTTGATGCTTAAATTCGTCTCAAGCATGGAAGTCGACCTCGACGCCATAGCCTTCAACTTCAGGAGCGTGACGTCGCACGTGGCCCCTGCTGTCATGATGCCTGTCATTAAGGGCAACGGCTATGGCCACGGGGCGGTGGCAGTGGCCCGCACGCTGGTCGAGACCGGCGCCAGGCATCTTGCCGTGGCGAAGCTCGTCGAGGCCTGGGAGTTGCGCCAGGCAGGCATACCGTCCGCCGTGGACATCCTGATCATGACGGTGACCCTTCCCGAGGAGATATCCTGCGCTGCGGATATGGGTGCGTCGGTCTTCATACCGGACGTCGAGCGTCTGCGCTATCTCAAGTCTATCGCGCGCGGCAAGCCGCAACCGGTCGGCTTCCACATCAAGGTAGACACCGGCATGGGCAGGCTCGGTCTTCTCCCGTGCGAGGCCCGTCAGGTCGCGGAGGAGCTCCGGGAAGCGCAGAACACAAGGCTTCTGGGTATCGGCACTCACCTTGGCGCATCCTGGGCGGACAACGATCACACCACGAGCCAGATCGGGAGGTTCCGGGAATTCGTCGCGGAGGTGAAGCCTTCGCCGGACGTCTTGCTGCATGTGGCCGCGAGCGGGGGCACGATCCGGATCCCAGAGGCATACATGACGGCGGTGCGCACGGGTTCGCTAACATACGGCCTGAACCGCATCGAATGGTCGCCGATGCCCCTGAAGCCTGCGCTCACCTACAAGACCACGGTCGGCCAGGTCAAGACGCTGCCCGTCGGATGGCAAATTGGCTACGGGACCGACCGGACGGTCACCAGGCCGCTAAGGGTGGCCACTCTGCCCGTGGGCGTCATAGACGGCATATCCTCATCGATGTGCGGACGCGCGGCCTTCTTGATCGGAGGCGCGAAATGCCGGCTCATCACAGTCTGCATGGACAGCTGCATAGTGGAAATCCCCGACGGGTTGGACGTGAAAGCGGGCTCTGAGGCCGTAGTAATCGGTAGCCAGGGAGGACTAACGTTAACCGGCAGGGAGCTCATAATTGAGGCCGCGCGCACCGGCTTCGGAAATAACTAGGGGCATGTGACTCTGCGGACCCCACGAGATTATAACCGTGGCTGACGGCAGGTGGGGATGATGTGGGACACGATCAGGGAAGGAGTGGCCAGGATCTAGGCGCCGGCGGGCCGGGCACCGTGGGCCAAGGCACTGGCTGCGGTAGGCAGGCTGGACAGGCCCGTGCCCAGCGCATACTACGCAGGTGCTTCCCCAGCGCCGACCTTGACGGGCTCGGCAAATTCGCAGAGGGCTGGGACAACACCATCTGGGAAGCCGGCGGTTTCCTCTTCCGCATTCCCAAGAGGAAGACGGCCGATGCCCAGGCACGCAAGGAGATGGCTCTCCTGTCCTTCCTTGCGGCGCAAGGCTTGCCTGTGCCCCAACCTGAGTATTTGCACTGGGGTGATGAGGGCTTCCGGCACATGGTCTTCGGCTACCGGGCGCTCCCGGGAATCCCGCTCTCAAGGCTGGCTGTAGACCAGTGGCCGGAAAGCATCCACCGGAGTCTCGGCGCCCTCCTCAGCCGTCTCCACACGCTGGACACGGTGGAGGCCGCGCGAGCCGGCATCCCAGTCTTCACCGCGGGCAGGTGGCGGGCTCGGTACCAGCGCCTCTTCGCCCGGGTGCAGAAGAAGGTCCTGCCCGTGCTTGGCCCTGCCGCCCCTTTGCTGGAGGGCTGCTTCAG
>JAUYEF010000337.1 GCA_030691635.1 Bacillota bacterium
CCACCACCTTGGGGTTACGCACAGCGCGTATCGCATCAGCAACTTGATCAGGGTCAAGGGCTTCTCCCCATGGGGCGGCGACCACCGTGCACTCGGCGCCGCACCGGCGGGCGATTTGCAGGATGCGCTCGCCAAAAACCCCCGCGACGCCGATGACCGCCTTGTCCCCCGGTTCGAGGAGGTTGACCAGGGCGGTCTCCATGCCCGCGCTGCCGGTCCCGGACATGGGCAAGGTGAGCGCATTTCTCGTCTGAAAGACGTACCGCAGCATGTCCATCGTCTCTGTCATGATATGCAGGAAGTCCGGGTCAAGATGGCCGAGCGTGGGTTCCGAAAGGGCGCGCAGCACGCGCGGGTTCACCGGGCTTGGGCCTGGGCCCATGAGAAGGCGATCCTGCGGGTTACGCTCGCGCACCTGGGGTTTGGGAATTGCCATAGCTCTACTCCTCGAGGCCGGCAGAAATGGTATTGTTCATATTGTGAATAATACTTGCCGCCTATGAATAATATAGCATGAAACAAAGGGGGTTGAGAAGGTGCAGGCATGTCCCAATCGCAGGCGTGCATGAGAAGCGCAGGTGCAAGGTTGAACTGCGGGGCGGTGGGTCTTGGCTACTGTGCGGGGGCTTCGCGTGAGTCGGCTACCGCCCGGTGGGTCTGGCCCGGTATCCCAGGGACTCGGAAAGCGTCGAACCGGCTTGCCTGACTTCCCTGGCCAGATCGCTGACCTTCGGCATGACTCGGCCTGCCGGCCCGGATATGCTGATTGCGGCGCGGACGATCCCCGTATGATCGCGGACGGGGGCAGCGATGCATGCGACGCCTTCCTCCCTCTCCTCACGGTCGACGGAGTAGCCGTCGGCGCGGATGCAGCGGAGTTCGGGCTCCATGCTGTCCCAGCTGGTTAGTGTGTTTCGGGTATACTGATGCGCCTGGCCTGCTTCGAGCAGCGGCTTGATCTCTTCGGCGTCCATCTCCGCCAGAAAGACCTTGCCCACACCAGTGCAGTACAGGGGTGCGCGGGCACCGAGCATCGTGAACATCGAGATGGTACGCGAACTCGCCGCCTGGTCCACGTACACCACGCTGGCCCCGTCCCTGACCACAAGGTTCACAGTCTCGTTTACAAGTGCTGCAAGCTCGCCCAGCACGGGCCTGGCACGCTCGAGAAGCGTGAAGGACTCTCCGGCGGCAAGTCCGAGTTCCAGAGCCTTCAGGCCAAGCCTGTATTTTCTGCTCCCCGGGTCCTGTTCGAGATACCGGCTGGCACATAGCGTGGACACCAGATGATGCGTCGTGGAGAAGTTCAGGCCCAACGACCGGCTGACTTCCGTGACACTCACTGGCTGTCTGGCTTCCATGAAAACATCCAGGATAGACAGCGCTCTCTCAACTGAACTCACTATCGTGGGATTCCTGCTGCCCTTGCCTACGGCAAACGCCTCCCCAGTCATTGGCTTCTCCTGCCCTGCCAGCGCGGCTTAGAAACATTCCTGCGCTGCAAAGTCGGTGAGCCGGGAAACAGTACTTCGATAGCTGCGAGCCGGTTGTCCTGCATCATCAGTGTGCAGGCCAAAAGGTAACCAGCCGCCTTCCGCGGAAATCACATCACAGCCGCGCAACAAGGAGGCCTTTGGGCAATGCGGGTCCGCGTCAAACGAACGATTCTTGTGCTCATACTTCCGATGGTGCTTGCTTTGAGTGCCTGCGCGAGGGCGCCTGCCGCCAACCGCGACAAAGCCGCCGGCCCCGCCGGGACACCGGGGCCCGCAGTCGCGGCCAACGGCAAGGTTACCATCAGTTACGACCTGGAGCGCGTCAACAGGATTGCGAGCAACCAGGTCGCGGTCTGGATTGAGGACGCGAACGGGAACTACGTGAAGACGGTCTACGCCTCAGCCTTCATGGCCAGAGGCGGCTACCGCTCCCGGCCCGAATGCTGCCCGGAATGGGTTAAGGTCTCCGGCTGGAAGAACGCGCCCGCCTCTGAAGTCGACGCCGTGACCGGCCCGACTCAGAAGCCGGGGCGAATCGTGTTGACGTGGGATTGCACGGACCGGCAGGGCAAGCGCGTCCCTCCAGGAACCTACGTATGCAGGCTCGAAGGAACCATCTTCTGGGAGAACCGGGTCCTCTATAAAGCCGAGATACAGGTCGGAGGCGCCCGGGCCCAGGCCACACCGGCCCCTCAGTACCTGCCGCCGACTGCGAAGGACATCGGCGAGATGGTCAAGAATGTCTCCATCGAGTTCACACCGTAGAAAGAGCGGCCCTTACCCGGTCAGCACCGCATTCCGGCCAATGCCGCCCTCAACCGTCACTCGCCACACACCCCGCTGCAAGGGTACCTGATCCAGTGGACAAGCACCACACCGTTGGGAGGCTCAGAGATTGATACTGCCAACCACACGCGACTACTTTGAGGCCATAGCCAGGATAGACGCGGAAGGATTCGGCAGAAACGAGCCGAGGTCGCACCTGAACCTGCAGTCGCTCGTGGATACCTCCGAGGGGCTGGCCTTCACCTACCTGCATCAAAGGGAGCCCGCAGGCTATATCTTCTCGCGAAGGCTCGGCGAAACCGCCTACATAGGGCCGCTCGGTGTCAGGGCGGACGTGCAGGACAAAGGCGTCGGCAGGATGCTCATGCTGGCGTCCATGGATGGGCTCAGGACCAGGAGCCAGATCATCGGGCTGGAGGTGCGGCCTCACAATGTGAAGGCGATCGGCCTCTATGCGAGGCTCGGGTTCGTCAACACTTACCCGTCGCTGAACTTCCCTGTGCCGGGATGCAGTGAACTGGACCGCCTTGTCGAGCGAGACGGCACGGGCACCACTCGGCTGGTTGAGTTCGAGGACATCGTGGCGACGCGCAACGCCGGAGCCGTCCACGACATCGCCCGCTTCACCTTCGAAGAGTTCGGCGATATAGACTTTTCCATGGACCTCGCGTGGGCTTTAGGGGAAGGTAACGGTTGGGTCATCGTCGCGCGCGGGCCCGGAGGCAAAGTCTCTGGCTTCATGGCGCTGGTGCCCGAACTGCTGGACATGGTCTGGGGCGCTGTCTCCGAGCACTCTGGCTACGGCGCTGCGGCAATGCTCCTTCGGGAACTGAGGCGCCGGGCGCCGGAACGAAAGATGCTCCTGCGGGTGAATGCGCGTTACGTGCCTTTGTGTTCCTTCCTCGCCTCCAGCGGGTTCCGGCTCTCTGGTGTCACGAGCAGGATGCTGCTCGAAGGCTTCCAGGGCGATAGCCTGCTGCCCAGCAACAAGCTCATGCTCCGTGCGTGGATTGGATAGCCGGCAGGCATAGTGGCTCCGCGCTCTCGGCGCCTAGCCCTCGGGGCACTGGCCTCACCGGCGGCCGGGTAGCCACATCGTTCAGGCAGGTCACCACCTTATGCTTCGCGGCATGACGGGTCGAGTCACCCTCAAAACACGGCCAAGGTCGTTGTGAAACGGGTATATCGTGACGCGTCTCAACGCATAAGGGTCGTCTCCGAAGTGCGCCTCGCCGGAGCGCGTGGTGAAACCCAGCCTGATGCCCGCTTTCTCGAGCGAGTCCTTATACGACTTGCGGTAGTGTCCATATGGATAGGCGAGCGCGACCGGCCGGTACCCCGTGGCGTGCTCAATGAGCCTTATCGACTCTTGCAGGTCCTCCAGAAGGTACTCGCGGCTCACCACATCCATCCCGGCTCTTCTCCGCTTGTCCGCGAAATGCAGGTTATGCGTGTGGCTCTCAAACCTCACAAGGCCGGACTCGGCCATCTCACTCACCTCATCCCACGACAGGTAGGCCCCTAGTCCGGCGACTGCCTGGACGGGATCGTTCAGGTTCTCAACCTTCCCGACCATCGCCGTGATGAGGAAGACTGTGGCTTTCATCCTGTGCCTCTTGAGCACAGGAAAGGCGTGAAGGAAGCTGCTCCTCCAACCGTCGTCGAACGTGATCAGCACCGGCCGGGGCGGCAGAGCTTCACCTTCGTGCAGGTATGCAGCGAGCTGCCTGCATGTGATCGTCGTGTACCCGTTCTCCTCGAGGTACTGCATCTGCCGCTCGAACACCTCAGGAGTCACGAGTACGTTGTGGCGGGCGCAGATGGACACAGGCCGGGGGGCCAGCTGGTGGTACATGAGAACGGGAATCCCGACGGGTGTATACGTGACTTCAGGTTCGGCGGCGCCCGCCGTCCCAGGCATCACCAGGTTAAGCGCAAGGACCAGGACCAATGCCAGGATGAGCTTCTTACCAGTCAATTTCCGCTTCCTCCACCGGCTCCGCTCATGCGTCCCTGAAGCGGCACCGGGCGCGTCTGGTTCGCCCTGTTAAGGTATGCTTTTGATTCCATGCTTGATGTCAGACTCCTTCT
>JAUYEF010000357.1 GCA_030691635.1 Bacillota bacterium
CCGGGAATTGCAGTTGGTTCGAGCTGTGGCCCTGGAGGCAGATGGTTTCTATGAGAAGTCTGGGGAGTTTGGGGCGAAGGCTTCTGGCTGCTTCCCGGGCAAGCAGAAGTCGCAGATGAAGAACCTCGAGTCCATTGCCAACAGCTCTCTCAAGGTGGCCGATGTACTCGACTATGTAAAGAAGCAGATCGGCAAGGACAAGCCCGACAACCCCTGGAGAGAGGATCGCTTCGGCGAGTCCCTTCTAACTCACCTGGAAACCGATATTCGAAAGCGCGTGGGCACGCTGACGGTCAATCCTCCGGTCACCGACCGGGCAGAGAGCCAGCGTGTGCAACTCCAGTTGATTCGCGAGTTCGTCCGCCAAATGGTGGCGCAGTACGAGTTCCGCCGCGGGACCAACTGATATGAACGAGCCCCAGCTACCGACGGAGTGCAGAACGCGGGTGAGGATTCTCAGCGACGACGTCCTCTATCCGGAGGCATCGGATTTTGTGCGCCAGCACTGCCAAGACCGGGTGCCCAAGCCCGCTCAGATCCACGGTCTGCTCCAGTTTAGCCAGAGCTGGGGGGACTGGCAGTCCTTCGTGAATCACCAGAAAGAGCGCGAGGGGCATCCGGATCGTGAGTTCTACCATGCCCTGGCAAGGTGGAATGAGAACTGCCGGAAGCGGGCGAAAGAGGAATGGAACCTCGTTTCGTCGGGGCCTACAAAGGCCGAGACCAACAGGCAGTTGAGCCTGGTCTGCGGCTTGCTGGTTGCGGAGTTCGTCCAGCACCTTGCCGCCGAACTCCTTCGTGTTCCCAGATCCAGATCGGAGTCCTGAGATGGCTGCGTTTTCATACCGCTATGTCTTTCGAGGCCGCTTGAAGCTGCTGACGGCGATGCACATCGGGGGTGGACGCGGCACCCTCGTGCCTACTGACAGCCCGGTGGTCCGCACGCCGGACGGACGCCCCTTCATTCCCGGCTCCAGCTTCAAAGGTGCCTTCCGTGCCACGGTTGAGAAGCTTGCCTCTGCGCTATCCGGCGTTTCCTGCGGGCTGCTGCCCGGCTCGGGCTGCGTCGGCGCCCAGGACGACGCGCAGAAGGCGTTCAACAAGCGGAGGCGTAACGAGAATTGGGACGAAGCCAGGCTGGTGTCGGAATTGGCCGCGCCCGGTGTCCTCTGTCACACCTGCAAGTTGTTTGGGTCGGCGTTTTTGGCCGGTAAGATACAATTCGACGACTTGTACCTGGCCGACGAGTTGGACGCCATCATGCAGATTCGAGACGGAGTTGCCATTGATCGGGACAGTGAGAAGGCTGTCGATGGACTCAAGTACGACTATGAGGTCGTCCCGGCCAACTATGGATTCGATCTCACCATCCGGCTGAACGAACCCGACACGATGGAGTTGGCGCTCGCCTGCGTGGGAGTCTCTGAATTCGGCGCCGGGTTTGGGCAGATCGGAGGGCTGCGAAGCCGCGGATTGGGCAGATGCCAACTGGGCGATCTTCGGATCTATGAGTTGGACCTCCGCGGGGCCGACCGCGCGGAGCGTCTCAAGCGCTACCTTCTGGGCGCCAGGCTCGAGGACAAGATGACCGAAGTGCCGGATCCGTCGCAGTTCCTGGAATCGGCCATCAGCCGCGTACTTTCCCAGGCCCTGGCAAAGGAATAGGTCATGCTGAAGCGCATTGTAAACGAAGCCACGTTTGAGCTTGAGATCACCACCACCGGGCCGCTCCTGGTGAGGTCCGGTCAGGCCACCGTCAGCGGCCCGGACATGACTCCCGTGCTCACTTTCCGGAACAACGAGTGGCAGGTGTTCATACCCGGCAGTTCCCTCAAGGGAGTCATCCGTAGTCACAGCGAGAAAATCGTCCGTACGTTGCGTGATGGGCTGTGCTGCAATCCATTCGCGAAGGTGAATGAGCCGGACTCTTCGTGCGGTGTGCAGCTGGGCAACCAGAAACCAGCGCCGACTCCGGAACGAGCTTACGCCCTTTCCTGTCCCGTCTGCCGGCTGTTCGGGTCCTTGGAGTTCATCGGCCGCATCAGCATCGGGGATGCGTATCTGAAGGATGGAATCCCGGCCCCGCGGAAGGAACTTCGCGACGGCGTGGGTATTGATCGGCTTACCGGGGGGCCCAAGTCCCAGGCCAAGTTCACGCTCGAGGCCGTCTCCTCCGGTGCTGTCTTCCGGTCGGAAGTCCTGCTCCGCAACTTCGAGTGCTGGCAACTGAGCCTGATTCTCGCGGTCGTACAGGACATGGCGGATGGGCTACTGCGGATCGGCGGAGGTCGGTCTCGCGGTTTTGGGGCCGTGAAGGGCGCCATTCCAGTGCTGGGATTGCACCATCTGGGAGTGCCACAGGAGCAACTAGGCGGTGCGATCTGGGGCTTAGGCCGTTTCCTCAACGATGGCACCTACGGGACCTCCCCTGACGATCTGCTACGGATGCAACCGCCGCTGAACTGGCAACGTCGTGGCATTCGTCTTCACACCGAGGTCCCCGGCGACAAGATTTCGGAGTTGAATGCGATCGGGTTGCCCGACATGGTCCGGCGGTTGGAAGCCTGGCAGTTGACGAGGAGAACCTGAAGGTGGAACCCGAGGTAATCGCTGCCGGCAGCTTCGACGCAGTGGAGGCTTTCGGCATCTGGCTGCGCTCGCTCGTACCGCCCGAACCTTGTTGGGCCTTGCTCGAATCGGTCCCAGTCGGTTGGGTGGAGGATGCTGGCGAGGGCATCCGGCTTGAGCGCTGGCGGTCGGATTTGGACTTTGAGGCGTATCGCCACGGTTGTCTGTTTTGTTCTTCCTTCGAAATCCGATGGGAGATCGGCCTGGACCGTGTTGCGGTGCGGTACGCCGGTATCGTTGCGGGGCCGCCGGCACCTCTTGAGATCAAACGCTCCGGCCTGCCCGAGCCACGCGAGACCGTGGTTGCCCTGTGGGGAGACCGCGTCGAAGGAGTGCAGGCTTCGCCCGGGGAAGGCTGGTTCGCCTCCCTGCGCATTCCCCGAATGCATCGCTACCCAGTTGAGAATCCGAAGGCCCAACGTGTCTCGCTGCGCCTGCTGGAATACCGCGATCCGGACAACGGAGACACGATTCTTTGGCGATCTGCTGAGGTTGTTCAAGTATGAACCCGTACGATTTTGTCCGCCTCGACCCGGAGGCTCGCGTCGAGCGCAAGCCCTTCTGCCGGTTGGATCGCTATGGCGCCAACGCGTGGATCACGGGCCGCATGGAGGGAACCATCGAAGCGCTCAGGCCGATCTTTCTGCCAAGACCGCGCAGCGGCACGCCAAAGCAGTTCCTACGCAGTGACGCCCGACACGCTGCCATCATACCCGGCAGCAGCCTCAAGGGGCTCTTCCGCAGTGTGGTCGAAACGGTGGCGCCGGGCTGCTGGTGGCTCTTCGAAGGGACATATAAAGACAAGAACAATGGTGTTGACTACCGCGAGAAACTCCCTCGCCAATACAAGCACTGCTCCGATATCGATAGACTCTGCCCCGCATGCCGCTTGTTCGGCATGTTAGGCAACCCTGGAGCGCTGCTCGGAAAGGTCGCCTTCGAGGACGCGGTCTGCTTCGATGAACGCCCGCATACCGCGGGGTATACCCCACCGCTTGCGGGTCCAAAGCCCCGCCACAGCGCCTGGTATCTGAGCGGCGACCACGTGGTTGGGCGCAAGTTCTATTTCCATCACGAGCAGCCGGAGTTCTCCTCGACGCGCCCCGCTGCCGCGATGCAGATGGTGCAGAATCTCCAGCCGCTCGGA
>JAUYEF010000410.1 GCA_030691635.1 Bacillota bacterium
ATGCGAGTCCCGCCTTCGCGGCAGTCGCCGCTTCGGAGAAACCGGCGCGACCAGGGCTGGAGCCGGCAAACAGGTGGGTCGTTTCGAAGAGATGTGAACCTGCGAGCTCCCGGAGCGCCGGTTCGGGACTCTTGAACGTTAACTGACATCGCATCGGCGTTTGTGGTGGAGGAAGGAATCGGTAGCAGATGCTCCACTCCGCTACGCTGCAAGCTGATGCCTGGGTCTGATCCCGATTGGAGGCCTAGATACTTCTCTGGCGGAGGTGACCAGTGGCGATCCTGAAGGTAGTGGCCGATGCTGTGGTCGAGTTCGTGTTGGACAAGGTGGTCGCGAAGATTGTGCGTGACTCCGGCCCGTTCCTCAGTTGTCGTATTTGGCGACGCAATGAGGACTTTCGCGTATCCTACGCGGCGCTATTGTGCGTCGCCGAGGGAGACCAATACGTCTTGGTCAGGAAGAAGCGCAGGGGGCACTATGCCCCGCTCGGTGGGCTCTTCAAGGGTACGCCTGAGAGCAAGCCCATTCTCCATGGGTTGGAGTTTCGGCCTGAGCGACACGACCAGAATGCTCTCGGTGACCTGAGGGGCTTTCTACCGCGGCGGAACGCAGCAGCATTCGATCAGTGGTTTCAATCCGGCGAGGCCCGCGAGACGGACAAGGACTGCGTGATGCGAGAGGTGAACGAGGAATTGTCCGCCAGAGGGCTCGCGGGAGTGGCTCTGCCGACCACGGCGCGGTTCACCAAACTCCGCTTCGTGGGAGAGGGTCCGGAACGTCCGGCGGGTGAGGCCTACGCCCAGTACCGTCATCTTCGGTTCTTTGATCTGGCGTCATATGAAGAACCCACCATGCGTGCCTTTGTGGACAGGTTGATGGAGCTTGGTCAGACGAACGAGGCTCTCTTGATTGCCAGTGCAGACGAGATCTTACGCGGGGTTGCACGCGACGGACGCCTCATTGCCAACCACGCGGCGTACTTCTTTCAAGGTCAGCCAGCGGCACGGTGGGAGCCGAGGCCGGTCGGTACGTAGCCGAGCTACTCCTCGGATCTCATCACGCGCTGGTGCGCAGTACCGGGTGGCATGGCGGTGAGAGACCGAGCGGTGGTGCGACGTCAGTTAACAAATGAGTTGCGCCTACGCCGCGCAAGCGCGGCTCCGGAGAACACCGGCGCAAGCATTGTGGGCCCTGGCAGCAGTGCTAGATAGGATCGAAGAGTGCAGCCTCGTCGGAACGTGAGGGCGCGCCGGCGTCGCAACTCTTGAACGTTATGTGCAACCGCTTGCGGACGTGCCCTCAACGAGCGACAGGTCGAGTTAACTCGATACAGGATCAGACGCGGTGAAACGATACATCCTGGACAGTTCTGCCATCATCGCTCAACCGAGCACTACCAGTTTCCGGTCTCCAGATGCCGACTTGGTTGTGCCTGACGTGGTAGTGGATGAACTGCGACGCTGGGACAGTCTCCCGTCTAGCGGCTCCTTGTACGGACCCTTAATAGACCGCGCCCTTAGTTCTGGAACACTAAGCATTGGCCCCACCGGGCCGGTCGGCCCGCCGGACTATTCGGCCGGGCTGCCGTCTGGCTCGACGGGCCCAACACCCTACCAATACCGTCACGGGCCTACTGGCCCAACAGGCCCTGACACCGACAGAGGGGTACCGTACTACGGCCCCGTCGCACCAGACGTTGGCCTGCTCTCATACGCGCAAGCCCAGCGAGCCGCCAAGTCGGGCGACGATATCATCGTAGTCACCTTGGACCAGGCGATGGCCCGCAAGGCCCGAGCTCAGGGTTTTGGCGTCGCGAAGCCGCAGGAGTTCCTCGACGACGCACGCTCCAACGCGACCCCCGTACCAGAAGTCACTAAGGTTGTAGACCAGATCGGACGTTTCCAGACCAAACACCTGGCCTTGAGTGCCCTCGGCGGTTCGGCCGCCGCGGTCGCGGCTAACCTCTGCTGGGCCTTTCGAGGCCCAATCCTGGACACGATGAACGCCTGGGGGACCGTGAGTGTGATCGCTCTCGCGGCTATCGGTCTCTACGCGTTGCGTTCCTATCGCCGAGCGGCGTATGGGCTAGGCGAAGTCGTCGTGGGACTGGCCGGTGCGATACAGGTACTGCTCCCGGACTTCGATGTGCTACACATCGATAGCCTAACCAGCCTTCAGCTCATTGCGGCCCTCTACGTCATGGTCCGGGGCCTGGACGACTTCGCCAAAGGGATGGATGGCACTCCGATCGGCTTCGCGTGGCGTCGATGGTTCCCAGCATAAACCAGAGGTGGGTTCGAGTCGCGGCAGCACATAACACTGGGACTCCGGCTTCGGCCGCCTGGCGGCGGCCTTCGACCCAACCGGCGCGAGCTGCGGGCGGAGCCGGGAAGCAGAAGTGGTAGTTTCGATTAGAGCCGCGTCTGGGAACGAAGTAGCAGGCGCCGGTTCGGAGTCCCTGGAACGTTATGTGCAAGCGCTAGAGCGAGTGGCTTCTACGAGTCATTGAAGGCTGAGTCTGGCTGCAGGTTGAGTCTGGCTGCAGGTAACGCAGGGGGGCTGTGACAATGGAAAGCGAAGCTCGTCCGCTCGACACGCGATTCTCGCGCCGGTGGGTAGGAGCGAATGCCCTGGGATGGCTACTCGGCTTCATTCTCGTCCTTGTCATGTCGCAAGCGTGGGATCTCATCGGGGGTGGCGCCCAGTTCATGGTCGGTGTGGGTATGGGGGCCGGCGTGGGCATCCTGCAAGGCCGTGTCATTGCGCCGTGGGTAACGTCCTGGTGGCAGTGGGCCTTGATGTCCACGATAGGGACGGGCGCTCCCTTTCTGCTCTGGGATGTGGGCGTCGGACTCGGAATGAACTGGCCACTGCCCCTTTGGGTCTGCGTCTTGATTGGGAGCGTGCTTGCGGGATTCCTCCAGCAGCGCCTATTTCGACCGCATGGCCCTCGAGCGAGATGGTGGGTGGCTGCGTGTGTGGTTGGGTGGATGGTTCCAGAAGGGCTCCTCGCGCTCGATGACCTGGGATTCCTGCCGGGAATGTGGGCCTTCCTGTCGATCGGCACCCTGTTCTTCGGCGGCGTATTACTCGGCGCTGTGACAAGTGCCGCCCTCCCATGGATCCTCTCTGACCCCGCCGCCGGAGAGGAAGTCGCGAAGAGGGCTCCGTAACCAGCGAATTGCTTCTATCTGGAGAGATGGGCATGGAGCCGATTCCCAAGAGCCGCAGTTTTGTCCGCCGGTGGGTCCTAGCGACGCTTGGTGGCTGGCTGCTCGGCATCGTGGTGGTGGGGCTCCTCGGGGACGCATTGGAGGGGATCGGTGTGGGCGGGCAGTTCCCTATTGCGCTTGGCGTGGGGCTGGTCGTTGGCTACGCGCAATGGTTGGTCGCGCGGAAGTGGTTTGCTGCGAGCAGGCGATGGATATGGGCGTCTGCCATTGGCATGACAGCACCATTTCTGATTGCGGACATTGTTGCCATACGCTGGAGGGCGTGGTCCACCGCGGACAACGCGACGTCGCTTCTTCTCGCTGTTGCTTTGGGTGGTGCGCTCACGGGCTGGTGGCAGCGGCGGTGTCTGCAACCACGGTCCGGGAGGGGCCGCATGTGGGCGGTGGCGTCCGGCGGCGGCTGGGCGCTCGCTGCCGTAGTGACCCTCTTCGCCATGGTGCCGGGACACCCGGAATCCGCGCTGGACATGTGGCGCAACCTCGGTGCGCTCCCTCTTGGGGGCGCCGTGATGGGTGCTGTGACCGTTGTGGGACTGGTGTGGGTCCTGAAGGCAGAAGGGACTGAATCGCCAGCGGCAGGTGACGCTGTCGGGGGCCTGCCCGACTCGCATGGATCTTCCGGCTTTGGCGACCGACCGGAGGGAGAATAGAGAGAGTGGCGCGCCAGCACATAACACCTATCAGGCCCCCCCGAGTCAAGAGCGCGGATATCCCCCCGGCCGCGCTGCTATGCAGCGCGGCCAAAGAGCATTGGTCGGGTCCTCGAGACTCTGACTTCATTTCCAATTGCGGGTAGCAGGGCGCAAGAGCCCTGCACCAAACACCTATCGAGGGTCGCCCGGCGTAGAGACGCCGGTGCAGGAGAGGCGGAGCCTCTCGAGCGCCCTAGAAACCGATCTGTGCCCTCGTGCCGGCCGACTCAAAGAGGCGGGCTCGAACGGCATGATGCGCCGTGGCCAGTTATGTGCGGGCTCGGGTGAGGGGCAGAGCTGCATACGAGGATCCGGAATGTGTGGAGAAGGAGGAAGCGTCCAATCAAACGGAGCGGCTGCCGGCCGCTGGCCGGCTCGAGTTATGTGACGGGCTCGCTCCCTCCCCTCCGTGAGCTCAGTTGATGAAGCGGTCCATGTCGAAGGCGGTGGACCGGCGAAGCATGTAGTAGGACGCGCGCCCGAGACGAGCGGCGAGGATGCTCAGGGCTTTGCCCCTGCCGTGCTTGGAGCGGAGGCGATTGATGAGCTTCTGGCCCGGGGGGTTCTTCTGAAGAAAGAGGACGGCGGCCTCGCTGTAGGCCCACTTGAGATGGGCGTTGCCGATCTTGGCACCCGAGGTACCGGTGATTTTGCCGGCCGAGGCCTTCTGGCTCTTCACCAGGCGAGCGTAGGAGAGGAAGTCCTGAACCCGTGGAAAGCGGCCGATGTCGTGAAGCTCGTAGAGCAGGGTGAGAGAGAGGATACGCCCGACGCCGGGAATGGTCTGGAGGCGCTCGAACGTCTCCGGGTCGTCGATCTTGACCCGCCGGCGGATGGTGAGTTCGAGGGATCGGATGATCTCGTCGAGACGGGTGGCCAGGGCGAGGTCGGCCTCAACGCTGGCGCGCACCACGGGATCGGAAATCGCATCGGCAAGGCCGACCCGGTTCCGAGGGTGATGGAAGTCGCCGCTCGGCGCGGGCAGGTTGAGTTGATGGAAGGTCATGCGAATGTGGGTGAAGAGTTCGCTGCGTCGACGGACGAAGAAGAGACGGCGGCGAAGCAGGTCTCGCGTGGCCCGCATGCCGCGGGGATAGACGTAGGCCGTGGGGAAGGCGCCGCCCCGAAGGAGCACGGCGATCTTGTGGGCGTCGATCTTGTCGTTCTTGGCCTTGCCCCCGTGGATGGCCTTCATGTAGAGAGCGTGGCCGAGGACGAAGGGGATGTCTTCCTGGGTGCAGAGGTCGGCGAGCCAGTACCAGCAGAAGATGCACTCGACGCCGACGAGCAGGTCGTCGCGATAGGGCGCGATGGCCTGGAGGAAGAGATCGGGCTCGCAGCGCAGGTTGCGGTGCAGGACGACCTTGCCGGTTTCGTGCTCGAGGATGCAGAGGTACATGGTCCGAGCGTGGAGGTCGATCCCGCAGTAGTATCGATGCTGGCCAGTGTAGAAGCGCATGGGTCCCCTCCTGGGTCCGATGAGTGGGTTGCGCTCTCATCTTTCCTCCCGAACGTCGGGAGGTCCAGGAGGGCCTGCATCAGTATCAA
>JAUYEF010000450.1 GCA_030691635.1 Bacillota bacterium
GCGAGTACCTGTGCGACCTGGGTGACCAGTGGGTTCAGCCGGTCTTGATCGACACAACATCGTCCGCCTTCGATCCGGGTCCCTTGACCGGCTTCTTTCCTGGGGCAAGGGTCCAGCTGGCTCGCAGCGGCTCTAACTTGGAAGTGACATACCTCAGATCCGGTGGCAAGTCCTCTCGTCAGACCTACGATCTGACTCCTGTTTCCATGCCTGATCTGCTGGCGGCTGCGGAAACATCCCAGAACCTGCTGCGCCCGCCCGTTTGCGAGTTGCGGCTCTTTGGGGCGGACCAGTGCCGCCACTGGGAGTTCAGCAGATGGACCAGCCATGTGAGTTCTGCGTGCGGGCTGTCCATCGAACACGCCAACCTCACCATCCCGGAGTGGAGCCGCGTTATCCATGAGTGTACTGGGATAAGCCCAGAAGTGGTGACTCGGGCGCTGTCTATCTACCGGGAGATGAATGTGTGACGGGATCACCGCAGACCGCAGTGAGCCTACACCCCTACACCTCGAAGTCCAGCTTCTCGCCCAGCAGGTGGTGGCAGAACCACGAAAGGTTCTGGTGCATCACTGCCCTGTTCTCCCTTGGCTTGGTGATCGGATGGCCCATCTCCGGGAAAAAGAAGAGTTCGACGGGCACGCCCATGTCTTTCAGGCCACGGTACAGTTCGGTCGCGTTTGCCGGCGGCACCCTCTGGTCCTTGCCCCCATGCTGGATGAGCGTTGGTGTCTTTGCCTGGCCTATCTTGCTTATGGGCGAGGTCTTTGTGTAGATGTCCGGGCTCCTGAATGGCGTCCCTGAGAGATACTGCGTCGTGAACTGCGGTATGTCGTTCGCGATGTGGTAGGTGTACCAGTTGGAGATACCCGCGCCCACGGACGTTGCCCGGAACCGGTCTGAGTGGGTGGTGGCGAACGCGGAGATGTAGCCTCCCTGGCTCCATCCCATGCAGCCCACCCGCGCCGTATCCACAAACCCCAGCGAGTCAAGGTGATCTATCGCGCCCTCAAGGTCCCACAGGTCACCCACGCCGAGGTTGTCCTTGTTCAGCTCGGTAAAAGCCTGCCCGTACCCGGCCGAGCCACGGTAGTTGGGCTTCAAGACCAGGATGTCCTTGTTGGCAAACTGCACGCCGGGGTAGTAGGACGTGTCTGTGCGCTCGATCAGGTATTCCACGGCGGACCCGCGCGGGCCGCCGTGCACCACGAAGACCAGAGGGTATTTCTTGTGTGGGTTGAATCCGTCCGGCTTTCGCAGCACGCCTTCGATCTCGGTGCCGTCCTTGCTTCTCCAGCGGATCGTCTCGTTCGCCCCCAGGTCCCAGCCCGCAACCTGGTCCCCGAGGCTCGTCAGCTTGCGGAGATTGCACATGGTCGAGCGCGTGCCGGTGGCGCCTGCCGTGGCCGTTGCGCACTGAGGCCCACCTGCGGTCATGCCCGCCGCCAGCGGCTCCGAGGACACGTACACTTCAGGGTACGATGCCCTCGCGGCGCCGGTGATTGTGATATGGCCGCTTTGGGACACGTGGAATCCCATTGAGTAGGGGAAGACGCGATCGAAGTCGATGGCCTGCACAGTCCCGTCCAGTCCGAGGCGGGCGATCCTGATCCTCGTCCCATCAGCATAGCTCACGAAAAGCCCTGCCGGGACCCATTCGGCCCAGTAAAGGTCGCGGTCCAGGTTCCGCGATACGTTCTTCATATGGGCAAGGAGCGCATCGCTGTCGATCTGTTCGCCGACCGCCGCCAGATCGAGCACCCACAGGTCGTCGAGGGTGAACATCATGTTGTCCCGTTCCTTGTGGCGTATGAGAAGCTGCGTCCCGTCCGGAGATACGCCCTGCACAGTGGCTCCGGTGGCAAGTGGCACGCGTTTGAGCTCGCCGAGGTTGCAGGCACTACCCGAGGCATCGTACCCGCAGGACTTGCCCGTATCGCCATCCTTGTCGGCCGCCCGGCGCATGTGCTCGCTCAACGCTGCATCCACGTCTAGCCTAAGGCGATACACGCTCGACTCGTCATAATACACCAGGTCGTCCCTGACCTGGCAATTGAGATAGATGTCGCGGCCGTCGGGTGTGACTATGAAGCTCAGGATCTTCAATGGCTCCTTCAGCGCACAGGACAGCTCCACGACAGGCTTGACAAGGGATTTGGCTTCATCTTCCGTGCAGCCGAGCAGCCGGCGCCGGTACTCCTTCAAAGCCTCGAAACTCGTGTAGTACAGCGCTGAGGCGCTATCCTCCTGCTCAAAGTGCACCACCGACCCGAACCTGTCCTTCCTGGCTTTCCGTTCGCTTTTCTCGGGGTCGTCGGCCAGGTAAAGGATACCGCCCGCGAACGGCCGGAAGGACTGCACGCCTGTCTTGTGGTCAGTCAACTGGATTCCCTCGCCGACCAGGTTCTCAAGAAGCCAGACCTGGGGTTTCCCGGATTCGGACCCGTCTGTCTTCAGCACAGCCAGCGACTCATCGCCAATCCAGTGGAACTCGGTTGCGTCCCCGCTTCGCGTCAACTGGCAAGAACGGCCTCGGCCTTGAGTCTCTCGCCCAGACCAGGCGCCGGTGTCATGCACGTAGCACACGGATTCGTACAGGTTCTTGTTCCAGTCGGTGTGCCGTACTGTGTACGCCACCCTGCGCCCGTCGGGTGAGATCTCCGACCGGACCGGGACTTGAAGAGAGATCGTCTCGGTGATGGTTGGCTTGTGCATTATTCCCAGTCCTCCTGGTTGAAAACTTCGGTGTTCACGTAGCTGCCGTTCCGCCAGTAGACCCGCGGCACTCTCGCTCCGGTCTTCGTGAGCAGGTTCATGAAGCTGATTCCACCCATTTCGGCGAATTCCATCGCCGAAAGCGTCTCGCCGCGCTGCTCGCCCACGAGGACCACCTCATCGCCCGCCTGCGCCCCTGGAACGTCCGTGACGTCAACCATGGACTCGCAGGTGCACACGGCGAGGATAGGGCAACGCTGCCCGCGGACGAGAACATATCCCTTGCCGGCGTGGTCCGCAGTCAAGCCGTCTATTGTACCGAGAGGCAGGATCCCGAGCTGCGTTGGACGCGCCGTGGAGTACTTCAACCTGTACCCGACGTTGTGGCCGGCGGGCAGCGTCTTGACCTGCACAAGGCGCGCTTTGTACGAGGCGACCGGCTTCAGTGGCCACGGTGTGGGCCAGATGTAGCTGACCCCCCACAGGACGGCCTGGCATCGCACTGCGTCCATGTTGAGTTCCGGCAGACGCATCACGGTATTTGAGGAAGAGATGTGGCGAACGACCCTGTGCCGCGGGTCTATCGTTTCGCATACCTTCAAGAACGTGGCGTGTTGCCGGAAGGTGAAATCATTATGCTCTGCCGCGATCGGCGACGCGATATGGCTCGCGATACCTTCGAGGTCGACCCAGGTCAGGCCCTCTAGCAGCAGCCGCGTCGCCCCTGCTTCCTCAGGCAGGATGCCGAGCCTGCCCATCCCTGTGTCGACCTTGATGTGCACCTTGGCTCGCCTGCAAAGCTTCTTGCCCAGCGCATCAGCGGTCCGCAACGATGCTGCGTCGAACCCGAAGAAGCTGATATCCTGCGCGATGGCCAGTTCCATCTGCTCGGGAAGCAGCCCGTTCATCGCCAGGACCGGGCACCGTATGCCCTCTTTCCGCAGGAGTATGGCTTCGTGGAAGTTCGATACGGCCAGCATGTACACGCCGGCCTCCTCAAGCGCGCGCCCTGCCATGACGGCCCCTGTGCCGAGGCCGTAGGCCTTGACCACCGCAATCATCCTGGCCGGCGCGATGTACCGGCTTATGGCCTGGCAGTTGAACACGAGCGCATCGAGGTCGACGTCCACCCAGGCTGAATGGTGCCGCGGTGGGTGCTTCCTAGGGAGCCTTTGCGAGGTTTGTGAGGCGCTGCAGTCATGCGCGGTCCGGTCGCTCATGCGTCGTCCCTCCTGGATCTGGTCGGAGTTCGCGCGGGGAGTCTCACTCGAACCTGAACCCCGCCTCACGGATCGCCTCCACGAACTCCTCATCCCACTGAGCGACGATATCGCCGCCGTAATGACCGAGTGTCGTCCACTGGGACAGGCTCTTTACGATCCGGCCGTCGGGGAGGGTCAGCCCCTGCGGGTTCGCCTGCTTCCACGCAGATTCGCGGGCGCCGTAGATACGGTCGATCTCCTCACCACTGAAGTCCTGGTACCGGTCCCGGTGCACGATCGCCCTCAAAGGCAATCTGGGTTTGGGTTGTGGCCTCTTGTCAGGCCAGCCGACACAAAGCCCGAGCACCGGCACGACGAGCGGCGGGTACCCGAGCAACTGCCGGATGGACCTGGCGGCCCCGGCCACGATAGCTATGTACACCGAGCCCAGCCCGAGCGATTCGGCTGCAAGCACGACATTCTCCGATGCGATCCCGATGTCCATGAAGCTGCGCGCGAAACCAGTCGGGCCATCGAACACCTTCCTGCCGCCGGACCGTTCGATCCACAGGCTTGACCTGTGCTGGTCTATGTTGAAGATCATGAAGAGCGGCGCCTTCTTGATGAAGGGCTGTTTCCAGCATAGTTCCGCCAGCTTCGCCTTCAGGTCTAGACAAGTCACGAGCACAATTGAGTAGTCCTGAAGGTTGCCGGCGGTCGGCGCGCGTTCGGCCGCATGCAGGAGCGTCGCGACTTGCTCCCCCGTAAGCGGATCGTCGCGGAAAGACCTGACGCTCGCGCGCTTCTCCAGGATATCGAAAAGGTCCATGTTCACCCGTCCTGATTGCAGATTTGTCCGTGGCGTGAAGACATGCTGCTGGGATAGCGCTTCCCAGGTCACCACTGAGCATTTATGCCCGTCAGGCCGTTTCCCCTGCAAGAAGGCAGGAGCGTGCAGGCACCCGTCGAATGCGCCATTATCGGTATGCCGGCAATGAGGACCCGGTGGACCGGTCATGTCAAAGGAGTGAACTGCAGGATGTCGCCTCAAACGTCGGAAGGTTACATCCCGTTCCGTGGCTACCGGACCTGGTACCGCAGTGTCGGAGACTGCCGGCCCGGCAGACTGCCGCTGCTCTGCCTCCACGGCGGGCCTGGGGCCGCGCATGACTATCTTGAGCCGCTGGAGGAGATGGCGGAAACAGGGCGCCAGGTGGTCTTCTACGACCAGCTGGGATGTGGTAGGTCCGACCAACCCCATAGCCCTTCCATGTGGACGGTGGAGCTTTATGTGGACGAAGTAGGAGCTGTGCGCCAGGCGCTTGGGCTAGACCACATCCACCTGCTGGGCCAGTCGTGGGGCGGGATGCTGGCCATGGAGTACGCCCTTACCCAGCCTGCCGGTCTTGCGAGCCTGGTGGTCGCCAGTTCGCCTGCGGGCATGGAGCAATGGGTGAGCGAGGCCAACAAACTGCGGGAGAACCTCCCGCCTGAAGTCCAGGAGACCCTGCTAAAGCATGAACGCGACGGCACCACCGCCGACCCAGAATACGAAAAGGCCATGCTCGTCTTCTACGGCAGACATGTGATAAGGACAACCCCATGGCCGGACTGTGTCAACCGAACGTTCGCGCAGCTTGCCCGCAACCCGGAGGTTTACCACACGATGAACGGCCCGAGCGAGTTCTTCGTGACAGGCACATTAAAGACGTGGAACATAATACCCAGGCTGGGCGAGATCCGGGTCCCCACTCTCGTGACATCGGGCCGCCATGACGAGGCGACACCGGAGATCGCCGGGACCGTTCACCGCGGCATTCCGGGGTCAGAATGGGTGGTCTTCGAGAACAGCGCTCATATGTCCCACGTCGAGGAAAAGCAGAAGTACCTGGACGTCCTGGATGGGTTTCTGACTCGTATCGAGGCACGACACGTGTGATGGCAGGACGTGGTCAGTATGTCCGGTACCGCCTGTAGCAAGAACATCCGCCTGCTGGGGCATTCCGACCTGAACGGCCAAGGCGACGCCATGCAGGTGATGATCAAGGACAATACCCTGTATGTGGGCCGCATGGTCGCCGGCCGGCCCATGCTCATCCTGGATGTCTCCGACAGCCGGGACCCACGCATTGTGGGGGAACTCCCGTCGTACCCGGGAACATGGCACACGAAGTGCCAGGTCTACGGGGACTACTTGATCGTCAACTATGAACAACGGGACAAGGCAAACCCGGCCGGCAGGACCGGCTTCTCGGTGTTCGACATAGCAGGGCCGGCGCAGCCTCGGGAAATCACGTATGTCAACACGAGCGGCAGGGGGGTCCACCGGATCTGGTGGGCAGGGGAGAGGTACTGCTATGTCTTTGGCAGGCCCGAAGGCTTCCGCGACCGGATGCTTGAGATCTACGACCTAAACGAGATATCGCGCCCGCGCCTGGTGGGGCGGTGGTGGACTCCGGGATTGTGGGCGGGCGGGGGTGAGGCGCCTCCAGGGCCGGCGAAGAACGGCACGAGCCTTTCGATTCACCACGGCATCCACCTCGATGGCCGGCTGTACTGCGGGCACTGGGACGCCGGCCTCTTGATCCTGGATGTGAGGAACCCTGAAAAGCCCAGCGTGGTCAGCCAGCTGGAGTGGCCGGAGAACCGTGGCTGCCAAACGCACACCGCCCAGCCGCTGCCGCAACGCAACCTGCTCGTTGTGCTCGACGAGGCGACTGAGGGGTCCAACCCGACATACATGCACCTTGTCGATACTGCTGACGTGGAAAACCCGCGAGAGCTCTCGCGCTGGCGGCCGGACGAGGAGCCCTACGCGGCGCGAGGCGGGCGCTATGGCCCTCATAACCTGCACGAGCACCGGCCGGGCACGTACTGGAGCGATCATATCGTGTTCATGGCCGCGTTCAACGCGGGGCTGCAGATGCTGGATATCTCGGACCCGGCGAACCCAGCTGTCATCGGGTATTACGTGCCGTCAGTGCCCGAGCCTCAACAGGTGTGTTACACAAACGATGTAGTGGTGGCGGAAGACGGCCGGATCTTCATCACCGACCGCATATCAGGCGGGCTGCACGTCCTGGAGATGGAGTGATGAGCCACTCGGACATGACCCTTAGCGCCAACCCGAAATTGCCGATCTGGCAGTTGTCAGTTCACACTGAAAGTGCAATAGCGGAGGGGGCGAGACCGCATGCTGGAGACCATTGCTTCCCTGCCCGTGATAGACGCGCATTGCCACCATCTGACCGCGCAGCTGGCCCAGGTAAGCGCAGACCACATAGCGCGTATCCTGTGCCCTGGGGCGCTGGGAACCCCAGATTGGCCGTCCGACCACGCCCGCGAGTTCCTTTCCTTCAAGCGCATGATCCGTGAGATGGCTCGCTACCTGGGTTGCGACGACGGGCCGGATGCCGTGATGGCCGCACGCGCAGCCAGGGTGCGGGGCTCGGACGCGGGGGGCTCATGCGCAGGAGGCTCATATGCGCGGGGCTCGTACGCAGCGTACGTGGACGGGATGCTCAAGGCTGCAAACATAGAGGCGCTGGTACTGGACCTGGGCTTTCCCGGGCCGGACACATACCCTGAGTTCGAGGCGCTCACGGACATCCCGCGCCGCCTCATACTTCGTGAAACCTGGTTGAGCAACACGCTGGCCAAGGAGCAACTTGGGTTCAAGGAGTTCCTCAGGCGCTTCGACGCCTACGTCGAAAACGAGGTCCGAGTCAAGGGCTCGGCCGGTCTAAAGAGCTACATCGCAGCCACAACCGGGCTTGGAGTCGAGCCCGCTTCTGAGGCGTCCGCGGAAACCCAGTACCCCGAGTTCCTGGCTGGCAAGGCCCGCCAGACGAAGGCCTTCAACGACTTCATGTTCTGCCGGGCCGCGGACCACTGCATCGACATGGATGTGCCGCTCCAGGTCCATACCTGCATATTCGGCGGGCGCAACCTCACCATGGAAGCCGTTCGCCCATCGCTGCTCCAGCCGTTCTTGCAGCATCGCCGGGGCGCCAACCTGAAGCTCGTGCTCGTGCACGGCGGCTTCCCGTGGGTGGAGGAAGCTGCAGCGCTGGCCGCCCTCTTCCCGGACGTCTGGCTGGACATGTCACAGTGGGTGGTGTGGAACCCGCTCATGGCAGCGCAAAGGCTCTTGACCATCCTGACCATCGCCCCGGCAAACAGGGTGATGTACGGGTCGGACGGCGCCTTCATACCCGAATTTCACTGGTTCGGCGCTCTCACCGGGCGCGAGGCGGTCGCGCAGGCGATGACGGAGCTTGTTCGCGGAGAGTTCCTGGACGAGGCTCAGGCTCTTACCATGGCCAGGATGATCCTTGCGGACAACGCAAGAGCGCTGTACCGGCTCTGATGGTTCCCGCGCCGCATTGTTTGCGCCAAGGAATGCGGCCTTTGAAGAGAGAACCTACATACGTTCTCAAGACTTGGAGGCAAGTGTGGCCACACCAAACTGCAGAAGGAGGTTAGAAAATGCCCAGCGTAACGATCGAGCTGTATGCAGGCCGGACGCTTGACCAGAAGCGCGCGTTGGTCAAGAATGTCACCACCGCCATCGTGGATACGCTCAAAGTCGCGCCCGAAGCGGTACGGATCAAGATCGTGGAGACATCCAAGGAAAACTCGGCCCAGGCCGGAGTGCTGGTTTCAGACAAGAAATAGCGGCATCAGGGCCGAGCGGGTCCCCTGCGAGAACGCCGGCAGACCTGCTACACACTGCTACATACTGCCGCAGATGCGGGCGCCGGTCGAGCTAGAGGCGCCCGCGTTACTTTGGACCCGGCTTCCCCGGCCTGATGATCTTGGCTGCCTCAAGCGCTTTGCGCAACGCGACCGACAGGGGAATGGCGACGATCAGCCCGGCCGTGGAGGTCATCAGCGAACTCGGGGTATTCGCCAGGGCGACCTGGAACTTCCCAATCACCGCAGTCCACGCCACAATGTAACCCGCCAGGGTCCAGGCAGCGCCGAAGATGCACGCGGCGATATTCCTCGCAAGGCTCCTGCCCTCCGCTCCGCCCGAATGGGCGAGGGAACCTGTGATGAGCCCTGCTATGCCCTTGATGAAGAAAGACCAGATGGTGTAGGGCGAGAATCCCATCAGAAGGTCGAAGAAAGCCGATCCAATCGCGCCGGCGAAGCCGGCATAGACCCCGCCGAAGAGGATTGCGGACGTGAAGATCGCCGCGCTCCCCAGGTGGACCATCGCGCCGGTGCCGTACGGTATCTTGATGGTGGTGCCGATGACAACCAGCGCAGCCAGCATCCCGATGATCGTCATGTCACGCACAGAGAGTTTCTTGGCCATGAGTGCCGCCTCCATTCAAATTCCATATCGCTCCTATATCGCCGTGTAGGTCCTGCTCACGAAGTCCTGCGACAGCCAGTGCAGGACCTTTTCTATCAGGACCCCTTCTCTCGCCGGGGTCCCGCTTGCATGGGTCGTGCGAACGGCAAGGCTTATGAACTGCGTCGCCCTGTCCATGGCCGCTGGAAGGCTGTCGCCTTTCAGCAGGCCTCCGACCAGGACACTTGAGTAGATGTCGCCGGTTCCCGGGTAGTTCACCGGAATGCGCTCGAACGGCACCTGCCAGTATGAGCCGCTGTCTCGTTCGTATCCGGCGTTTATGTGGCCGGCGCCGTCGGTTTGAATGCCGGTGATGACGACGGCGGAAGGGCCGGTTTCCGATAAGCCCTTGAGCAGGCGCTTTATTGCCCCGACGTCCAGCGGCCGGTCCGGGTACGGCTCTCCCAGCAGGAAGAACGCCTCTGTCGGGTTGGGCGTGATGACGTCTGCCTTCATCGCGAGAAGCCGCATTTTGTCCTGCATTTCAGGGGTGTACGTCTCGTACAGCCTGCCGTTGTCCGCCATGACTGGATCGACCACGATCAGCGGCTCCGGGGTGGAGAAGTCGCGGAAGAACGTGGAGACGATTTCGATCTGCCGCGCCGAGCCAAGGAAGCCCGAGTATATGCAGTCGAACCGCAGGTCTATGCTCTGCCAGTGTGATGAGTAGTCTTCCATTGTGACGGTAAGGTCGTGGAACGAAGACTTGCCGAATCCGCCCGAATGCGTGCTGAGTATGGCTGTCGGAAAAGGGCAGACCTGGACGCCCATGGTGGACAATACTGGAATGATGACCGTCAGCGAACAACGGCCGAAGCCGGACATGTCATGAATCGCCGCCACTTTCGGTACAGCCACGTCGAGGGTGCACTTCCTCTGTGCCAGTCTTATCGCCCGGCCGGGAAAGGCCAAGTCAGGATAGGTCCGCCCAGCAAAACAAAATGCCCCGAAAAAGCCGCTTCAGGGCATGCAAACTTGCTGTGGCGCTCAAGCCTTCTCCCATCCAGACTTTACTGCCGGTACCGGATTCTCACCGGTTCAACTGCTGGGGCTGTTGGACTAATCTTCCCTCGCGGGAAGCATCACCGCCGGTTGGGAATTGGGCGCGTTCTGCCCTCACCCTGCCCTGAAGACTTCTAAACAGATTATACCTGCTTAATTGTATGCTGACAACTTCGCCAATCAGAAGTGTGCGGGCGAAGGCGGCAAACTGCGGCGATTAACGGCTGCGATCAATTACCGGCGCGTGCTCGTGCCGACGGCAAACTGCCGCGGTCAGGGGCTTCAACCTCCACCGGTCAGGCTCTGGCCCAGAAACCAGTCCGCAAACGCATAGAGCAGCTCGTCGCCCGAGTTCATGGTAGGTGGTGAGGGGTGAGGACCTGCCGTAGAACGCTGGATGCCAGCTCACCCTGCGTACGGTGATAACCCCAATATCACCCATGTGAGGGTGAAGCGGGTGGCATGTTGTTCTGGTCGCCTGCAGTTACGGCTTCTGGTGTTAGCCCCAGTCACTCCGTTGCGGCGTCATCCCATCCATAACAGTCGAACCAGGTGCCCGAAGTGTAGTTCTGTAGGGCGCGCCGGATATAGGGGACGGTATTCGTCGGCAGAGCACTGACTCGAAACCAGTCAAGCCGGTCACACTTCCGAGGCTCACTGTTGATGATTTCCCCCTTCCACTTGCTTACCTCAACAAAGAAGTCTATGCGCTCATCTCCGGCTTTCCAGTGCATCACACCCACGGCTCGAATTGCATCCAGAGGTACCTCGACACCCACCTCCTCCCTGGCCTCGCGTATGGCGGCGTGGATCACACTCTCGCCGCCATCGAGGTGACCCGCCGGAACACTGTAATTGCCGTCCTCATAACCGGTGTTGCAGCGACGCTGTAGCAGGATCTCACCATCGCGTGTGAAGAAGAGGTGCACTGCAGATACCAGGCGAAAGCGCTCTCTGGCGGCAGTATTCATCTGTCGTCACTCTCCTGCGACCGGCTCTCCGGCGGCACAAGCGCCCTAAGATTCCTGGCCAGAAGGAGTCCGGAAAGAATCAGGCCAGCCTGCGCCAGCTTCTTGTCGATGGCGGCCCACATATGTGCGTTACCCGCGTCCCCTTGCGCCCGTAGCACCACCTCAGTCTCTTCGGCTGTGAAGACGGGCGGCAGCGCCTCAACCTTCAAGCGGCCCGCGTTCTGCGGGCATACCTCCTGGCAGCGCATACACCCCACGAGGCAGTGGTGGGCATCGGAAGGCACCCAGTCAGGCCAGGGGTCGAGACTTTCATTGGCGTACACGAGGCATCGCTCGGCGTGGAGCAAGAAACGGTCTTCCTGGATGGCCTGGGTCGGGCAGGCTGCGAGGCAGGCGAAACACGACGAGCAGTCCATAGCCATCGCTCCACGCTTCGGCTCTGCAGAGGCAAGGTCGAGTGCCGCGCCAGCAGGGGCGGCGGGCTCAGGCAGCCTGTCCCCCAAAAGAGCGTGGCTCAAGCGCCTGGTCAGTCGCGAATGGCGAGAGCATGACGTAGCTCCCCATGCCCGGCACGTAGGCGATGTTGTTTCGACCGTAGTTGGCGAGCCCCAGGCGTGTGGCGAGAAGCTTGCGTGGGATACTCAGGACCCCGGCTCGAATACCGTCCTGTCCCAGCGCACAGGCAAGATCGCCGATGACAGCCGCGGTGAGCGAGTCGTCTCCCACGTATGTAGGTGGCACAAGGACCGTGACGGCGCCGGTAGCGCTTTCGAAACGAATCGTGTGTGCGGGCACCGGGGTGGCCGCGATGCCAACCTGCCGGATGGGGTCAACGCCGAGTGCGGTGTAGGAAAAACGCAGATAGCGGCGCGATAGTCCTGGATCGACCTCGCCGGCTTCGTACCGGCCTTCCATCTCGTTCTTGATCTCAGAGATCAGATCCGGTGGCCCCCACGCAATCGCGTATCCTCTCTGGCGAGCCCATGCTTTGAGGTCCAAACAGACTCCTCCTGTCTGGTCTGGGCCATAACCGGGGCGGAGTTGGCGGGTCACGAGTGGAGTGGGGGAAACGGGTCCCAGAGCCAATCCAACCTACCACGGGCGACCGGGCCTGTCAATCCGGCGACAGGAAAGGCGGCATGTGGGCAGAATACCAATGTCCAGGGCCCGCTGGCAGGCCCGATGGGAGGAGCTGGCACCATGTACAACTGCGAGATAGTGGAGCAGACTGCGCAACCCGTGCTCTCGATCAGAGTGATGACTTCTGTTGAGCGATTGCCTGAATGGCTCGGCAAGGCGTACTCGTCGGTCATCCGGCACCTCGCGGAACTCAAAGAACAGCCCACGGGTGCCCCCTTCGCGGCCTATCACAACATGGACATGCAGAACCTCGATGTGGAGGCTGGGTTCCCTGTGGCCAAGATCCTACCGGGAAAAGGTGAGATCACGGCCCGCGACATCGAGGCGGGTGAGCAGGCAAGATGCCTGCATACGGGCCCGTACGCCGCGTCGGGGCCGGTCTATGAGGCCCTGACCAGATACATCTCGGAGAAAGGGTATACCCCGACCGGCGTCGCCTTTGAATTCTACCTTAACGAACCGGGCCAGACTCCAGAAGATGAGTTGCAGACGATGATTGTGTTCCCGATTGTGCCGCGGTAGGGCAGCGCGCCTTGGCTCGGGCCAGTGCCCTGTCTCAATAATGTGGCTGCCGGTGAACGCGGGTCACTTCGCCTCCTGCGGCACCCGCGGCTTTCTACCCATGATCACCAGCGACACTCCCGCCTCCCAGCTGTAGTCGCGGCTGTGCTCAAGCCACTTGCGACGCGCCTTCGCGAGGTCAACCAGCTCCGGCAGGTCCGTGCAAGTGAGGCCGTCGGTGCGCATGAAGCCGTTCGTGCACGTTGGGCCGTCGGTCAGTAGGCCATCTTCCCCGGGCCGGAGCGACTCCAGCCAGGAGATTTCGCCGTCCATCTGTCGTAGCGTGCCGGTCCGGCTCTTCTCTTCCAGCTGCCTCGCGTTGTCTGGCGCCAGGCAGTATCCCCACGCGTTCACAGTCACCGCGGTCAGGCCGCACGTTACTAGCAGGGCCAGGAAAGACCGGACGGGCCAGACTTTGCTGCCGATGCCCTTCGTGAACTCAGGCCTCATCGCCTGAAGGAGACGACGCTTCAGATGCCAGTACCGGGCGGCGCCCCGATAGGGCTCTCTGCCGGGTATGGAGTCCAGGCCGGCGAAGCCCAGGCCATCCGGGCATGTGACCGGTTCCGCCGTGCTGACCGTGCCGCCGGCACGGCACACTCGGATCATCTCCCTCAAGGCCCTCTCCGGGTCCTCAAGGACGCCGAGCCCAGTGTAACTGAGCACAGCGTCAAAAGCGCAGTCGTCAAAGGGCAGGCAGTACACGTCCCCGATAACATACTTGACGGCGCCGGGACCGACGGCGGCAAGCCCGAGATGCTCGGCCTTCTGCCTGGCCCGCTCGATAAACCGCTCGTCCAGGTCAAGGCCCGTTACCGTCCCCGGCGCCAGGCCCTCGGCCAGATATGGCGCAAGTGTCCCCGGACCGCAGCCGACTTCCAACACGTCCATGCCGGGCGCAAGCCCGAAGTACTGGAGAAGCAGAGGCCGCATCTCCGGGCGAAACCGCGGCTCCCTGCTCTGCTCAAGCGTCTCAGCAGTCTGGATCTTCGACCAATCGAACGCGCTCACCTCAAACCCCCTAACCAATCCGCCTGTGACGGCACCGCGTGTCCCAGTAGCATGCTAACAGACGCACGAGAATAGCACCAGTGATGCGGGGCACCAGTGACACGGGGCATCAGCGGAGCGGCACCGGTAAGGCATCCGGCCTGAGGGGCCCTTCGTTGCAGGAACCTTGACCGGTATGCCGGAACCAGTGACGAGCAAAACCAGTTACGCCGCCTCAGTGCGGTCAGGGGGTTTACACAATGAAAGCGCTTATCGTCTACTACTCGCGTTCCGGCCACACTGCGCAAGCGGCAGACGCCCTCAAACGAGAACTTGACGCGAAAGGAGTATCTGTAGAGGTCCTGCGCCTCCACCGGCAGCAGGAAGCGAGTTTCCTGGGGTGCGCTTTCGAGGCGCGCCGGGGCGCGAAACCCGCCTTGGTCGAGCTCCCAAAGGACGTCTCCGGCTATGACCTCCTCTTCCTGGGCTTCCCAACGTGGGCTGGACATGCCTCGTCGCCTGCGAACTCAATGGTGGAGGGTATCCAGAACGTGTCAGGAAAGAAGTGTGTCCTGTTCTCCATGTCCGGGCTCAAGTCCGGCTTCGTGAAAGCACTCGACGATATCGATTCGAGCATCAAGAGTTTGGGCGGATACGTTGTCGCGAAGCAGGGTTTCTCTGAATCCGAACGAGCCCTGACCGCGGAGCGAGCCGCCGGTCTCGTGGCAAAGGTCCTGGGTCATAGTGGGTCGTAGGGCGTGTCATGGTGGCCGGTAGCAGTACGCTGACCGCTGACCGGTACGATGAGGGAGGTGCTGACTTGACAGAGGCATATGAGGACCTAGCCGAAGCGCTGCGGCGTTTACCTAACGGTTTTTGCCGCACAGGATCCGGGGTGGAAATCGAGATCCTGAAGATCATGTTCACGCCTGAGGAGGCTGGAATCGCGAGGGTTCTCTCCGATGGGTGGGAACCGGCCGGCACGATCGCCACGCGGGCGGGCACGGAAGCAGTGAGGACTAAGGCCCTGCTAAAGGATATGGTGAGGAAGGGTACCGTCCTGGCGAAGGCGGGCGAGGGCGAGCTGCTCTTCCGCCTCGATAAGTTCATCGTCGGTAGCTACGAGTCAACGATGTTCGGACTTGAGGGGGACGTCGCCCACCGGTTCGCCCACCTGATGGAGGAGTACTTCGTCGAGAGCGGCGGCCTTGCCGACATGATGCGGCCTGATCCCGCGATACACCGGGTGGTGCCAGCGCACGGCGCGACGAAGTCCGAATGGATACTACCGTATGATGACGTGAAGGCGTTCCTGGAGGGGGCAAAGAGCTTCAACCTCAGGGACTGTGTGTGCCGGAAGCAGCAGGACCTGGTTGGCGCGCGCAAGTGTGATTTCCCCCGCAGATCGTGCCTCAGCTGGGCCCCGGTGGAGCGCCCTGCCGGCAAATACAGCGTGAGCAGGGAAGAGGCCCTGGCTTTCCTCGATGAGGCGGAACGCACCGGCCTTGTCCACACGGTGAGCAACGTGGCGAAGGGCATCAACTATGTCTGCAACTGCTGTGGGTGCTGCTGTGGGATCTTGAGGGGCATCACCGAGTTCGGTCTTTCGGAGTCTGTCGCCCATGCGAACTACTACGCTGCCGTTGACGCGGACTCGTGTTCTGGCTGCGGCTTGTGCCAGGACAGGTGCCAGGTTCATGCGGTGACGGTGGGGGACGGCGTCGCCGTGGTCGACAGGGCCCGCTGCATCGGCTGCGGGCTATGCGTCACAGCCTGCGCCACCGGCGCGGCAGAGCTGCACCTCAAGCCAGAGCACGAGATCGTCGAGCCTCCGGCTGACTTCGGCGTATGGTCACAGACAAGGAAAAGGAACAGGGGCCTGGAGTAACGGAGACGGCGCCGCTAGATCCGGACTTCCATCACGATGCAGTCAGAGGGCTCCAGCATGAACCCACAGGCCTGGAGCGCTGCCTGCACATCCTCCGCCGTGGGTGGGAACATGCACTGCAGGCGTGCGGCTCCCTGTGCGGCGGCCTTCTCGACTGCAAGCGGCAGCCACTCTTCCACTGGGCCGTTGAAAACCCCGATGTGGAGCGACTGCTCCGGCATGAAACGGGCATCCAGCGTGACGAAGCTGCCGGTGGATGGGTTCTCGTAGACAGCGCCGCGCCCCGCGAGCCAGGCGCTGAGAGCGGGTGTCACCTCATAGAACGTCCGGTTCATCACGAGGAACCCCGCCCACCTTTCCTTCAGCGACATGAGCAGGTCTGTTGCCCTGCCGGCATCTCTGACCTGCCGGAAACCGGCGGCGGTCGGCACAGTCCGGGAGACAGTGGTGGCCGGCGCAGTCTGCTGTGGACCGGGCGCGCCGGCGACCGGCAGGTACGCGCCCCTGTATGTGGCCGCGAGATGGAAACCAAAACGCTCTGCCAAACCCTTGCTCACCACGTTCCGGAGCCCTGTGTACATGCGCATGGTGGTTATGCCCTTGAGCCGCGCGAGCTCGAAGAAACGCTCGTAGAACCGCTTGCCGATCCCGAGCCCCTGGTACGCGGGCATGACACGGAGCGCTTCGAGCCATGCTGACCCGTCAGGCACGACGGTGAGCTTGCCGCATGCGACGACTGTACCGTCCACCTCCACTACACCGAACTCGCCCTGCGGATCGGAAGCGAACATATCGAAGACTTTGGGCAGGTATTGCAGGTTGGGCGTCGCCCCGGCTTCGACTTCAATCACTCTGGCGCGGTCTTCCGGCCTTGCGGGCCGCAAAACGATCTGCATCTCTATCACCATCCGGGCATGACTATTGGTTTGATGTGCTGGGGATCTTAGCGCAACCGCACCAGTTCATAATGCCACAACTCAAGGCGGAGAAAACAGTGCGTACCGCCTGCCGGGGCACGGCTAGCCCCGCCCCAGGGCCCCCATACGCCGGCCCAGCAACCACGGCAAGGATTTTCATCATCGAGCCTCCGTTAATCCTCTGAACCCTTCACGGCCTCCGCCCGACGTAGAGGATGTGTTCCGACATGTCGGCCACTGCTGGGTCGGATGCGGTCTCCAACACAAGGTCCAGCCAGGCCCGCCACTTCGCCGGGTCCTCGGCGAGCCGGTTCGTGGCCTCTTCCAGATTCGAGGAAAGACCCTCACAGCCTGCCAGGTCGAGCCGCAGCAGCCCAGCGTCCCGGCATAGATCTTCCAGTTCTCTGGCGCGGAAAAAGTGCGTCACGTTCCCCTTCATCAACGCGTCGCCCCTCGGGCGGAGCCTCACATACGCAGGGTCAAGCAGTTCGAAGCTGAAGTCGAGCAGCACCGACCGGAGCATCGCGAGATACCCTATCACCGAGATGCACACGATGCTGCCCGGCCTGGTCACGCGCACCAGTTCGCTGAGAGCCTTGCGCCGGCCCGCGTCGTCGGGCACGTGCGACAAGGGGCCGCCAAGGCACAGGGTGGCATCAAAGTGCCCATCGGCGAACCTCGCCAGGTCGCGCATATCCCCCACTTCGGCGGACACGAGCCGCTGCCTGACCTCCGGGGGCTCAGCCTGAAACTCCGTGACCGCCCAGTCGATGAGCCCTTTGGATAGATCCAAGAGCGCCACCCGGTGGCCGTCCCGGCAGAGTGCCAAGGAGTAGCGGCCGGGCCCGCCGCCGGCGTCGAGGACCAAACTGCCGGGGCGCAGGTGCTTTCTGAGATAGTGCATGGTCACGCGAAACTCAATCATATGGAAGGCCGAGCGCTCCAGCCTCATCCATTCCCTCTCGGGGTCAGCGTCGTAGACCTTCGCGACAGGATTCTCCATGCTACTCCCTCCACCGGGACCCGCGCTTCTCCAGCCATTTCACCAAGCCGGGCTCGATTCCTCCGTGCCGCCGCTGGTTGTGCAACTTGGAAAAGGGAGAAGGTACGAGGGGGGCGTGTGGGAAATACAGGGCCATCAGGCTCAGGCCTACCGTTAGGCCAAGCAGGCGGAGCCGGTGCCCCCAGACGGCATAACGGGGCCGTCCCAGACAGGGAACGACGGTGCTGATGCGCGCAGATGGGAGAAGGGGGCTTACAAGGCCCAGAAAGGGTTGACACGATGGGATACATTGAGGAATTCCTTGAGTTCTTATCCATCCCCAGTGTTGGGACCATGCCGGAGTTCAAGCAAGATACTTTGCGGGCTGCGGAGTGGTTGAGGCAACGGATGGCTCAAGCCGGGATACAGGGCACCAGAATCCTGGCCTCAAAAGGCCAGCCTACGGTCTACGGCAAGGTCGAGGCAAAGACGCCCGGCGCCCCGAC
>JAUYEF010000451.1 GCA_030691635.1 Bacillota bacterium
CCGTCGGGCGCCATCTCCCAGGATGCGGCCGCGCCCGGCTGCAGCGTCCCTTTGAACGGCTCCACGTCCAGCAGCATGTCGAAGGAGAGCGTGTTGTACTGCTGCCAGACCGGGCGGCTCCCCAGCCTGGGGTCGGGCGATATTCCTATAGTGTCGAGGGCCACTGCCAGGGTGCCCGTCGGGCCCGTGGGCTGCGGGACCGGCGTGGCCGTAGGAGTGGCGGTAGGCGTAGGTGTTGCGACGGCTGTGGCCACGGGCCTGGGCGTAGGGGTGGGTGTGGCCGTGGCCTGCGGTTGCTGGGGCGCCGCCGTCGTGGGTATAGCCGCAGCCGTAGGAGTTGGAGGCGGCGTGGGAGTTGGCCTGGGCGTGGGGGTGGCCGCCGGCCCACAGGATACGGCTATCACCAGCAACAAGATTAAGGCGATTCCTAGCATCGGTCCCACTGCTGCTGTTTTCTTCATTGGTGGCGTCCTCCTTTCAGCGTCGAACTTGCGAACACCCGGATCCTCGCCACTCTGGCGTCTGATGGCGTGCTGTAGCACGGCGCGCGGGTACCCACCTTCCCGTAAGGTTTCTGGCCACCTTATCTGAACAGGCTCATGTCCCGCCGACCTCGCCACCCCGTGCGGGTCAAATCGTGGTGTCGGGTTGGCAAAGGCACCGCTGCCGTATAGCGGGATGCTACACCGTGCGCCTAACAGGAGCCAAAAGAATGGAATAGGCGCCCTAAACAAACACTAAACGTGCCTGGATTCGAGGGCCGTCCCGCTGCGCGCAGTGGAAGAGGAGTCGTTTTCCCGTTGGACCCCTCATCCTCGGCGCTGACATCCCCTCGCGCCATGTTGGCCGCCGAGGCGCCGCACTGGGCGACCTAGCCAAAGAAAGCAGCGTTGTCGCGTTGACCGACACACGCCGGGGTGCTATCGTGGGCCAAGGCTGTCTGGCTTCGTTTCGCCCCTGACCTACGCCGGTGACTTGGCGGCGCGTGCCCGACAAGGGGGGCATACGGCTTCTGCCAGCGGCTACATGTCTAGAGTCTGGACTGCGCCTCCACGTTCAAGCATAATGCGCCCGACAAAGGGGAGGTCTGAGGGTGGCCAGTTTCTCGAGGGAGGCCCTGGAGCAGCGCCGCGATAGCGGACGCACCCTCCCCTTCGATGTCGCCATCCGGTGCTCCCGCCAGCCCGCCGACCGGCCCCTCCGGCGTCCCCGCTTCGTCTTTGGCCTGAAGGAGCTTTCGGGCGCCCTTGGGGACCTGGGCACGTTCCTGCCCCACGTGCTGGGCGCCATCACCGTGGCCGGGCTCTCGCCGGCGGGCGTGTTCGTGTCCTTCGGACTCTTCTACCTGGCCAGCGGGGCGGCCTACGGGATTCCGGTGGGCGTCCAGCCCATGAAGGCTGCCTCAGCGGCCGTGCTCATCCAGGGTATGACGCCGGCCGAGGTGTCGGCTGGGGCGCTGATCATAGGCTTCTTCTTTCTCGTGGCCGGAGCCACAGGGCTGGTCTCGATGCTGGCGCGGGTGACGCCGCCCTGGACGACGGCTGGGATACAGCTTGGCCTCGGCGCCTCGCTGGCCTGGCTGGGGCTCAAGCTCGCGTGGTCCCAGCCGCTACTGAGCGCCATTGTGGCCGGGGCTATGGGCCTCCTGCTGTTCAACCGAAGGGTGCCCGCCGCGCTAGTGGGGCTTGCCCTGGGGGTGGGACTGGCGTTCGCGCTGGGCATCAACAAGGGCATCCCTGAGGTGGACTGGGGCCTGTACCTGCCGCGTGGAGTCGTGCCCAGGCCCCACGACTTTCTGCGCGCGGCTTACGTGGCGGTCCTGCCACAGGTCCCCCTGACCTTGACCAACGCTATCATAGTGACGGCCGCGCTGGCGCGCCGCTACTTCCCCAAAGAGGAGCACCACGTGACCGTGCGCAACCTCTCCCTCTCCACGGGCATCGTCAACATGCTGGCGGCGCCGCTGGGCGGGTATATGATGTGCCACGGCGCGGGCGGCCTGGCCGGCCATTACAGATTCGGCGCCCGAACTGGAGGCGCTGCGGTCATCATAGGCGCCGCTTTTCTGTCGCTGGGCCTCTTCCTTGGCTCGGGAGGCATGGCGCTCTTGGCGCTGATACCCACGGCCGCGGTGGGGAGCCTGCTGCTCTTCAGCGGGTTTGAGCTTGCAGCTTCGTCCCGCGTCTGGCGCTTCCCGCGCTGGGCGGTGGGACTAGCCTTGGGCGTCGCAACTCTGTCCTTCGGCTTCAACCCAGCGGTGGGTTTCGGCGCAGGCCTGGCGGCAGGTTGGGCGCTCAGGCGTTGGTGTCCCGCAATCATGGTCAGCATGGCACAAGCCGAGGAAGAACGCGCGTACATCTGCTCTCGTGACGGAGGGCCGCAGTTCCAGGCTTCGTAGGGGCCTTTGTTCGCGGTTCAGCCGTTCCGCAGTTACGGCGCCCCTACCAGAATTGCACGGAAAGCCACATTGTGGTTGAGCCACCGGGCTCTGGATTGAACGTTGCGCTGGATTGTGCAGCGTGAGCAGCGCAGCAAAGGCTCCGATAGCGTGGCCGAAGCCTCTGACACTACGTCCTACCCCCGAAGGTGGCCTCATAAAGACTTCTTCCTGGCACCTCAGACCAACCCCACCTACCGGTGGCTTGGAAGACCATGAGGCAGGCAGCACAACCGATGAGCAAGTGGTATCATCCCCTAGTGAGATGGTGGCCTAGAACACCGCGGGGTCTCTCCTATGATCGTCCTATCCTTGTCCAAATAACTGGGCCACTTCAGGCAGAGCCTGCGAAAGACCGCTTGGCAAAGGAGCGGAGCCGACAGACTGAACGTCAACGGGGGCACTAGATTGATGCCGCGCATCCCACTGACAGAAAGGGAGGCGAATAGGCTCATCGCCGCCTCAAAGTCGATTCGTGATGACTTGGCTTGGGCCAATAATCCAAACGAGAGTTGGGCGAAGAGTGAGATGCGAGTAGTCAACGACTTGGGTGTGGATCTCAGAGTGTATGCGAACGTCAATTTGAAGGAGCCATCACGATTCAGCTTTTCTCTTATATTGAGCCGGAACTTCCGCATCCTGGGTCTTGACGTGGACGGAGGGCACGTAAACAAGCATACCAACCGCGAAGAATGGCGGCCAGGCACACACAAGCAGCGCTGGACGGACCGCTGCCGAGATCGGTTCGCCTTTACACCTGAGGAAGAAATCAGCAAGGACATCGAAGTAGCCTTTGGCCAGTTCTGTGGCGAATGCAACATTCATTTCCAGGGCCAAGTGAGGCCTCTTCCTGCTCGACAGCTAGGATTAGGAGAGGTTCCATAGAAGGGGAAGTATGACACTATCGTGTGCTGAGGTGACTGACAGTTACGTCAAGAGCCTTAGCGGCAACTTCCGCTGCGTGCCGCTGGGACGGCGCTTGCGTATCGTAACTCCCTATCTGTACCCCGACAATGACCTCATTGAGGTCTTTGTTGAGGAGCCAGGTCGAGGCCGCATTCGAGTAACGGACCTCGGGGAGACTCTTCGACACCTCCATTCCCAGGGTTTCGAGGTGTCGGGCACCCCCAAGCGAAAGCGCATGGCAGAGACCATCGCCACGGGCGTGGGCGTAGATGTTATCCGTGGCGAGCTAGCTAAGGAAGGAACGGTAGACGAGATTGGTGACCTCCTCTTCGATGTCATCGTCGCGGCACGCGGCGTGGCAGACCTTATATACACATCCCGTACCTACGAGCCACCCACGTTCGTCCAAGAGGTGGGTAGGTTTCTTCAGGAACGCCAAGTGGAATACGAGCCGGAGGTGAAGCTGACCGGAGAGTCTGGCAAGATCTACACCGTGGACTTCAGGCTGATGCCAGCCAACAAGTACCTCCACACGCTCAGCCCCAGGCAGGTAGCGGCATTGCAGCCAGTGGTCAACCGGGTCTTCCGTATCTGGGTTGACTGTAACGGGAGGCTGGGACGCGACGCCAAGGTGAGCCTACTGAACGACATCGATTATGAGTGGAAACAACCCGAGGTAGCTCTGTTGGGTCGGGTGTCAATTGTTGGCTATTGGAGCCGCAGGGAGGAACTGCTACCGACTCTAATGGGCTAGGAGGGTCGCTGTGGCTACCGAACGCGAGCTGGCTGTACTCCTCGCCAGGCACAACAAAACGAGAGGGAGGAGAAATGACGCTACCTAGCCCTGGCTTTGAAACGTGGAAAACAGTGCTTCTTGAGGAACTAGAGGCCGAGCCAAGCGCGGTCGTCAGGGGCGATCGGTTTGTCCAGCGGGTTCTCCGCTACCGCTATCAGCTGTCGGACGACGACTCTGTCAACGCGACTGGCATGGCAGGTAGCGGAGACCATGGCATCGATGCACTCATCATCGACCCTGCCGAGGACGCGGAACCCCCGCATGCGCTCGTCGTACAGGGGAAATACGGCGTTGCCGGGGAGCAGGCCTCTCCACTAGACGAGTTTAGGAAATTCGCCAAGGGTCTCCGGCAGGCTCGAGATGGGCAGCCCCCTACCGATGCCCTTGAACAATGCGCCGCAATACTCAGGGCTGGAGGGATTGTGGAGTACCTAATCATCACGATTCAGCCAATGACTAGCGACCAACTTGATGAGTTGGACGATGCCCGTGGGCTTGCGAATCAGGGCTTCGGTTCCCAAGTCGTGTTGGAAGCGATGAGCTTGGGAGACGTATATCAGGAGGTGACTGGCCAGCGAGCCCCCGGCGTCGTCGTGTCTCTTTCGTGCCAGGGAGTCCAGCCGATGCAGGATGTCTACATCGGCGCCGCAACGCTCATTGATGCGTATCGCATGCTTCGCGAGTACGCAGACCAACATCACGGCGTGCTTGATAGCATCTACGATCGAAATGTACGGAAGTGGCTAGGGAGGAGAGCGAAGTCGGTGAATGACGGGATCAACAACACCCTACGCCAAGAGCCGGAGAGGTTTATCGCTTACAACAACGGAATTAGCATCGTGTGCCGGAGCTTCCAGTCATCTGCTCAAGGGCTGCGGATCGACTCTCCCCAGGTGGTAAACGGATGTCAGACCACGCGAACCCTCTACGACTTCATGGTAAACCATTTCGCTGGCACACACGTGAAGCTAGGCACCCTACCCGAAGCAGAGCCTTACCGCAAGGCATCGCTCGCCTTCAAGGTAATCGCTGTGCCGGACTTCAACACGGATTTTGTGCGGAATATTACGCGATACTCGAACAAACAAAACGCAGTGCGAGGTCGCGACTTCCTCACTCTTGAAGAGGAGTTCCATCGACTCAAGGCTGGTTTGGCTGAAAGGAAGTATTTCCTCGAGATCCAGACGGGGGAGTACAACGTGCTGCCCAAAGCCGAAAAGGATAGGTTCCCACAGGGGCGGCTGATCAACGCGTTCGATGCGCTCCGCTTCTACGGTGCCGCAGTCCTTAAGAAACCGCATACAGCCTTTGGCAGGAGTGGTGAGTTCACCCCTGGTGGCAGCGAGTTCGATGATGCAACACACGATTTGAAGGAGGACGATCTGCTGGTCCCATGGCTGATGGCACGACACGCGGAAGGGCGAGGCTATTCCATAGGAGCCAAGAAGAGCCTTGCGGAAGACGACTATCGCAATCAGACACGCTATTTCTACCTGTATATGCTGTTCAGGGTCGCAAGCCAAGTTCTGAGGGGAACAGCGGACGTCGACTCCACAACTCGCCACGACTTCTACCA
>JAUYEF010000011.1 GCA_030691635.1 Bacillota bacterium
GTGCTGGTTAACGGGCAGGTCGCCGTACGGGACCGCCACCACACAGGAGCTCTGGCCGGGAGGGTGCTGAGGAAGGCGTAGAATCACCTCAGCGTCAGCGCATCATCAAGAGGCCGCAAGCAAGCAGAATACAGATGCCAGTCGAGCCTCCGGGCACCACCGGAGGCTTTTCGTAGGCCCTATCGAGCATCTCACCAGCAGTTGACTTCCGAGTCTGCCACATGCTATCATGGATTCAAGAGATGATAATGATTCTCACTTGCAGGAAGGGGCTGTTGGCCGTGCCGCCGGAATCCCGGTCTTTCGAGCCTGACCAGTTCCGCAATCCCAAGGAGATTCTTGATGCCAAGGGCCTGCGGCTGACCCGGCAGAGGGAGGCCGTGATTTCAGCATTGGCCCAGACAGAGAAACGGCACCTGAGTGCGGATGAAATCTGGCAGACTGTGGCGAGAGGGCAGAAAGGCATCGGGCTTGCCACCGTCTACCGTACACTTTCCTTGCTTGAATCCGCGGGCGTCATAACCAGCGCGGAACTCGGCGACGGCAGGTCAAGGTATGAGCTTTGCGATCGCCCCGGCGCGCATACTCACCATCACTTGATATGCACGCGTTGTGGCAAGGTGGAAGAGGCTGAGCAGGACCTGCTGAACCAGATCGAGCAGTATGTGGAGTCTCGCCATGGGTTCAGGATAGATGACCACGTTCTCAGGCTTTATGGGTTGTGCAGCTCATGCCGGGGGACGCCTGCCGGGTAGGCGGGTTCTCACCCCGGCTTGTTCTTTGGGTCGTAATGAGAATGACTATTATTATCACACAGAGGAGGCTGAGGCGAATGTCCGATGACGCAAGAGCACAACCCCGGCTTGCGCTCGTGGGCGCGCCAAACGTGGGCAAGAGCGTGCTGTTCGGCCGGCTGACCGGCAAGTACGTTACGGTATCGAACTACCCGGGAACGACTGTGGAGGTCTTTAAGGGTAAGGGGCGGATTGGGCCGCATGACTGGAATGTGGTTGATACCCCCGGAACGTATTCGCTGTACCCCTTGACAGAAGAGCAGCGCGTGACCCGGACGTTGCTGATGAACGAGCGGCCGGATGTGGTGGTGCACGTGGCGGATGCCAAGAATCTTGAGAGAATGCTCGCCCTCACCGTGGAGCTCATCGAAGCGGGGTTGCCTGTAATACTGGTTCTCAACATGATGGATGAGGCTGATGCCCTCGGCATGCGGATCGACACGGGCATGCTGGAACGTCGCCTTGGGGTACCGGTGGTCCCGGTCTCCGCAACGCTTGACAGGGGAACCGGCCGGCTTCGGGATATCATCGGCCTTTACGCAGCGCAGGCAGGCGCTCCGGCAGCGGCCGGCGATGGCGCGGGAGCAGTCGCCGTCCCTTCGTGGCTCACATACGACGAACACATTGAGCGGTTGATCCTTCTCCTGGTCGAGAGTCTGCATGGCACGTACCGGCTATCGAAAAGGGCCATTGCGCTGCTACTCCTGCAAGGCGATGAGGAGATCCTCCGGACGATGCAGGCCGTAGAGGGGGATCCCGGCCTGGTGGTGCGCCAGCTGGAGAAGGCGCAGTCCGCTCTTGGCGGGCGTGCTGTGTACGAGCTAGGCATAGAACGCCGGAAAGTGGTCACAGGGGTCCTGCAGGGAGTTGTGACCGCACAGGACAGTGCCAGGACCACTCTGGCGCACCGGCTGAGCGACTTGACAATGAACCCTGTCACGGGTATCCCGTTTCTTGCCGCTGTGCTGTACTTCGGGTTATACAAGTTCGTAGGCGTCTTCGGAGCCGGAACTGTGGTGGACTTCATCGAGCAGAGCCTGTTTGAGAATCGCCTTACGCCATGGATCAACGGCTGGGTTCAGGCCAACGTACCCTGGCAACCGGTCACGGAACTGCTGGCCGGCGAGTATGGTGTGTTCACGCTCGGTCTGCGGTATGCCCTTGCGATCATACTGCCGATCGTCGGCACCTTCTTTCTCGTCTTCTCAATAATCGAGGACAGTGGTTACCTGCCCAGGCTGGCCATGCTGGTTGATCGGGTATTCAAGTTGATCGGCCTGAACGGCCGGGCAGTGATTCCGATGACTCTCGGTTTCGGCTGTGACACGATGGCCACACTGGTGAGCAGGACCCTGGAAACAAAGCGTGAGCGCATCATCGCCACTCTCCTCCTGGCGCTTGCGATCCCGTGCTCCGCGCAGCTGGGCGTCATCCTCGCATTGCTTTCGGGCTATCCCAGCGCGTTGCTCGCATGGGCGGTGTTCATCGGCCTGGTGTTTCTTCTTGTGGGTTTCCTCACGGCAAAGCTGCTTCCAGGAGAGAGGCCAAGCTTCTATATGGAGATTCCCCCGCTACGGCTGCCCATGCTCCGGAACATCCTGGCCAAGACGTATACGAGAATGCACTGGTACCTGCTCGAGGTGATCCCGCTTTTTGCCCTGGCGAGCGTGCTGATGTGGTTGGGCAAGATGTCCGGGCTCTTTGATGCGGCGATCCAGGTCCTGAGGCCCATCGTCATGGCCATAGGACTGCCTGGTAGGACGGCCGAGGTGTTCCTGTTCGGCTTCTTCCGGCGCGACTACGGGGCAGCGGGTCTCTATGATCTACAGAAGGCCGCAGCCCTGTCACCACGACAGATGGTGGTCGCCGCATCCACCCTGACACTGTTCGTCCCGTGTGTGGCGCAGTTCATCATGATGGCGAAAGAGCGCGGCACCGCTGTAGCCATGGCGATCTTTGCCTTTATATTTCCGTTTGCGTTTGCCGGTGGCTACGTGTTGAACCTGACTCTTGGTCTGATGGGGTGGTGACGAAAATGGCGAGTACAGTCAAATGCCCGTTCTGTGGGCATGTGTTCGAGGAAGTGGACGCGACTGGAGGGTGCAGGGGCTGCCCGATGGCCGGGAGTTGCGCCAAGACGAAGTGCCCGAACTGCGGCTACGAAGTGCTCAAAGAGCCCGGCCTGCTAACCCAACTTCCGCACTCAAGTGGGGTTTTCCATCGGTTCTGAGGGAGTGTGGATAGAGGAGGCGCAGGTAGAGGGCCGGAGAGTCCGGACACGGCGAGAATAGTGACCAATTATCTGCAAGGTAGGGCTTGATAGATTCAGGCTTATGAGATATCATAGTGCCGTGTATATACGAAAGACCGTCCGCAAAGGCAAGAACGGAAAAGAATACGTCAGCTACCTCCTCGTGGAGTCGTTCATGACCGACAAAGGCCCCCGGCAGAAGACGATCTGC
>JAUYEF010000024.1 GCA_030691635.1 Bacillota bacterium
GAGCGCCAACCATCTTGGGACCAGTATCTTGGCTCCTTCCCAGCGTAAAAAGCAGTAGGTATACCCAACTCAGCTCGTAGCCCCTCAGCCACGTCTACCACGCCATATTCCCCATTGACGTGAGGACAAAACACGAGACCCGAGTATGTGCGATGTCCGTTTGCCTGCAGGAAGTTTGCAGGTGAAGAATTGAACATGGAGGGCAGACGTTGGCCGAGAAGTCCTTTGAGTCGAGCCATTTTCTCGCTAGAACGCGAGAAGATTATGTTGAACCGGAGTTCCTTACGGTCAAATGATCTTGGTGTGATGATCGCCTCGAAGTCCTCAATCTGGAGTTCACGCTGCATGTCCTTGAGAACTGCTCGGGACGCCGTTCCCGTTAGCGCCAACAAGGGGGGTACCCTTCCTCCAAACTCACAGAACTGCCTGGTGGTCCTGCCAATGTTGAGGTACGAAGTACGAAAATCGTGCCCCCACTCCGAGATACAGTGTGCTTCATCGATGGCCACCAACGAGACAGGACTGTGGACTGTCAGCGCGCGTATTGCCTCCCGGAATTCTACGGTTTGAAACCGTTCTGGCGCTATGTATGCGAAGACGTATTCTCCCTGCCCAAATAGGGTCATGGCCTTCGAGCGATCCGCGGGGTCTATTATCTGGCTGCTTATCCCGATGCACCGGTCGATCCCGTATGATGCGAGATTATCTATCTGGTCTTCAATCAGAGACAAAATCGGGTCGATAACCACCGTTCGCCCAGGCAGAAGCAAAGACGCGAGCTGAAAAGCGATTGACTTACCACCACCGGTGGGCAGCAGAACCATGGAGTCCTTGCCCTCAAGTGCTCTCGCAATGGCGTCGGCCTGACCCTCCCAGAAGCCCTCTTTGCGAAAAATGTACTTCAAGAAGTACTCTAGGGCCTCGATATCTGGCGGAACGAGTGATGCGGGTGGGGCAACGGTAACCTCGTTGGCGATGTGGAAGGGTAAAGCGATATCCGCTATGTTGAATGTCGGGATTCTTGGGTCATGACGGTTTGCGTATGAGACTAGTATCGAGTCCGGTTGGTGGGTAGGCGGCAGGACCGTCTCGATTACGTGGCGTGTTTCCGAGGTGTCAAACGAATAGAGGTGTCCAAGATTCGAAATGAGTTGCTCGAGGTCCTCTAGAGCTAGTCCGGCTATGTCACAGGCTGTTTGAGAGTCAAAGGGTAGGTTTGTGGGGTCGAGGAACAGGCGCCACGGTCCCTGGTTCAACCTAAGAATGCCTGCACCGATGGCTTGTATGACTACCATTTGCAGCTGATGGCAGAACTTCGTAGCCTTGATCAACTCAAAGCCTTTGGGTAAGGGAGTGAACTCCGGATCCACTTGTTCAAGACCCAATCGTTCAACAAGCTCGTTCACCGTTTTTTCAGTAAGTTCAGATTCCCATAGTACTTCGACTTGGTAGCCGCCGTTCTGAAGAGCCAGATGCCTTTGACGGTCGCCTTCAACGTGAGACCTGTGTTGCGCTCCATTGATTTCTATGATTACGGGCAAGGCCATCTCTGGATGGCTCACCAGGAAGTCCACACGGCCATCCGGCTTCTCTAAACGAGAGCCTTCCAACAAACTTGATATGTCTATCTGGGGGACAATCCACTTGGAGAAATGCCTGCCGAGCCTCATTAGCAGCAGGTCATAGAACAATCGCTCTGCAGGACTATCTAGGTGAGGAACCCATACAGCGTCCTTATCAATTGCATCACTATCACCTGCGGGCAGCGCTGAAAGGCTATCCGCATATCGGGCAAGTGAATCCTCCAGGAACGGTGAACACAGCGTCAGGCGGCCTCGGGTGAGTATCTTTTGAGATACCGCCAGTATCTGGCGTTCGGCCTCGGATAGCGCCTGGAAATCCTGAGGCGGAAAGAAGTCTAACCTCCATTGTGCGATGGACATCAAGTCATGATCATCAACACCAGAGTTCCTCACCCACTCTAAGGTTTCACGAGTGACTGCAGCGCACTCAAAATAGACGACTTGGGACTCCTCATGGTGGCTTCGGGCTATGAGGCGCCGGGGAAACGACAGCCCTGCACGCGCGGCCTGCCCCTCTTCTGATGCTTCCCCCTCTTTGGTTTCGTCTCCAAATTCAACGGTTGCTCGGCAGACTGGAAATCTGGAGCAACCCCAAAACTGATGTCCTGCCCGAGCACTGCGGCGTGCCATTCTTAAGACCATAGGGGCCCCGCATTTGGGGCACGAAACGTCATCCTGCAAGCACCGGTCACCCCTCGTGAGTCAGGCTAGAGCTAGATGCCTAATAAACCGGAAAAGGGTTCGTATTGTCAAAGTAAGATAAGCAAGTTGAGCCGTAGATTACATCGGTGACCTTCTACATAACTGGTAGAACTTCCTATATTCCGCGGTAATACATGCGATGCACAGGGGACAATGGTTAGACTCCAGAGGGGTCGGTAAACGGAGCTCCGAGCCGGGAGTCAACCAGGAATGCCAGCCCGCATCCTAACAGCCGACCTATACCCTCAACCCCAGCGCCGCCCGCAGGGCATCCTCCACTGAGTCCACAAGCACGATATTCAGCCCGGCGCGCGCCTCTTCCGGCATCCGGCCGAGTTCTGCCTCGTTTTCCTTCGGGAAGATGACTGTCGTCCTGCCGTGTTGCTGCGCCGCGCGTATCTTGTGAGATATCCCGCCAACGCCGGTGACCCGACCGTGCAGTGACACCTCTCCACTGACAGCCACGCCCGGCCGCACCTTGACACCGGTTATCGCAGATATGATCGCTATGACAAACGCGAGCCCAGCGGATGGCCCTTCGCGCGGGGTGCTGACGGACACCAGGTGGACCGCGATCTTCTTCGATCTGATCAGGTCGATGGATATACCAAGCTGCTGTGCGTGACTGAGCACGAAGTTATAGGCGGCGCGCGCCGAGTCCGCCATGTCAGGCCCATGCTTGCCGACGACCTCGAAGCCGCCTCCTCCACGGTCCAGCGCAGAAACCTCAATGATCTGCACGCTGCCGCCTATGGTCTCTCCGGAGGCGTTGACGCGTGTGGTCAGGGCCGTGATTTCCCCGGTCCGAGCCTCGACGTTGAGCACTCTGTCCCTGGCAGATAGCTGACCGGGGACATCTAGGTCGTGCGCGGTAAAGAGAGGCACGACGCCATTCCAACCTACGGCGCGGGGCCGGAATTCCCCAGGGTCCAGGATGGCCAGCTGGTCATGGACGCGTTGCCGCAGTTCAGAGGCCATCGCGAGCGCCAGCCCGGCGCTGTCCGGCGTGACTTCCCCGTCCGGATGCAAGAGCTTCAGAAGCCCACGGCTTATCCGTTCGAGGGCAGTCTGGTCCCGGCGGGTGACGCCAGGCAAGAACTCCCGACCACCGAGCGCTTT
>JAUYEF010000070.1 GCA_030691635.1 Bacillota bacterium
TTCCGTCGTGCATAATGGTCAGGGCATTGACCCCTGCTGAGCACATGGCGCCCACGGTCGGGTTCATGCAGTCAAACAGCGCAAACAACGGCCGGTACATCAAGACCCGGAGGCGCTTCTCCTCCAGCCCCCGCTCGTAGAGCAAGGCATATACTTCACGAACCTCGTCTCGGGTGAGGACATACTCACGCAGTTGCTGGCCCGAGCCTTCAGGGATGAAGCGCTCCACCGCCAGGGCATCCACCCCAAGCGTGGCGGCGAACTCAATCATCCGCGGAACGGACCGGTAGTTCAGTCGACTTATCGTCATCATTATGCTGACGTGAATACCGCCGGTTTTCAGCCTCTGAATCGCATCAACCGTCGTGCTGTAGCTACCAGGGCCTCGAATCGAGTCATTCTCTTCCTCGTCAGGAGACTCAAGTGATAACTGAACTCGTCGCAGCTTGGCCAAGGTACGCAACTCGGCCACCTCGGCGACCGAGACTAGGGAACCATTCGTGAGCACATCGTAATAGGTGAAGTGCTCACTGGTGTCCATCGCCCGGGCCAGCGCATACAGATCATTTCTGCGCAGGTAGGGCTCACCGCCTGTTAGCGAGACAGTTCCCTTCTTCCCCCATGTGGCTAGAGTCTGCTCCATCCTCTCGAACACATGTTGCAGCTCTTCGGAGGACACATCGGGACTGACCTTTGTGAAGTCTTGATAGCAGTGCTTGCAGCGGCGGTTACAGAGTTCAGTGATATGCCACTGGAAATAGAACTCGTCGCCTTGTGGCTCAACCATCAGAAACCGCGCCCACCTTCACATATCCTTATCGTTTAGGCAAGAGTTCCTGAAAGTACCGGTATGCTATCCTATGCAATAACCTGCTTGGACTCAGCTTCTGCAACAGCAAGTATCCAGGATAGGTGGTAAGTTGAGAAACAGTTCGGCAAAAGACCAAGTATTACCTCTTATCATAGCAGGAGGCGAATGCGGGTGTAAAGAGCCTGGCCAGAAGGACGGCCTCCCGCAAGTGGGGCCCCCGATCCGGTTCACCGGGTCTCGGATGACCTGTTACCGGAACCACGACATCAAGCCCGCTCCACCGCCGATAACACGAGCCCCAGGAACTCATCGAGTTGCTCGCGCCTGATCCACCGGATCACGACCACCAGGTCATGCTCCTGGTCCACCCAGATGATATTGGCGCCATTGCCGGCATGGAAGAAACTTGTCTCCGGGCAGCTTGGCAGGAGCCTCTTGTTCGTGTTCAGCATCCAGTTCATGTAGCCGTAGGTTACCTGGCATTTGGCGGGCATGCCGTATTGAGCGCTGTAGGTGTCTTCCGGACGATTGCGGTCGCCCGTGGGCGTCCGCGCCATCCTTATCCACTGCTCGGAGAGGATTTGCCTGTCCTGCCACCTGCCGTTCCGCAGGCACAGGTAGCCGAACCGGGCGTGGTCGCGGGCGCTGATCCAGAGGCCGCCGCCCCAGTGCCCGCCTCCGGTGACCGACTGCATGTGCTGGCCGTTTATCGTCACCCACGAGTTGTCGTAGCCGTGCCATTCCCATGCCGGCGAGGCCCCGATTGGGTCCATGATGTGCTCGTGAAGCACTTGCGCCAGTGGCCTTCTCCAGATGCGGAGCAGCGACAGCGCAAGACGGTTCACCCTGACGTCGTTGTACTTCCAGTGCGTCCCCGGGGCGTAAAGCGTGCGGTTTGCCCACTGGGACCTATCGCCCTCTGGCCGGTCCGCCCAGTCAGGCTTGCCCCAGAGTGTGCCCTGCCAGTCACTCGTCTGGTTCAGGAGCTGGTGCCAGGTGATAGGCGCATTGTGTGGGGAGTCGAACCCGCCGTCCCTCACATAATCACCGGCACGGTCGTGGACCGACCGGATCAGGCCCCGGTCAAACGCCAGGCCGGCGACGGACGAAAGGTAGCTCTTGGTCGCGCTGAACGTCATGTCCACCCGCTCTGTGTCTCCCCACTCTGCGACAATATGGCCGTGGCGCATGACCAGCCCGGTGACGTCTCCCCTCTCCTTGACCGGCCCGATGAGCTCGCTGTACAGCTCGTCCAGCTTCAGGATGGTGTTCATCTCCAAGTCATGCGGCAATTCCGTCTCGTTCTGCTGCGAGAACTCGATAGCTCGCTGTATCTTCTCAGCGCTCATGCCCACCTCGGCGGGCTTCCTACACTCCCATTCCGGCCAGCGTGCCGGGTAGTAGTGGTCATGGGTACTTGCCATGGGTCTGCTACCTCCCTTTCCGCCAGTTGGCCCCCACAGGATAGACATCCTTGGAGAGGCGTTTGTAGTCGAACACGCTCAGGTCGGCCGGGCCGAGCCCCGGGGCGTCAACTTCGATGATCGCGCCCGCGACCTTCCCATAGAAGGCCCTGAAGTGCACCCGCGACCGCAGCGTGATGATGTCGATCTTGTCAAAGTCGATACCATAGGCTCTGAACTGGGCGTCGTCGGTCGCCTGATGGTTGAACGTGGTGAGAATCACGTAGTTGCCGTTCCCGATATCCAGCACAGCGGTGGGGCCACAAACGCCCGTCGTCCCCTGTTGCATGGGACCTGTCTTGGTGTAGTCGCCCGTGCCCAGGAAGACGATCTTCCCCGTCAGGGTCAGCGGCTCCCCCGAGGCGGGCGCCCACCCGCCGGCTTTGACAGTCACCGTGGCGCCGAGGCCGGCTCTCTGGCATTCTTTCACCGCGCTCTTGTCGGCCAGCACCGAGTGGCCCACGTTCCTGGCGCCCTTCCGCAGCAGTTCACCCAGCACCAGCGTGTTGTCTCCGGTCCTGTCCGACCCGTCGGCCAGCACCACCGGCCGGATGCCCTTGGCGACCAGATCCAGCGCCTTCGCGACGGCTTCCCTAGTCTTCAGGATAGGCTTCCTGGCAAGGTCTTCTTTGAATTCCCACATGATGCCGGCGACGTGCCGCGCGACCTTCTCGGCCAGGTCCTTGTCATTGTTCGTGACCGCGATCACCGAAGCCCCAGCATCCGGCGCGTCGGCGTAGCCGAACCCGCACGCGACGGAAACGTAGTAGACACCCTCCTGCTTCTCCCACGCGTCCGCGACCTCCCGGAACATGCGGACGGGGTGCCCGTCGCTCCACTGGAAGACGCTCGGCGAGATGATCCCCGGCTTCACG
>JAUYEF010000080.1 GCA_030691635.1 Bacillota bacterium
CCGGGAAGGAGGAGGATACGGGGGTCGGCCTGGGCCGCAACCTGAGCGGCTTCTGGCCAAAGAGACTCTACGATAGCCTGTCGCAGCTATCGCGGGGAAGGTGTGCGCCACAACGGGCGGTGGCCGCTCCTTTTCACCGAAAACGAGGCCCCAACCCCACGCACCTGCCTTCCAATTGAGGCATCCAGCCCGTCTGGGTGCTGGCAGAGGGCCCAAAACACCCCCTCACTCAGAAAGCGCGCCTCGGCTCACAGGAATCCACGGATTACGGGGTGCGCCCAAAGATGCATCAATTGGCGGTTGACGGCGATAGGCCTCATCGCGGTCCGGCGAGCAAGCGTGCAACTGCAGTTCGCTGTAGCATGGCTACGGAGTCGAGGACAGCCGCGCACATGGACGATATTGCCGGGACCTTGAGCCTAGAGACCCAGCCGAAAACCCCGGAATGGGGCAAAACTGGCTGCCGCGCAGATACGGTTTTCGGGCCAGAAACGCCCACGAGAGGGGTTTCCGGCCAGACTTCTAGCTCCCCATGCTGGGAGCAATAGATTGGCCGCACGATAGAGTGCGTCAGGTTGGCTTTGACGTTTTGCCAAGCCGTGGTGCTCTTCTAGTTCCTTGAGAGTCACGTTCCGCTGAAACGTGCAACGAAGAGCAGGAGGCCGAGGCTGTCGCTTCAAACGGGTAGAGGACGCTGTCGCCATTTATTGCTTCTTGGCCCCGCAGACTCGCTCCCCCGCGGACTTGATTTCTGGTGCAAAGACGCAACAGTATGGCCGTGATGACTGTGACGACGGTCAAGGCGTGACGTAGTCTGCTTCGGTGACCCCGGACGTCTCGAAGCCACTGATTTCGAATGGCCACAGGACTGCGAGCGCAGTCACGCGAGGAACGTGGAATGGCAGATCAAGGCTCGGGACATTCGCCTCGGCGAAACGATGTGCCGACTCAAGAGAGGTTCTGATAGCCGTATCCTCTGGGCGTGGTGACGACTTCGCTCGGCGATACCCCCGGCCTTCAGCGAGCGCGTTTAGACGGAGCAGCAACTCCCAGTCGCGAAGAGGGAACATGCGGCCATTCTCATCGGGTTGCACGCCGACGAGAACGCTCCCCATTATCCCACCACTCGTAGTGACGTTGTCGGTGATCCGAAATACGAAGAGCGGTCGTTTGAGGACGGCAGGAGGTACTGTGCAAACACAACTCTCGCGTCGCTCCGCCCAGTGCAGGGCCGCGTTGACCGCAGGATGGCCCACTCCAAGGACAACGTGGCCTTCATCGCCACGGTAAAGTCGATCGAAGACCAGCCCCTCATATGAACTGCGGATCCCAGGATCCTGGCTCCAAGCGTCTGGTGTCTTGAAAGCTAGAACCCCCTGGTCCTCCTGCAGCTTGCGTCCATTCAGCGCAAGCGAGCTTCTCAGGAACGTGAGGAGGTCAGGGAGGTCGACCTGTGGTATCTGGGGAGAGACACGGTCGAAATCAAATCGAGCCGAGTGCCCCACTAGCTCACGCACGGCCTGAATCGCGTCTTTGCCGCCAAAACGAGCGGTCTTCTGGTCAAACCATGTAGCCAACGATTCCCGTCTTTGTGATGATGCGTCAGCAAAGAGCTCACGGAACAGCGATGGCGAGGTCATGCCAAGCACCAGTTGTTTCAGGTCCTCGGGGTCCTCCATCGCGTGCCCAAAGGCCCGCATGATAGCATCTAGCTTCTCGTCAAGCTTCTCCCATATGAGTGCTTCCACTGTCTCAGGATTGCGCAGGCTGACGACCTCCACCTGACATGGTTGACCGTAGCGGTTCACGCGACCCACCCGCTGATGCAGGCGCATAGGGTTCCAAGGTAGGTCCACATGAATGAGAGTGTGACATTGCCCCTGGAGGTCTATTCCCTCGCCTCCAGCCTCGGTGGAAACCATGAACCGCACCTGGCCGCTATTGAAGCGCTTTGCGGCGGTGTCCCGGCTCTCAGCTACCTTGTGCGGTCTTCTGGTGGCATCCAAGACCCCTTCCGCATATCCGTCGCCGTTGATGAAAGTGACGGACCCCTCTCCGAAGCATTGGATGAGCGCCGACATGACTAGGGATTGCGTCGCCTTATACTCGGTGAAGAGCAAGACTGCTCTGTCCCTGAACCTACTTTCCACAAGGTCCATGATCTTACGAATCTTGGTCTCTTCTCCGACCTCGTCGGCGACGGCTATCAGCTCTTTGAGCCGCGGCTCCTCGTCACCCATCAACTGTACTTGGAGCTGGGCTATCTCGTCTTCTTCCTTTTGGCTCAGCTCATCGAAGCTGTCGGTCTCCTCCATGTCCTCGTAATCCCGCAGGAGCCGTTGTCGTGCAATGTCCCGTTCCATCGTGCGCTGATCGAGCCGCCTGCGGCCTTCGGAGATTGCCGTAAGCCTGTTCTTGAGTGCGCGGCGGATGGCTGCGACGGAGCTCGATGCCAGCTTCTGCATTGCTATCAGCACCAGTATCACCATTCGCCGGTCATGCGCGCTGAGGCCAGAAGCGTACGCCTTCCCTGTCAAGATGAACTCAGTCAGCATCTGATAGAACCGAGCCTCTGCCGCGCTGTACTCATATGTCTCCGACGTCACGATTGGCGGTTGAAACAGGTGCCGTCCGTGCAGATCAGTGACGTTCTGCTTGTTGTTGCGGATCATGGTGTCACGAAGGCGTGGGAGTTGCTCGCTGGAAGGCCATCGGGGATTGAAGAGGTCGCTGCGTAGGAGGCGAAGGAGTGACCAGAACCCATAGTCCTTGCCTCGATGGGGCGTGCCTGTGAAGAAGACCATAGACGTGAGGCGGCGCTCATCCACCAGCCGTTCTACCAGCTTGTAGCCAAGAGTGGGCCCGGTTTGCTCGTCAGCGTTCAGGTGGTGTGCTTCATCGACAATCAGGAGGTCCCACGGGGAACTTTGGAGCAGTCGATCCTGGCGACCCTTGTGGTCTGTCCGTAGCGTTTGAAGAGACGCCACGACTTGATAATGAGTGTTCCAGAAATCGGCGCGAGGCGTGTCTGCTTCTGGGATGTAGCGCGTTAGGCGGATATCGAACATCTCGCGCAACCTGTACTGCCACTGCTCGACCAGCGAAGCAGGACAAAGCACAAGGAGACGCTTTACGGTGCCACGTGCCAGGAGGGGCCACAGTATAAGCCCTGCCTCAATCGTCTTCCCAAGCCCAACGTCGTCGGCGACCAGCCAACGGGTGGGCCACTGCGCAAGCACCCGCCGACACACCCATAGCTGGTGCGGAAGCAGTGCGATCTGCGACCTTGAGAAAACACCCCACGCATTGTTGACCGACTGTATCGCCTCTGCCTGTGTTCGGACGATAACTTCCAACGGAGCGTGCCAATCTGGGAGTGAGAGGGCCTGGTATGGCGTCCACTGGCGAGTCAATTCGATCTTCTCGCATTCCTCCAGACCGTGGTGGAACCGAACGATGGCTGTGTAACCCTTGTCCACCTCTACCCGCCCAACGCCGAAGCGGGCGCTCTGCACCTCATCGCCGGCAGCGAAAGTACCTGCCTGGTGTGTCATTGCTCAACCTCCTCGTCCCCTTCTTGGGCCATTTCAGGCTGCGGCTGGTCAAGGAAGCGGGACCACAGGTCCCGGTCATAGGCCACTGTGACCAGCGGGAGGTCGAACGTGCCATCGAAGGTAGCACCAATACCCAGGTATCTATGCAGATAGTCATAGATGACGGTAGAACGCTCTACCGGTATCTCGTCTTCCATATTGGGACATCCTAGGGAGTCCATCAACTGGCGCACACGCCCTCTTGGGACATAGCAGTAGCGGTGGACATGCTCCGTGGTCAGGACTCCCCGTCGGGCCAATTCACGTATGACGAAGCACGCCCCAATGCCGAGGGTCCGGCCAAGTGGGGGTGCGTCAATGCCACCCTGGAAGGCAGGGGCGGTCCTTGGAGACAGGGTGCTCCACAGAGCGAAGGGGCCGCCGTGCCCTAGACCAAGGAACAACTCGACGTAGTCGTCCAGCCACCGCGACAACTGATAGAACGAGACGAACCTCTGTAGCCAGTTGAAGAACTCCTGGTTGTCTATCGTGTCGCGGAAGTACTCCTCTATCGTGCGCAGTCGCTGTTCTCGTGGCGCCGAAGGGTCAGCGAACCTACGGAGCCACCCACGCTCACGCCAAAAGCGAAGGAATGCCGCGTGTTGTCCCGGTATGGATCGGCCGATGGTGAAGGTTGCGCCGACCATCATCAGCTCAAGCCATGCCTCACGCGCCTCTACGTCGTGGCGCAAACGCTCGGTGTCCGTGCATAGCGTTGGACGTCTGCCGTCAGGGTACACGCTCCGCTCATACTGCCGGATGTGATGAGCACCCTCCTGCCGCCACCAAGCCGCAATATCGTTCAATACGGTAGCTGGATCACGCCGGGACGGTGGGCGGGGCTGAACTGGGCCCCACGCCCTGATCGCTTCGGGCGGAATTAGATCCAGCATCGCCAGAAGGCGAAACCGATCGTTTAGCTCGAAGTCCTGCAGAAGTGCCGAACCTATGTTGAGGCCGCTCAGCCAGGATCCCGATGCGCGTTTTCTCAACAGCTCCGCCAAGCCATTGCTGAGTTCACCTTTGAGCAGGTAGTTCAAGGCCTCCTTTCGCGTTGAGTCATCACGTGCGTCCAGGGCCCATTCGGCCATCGCCTCTACACCTGCCGCTTCCAGCCGCCCCCGGCAGCACCTGAAGAAGTCCAGCGCCGGCCCCTCATAGGCACGGTCCAGAACACGTGATCGCGGGGCGAAAGTCGCCCTCATGGCTTCATCGCTTTCGCCGTCGCTGGCAGCAATGAGGAGGTCACTGGCTGGCTGGTAGCTGCTGCCGTCTCGTGCGCGGAACAGAAGTCCGCGTAGTCTCTCCTCAATGGCCTCGCATTCCTCCGGCTCAGGGTCTTTCCCATTTCTCAACGCGCCGAGAAGGTCTGTGGTCACCAGAAGCCCGAGACGGGCGGCGATACCAGGGACGACCTTTCTCTCCAGCCCCGCAAGGTCATCTACCACGTCCACCAACGAGATTCGCTTGACCTGGCCCAGGAGACTCGGACAAAGCGCGCGAAGGGGCAACGCCGTGCGCTGTCCAGATACGATGCCGTCCGTTGGGTATTTGGCGCGGAACTCACTCCATTCGGCGACCGTGCGAAACACGGCTTCCCTTGTGTCCAAGACACCCCTGGCCATGAAGTGCACCTTGTCGACGGACGTGAGGGTCTGGTATGCGCCCCACAGCTCTGACGGAAGTGCGGAGTGCGAGGCCAGGAGACGTGCCATGCCTCGTGCCCTGTCCAGCCACAGCACTCCCGTGACTATCTCCCTGACTTCGTGGGAATCAAGTGCGTCAAATCGCTTGGACAGAGAGGGGCCGAGGATCTGCCAGACAGACGCCCAGAAACCGTACGGTGTGGTATCTTCCGCCAGGCCGAGAGTCCTGCATGCACCCTGCCAGTCTTGAGCCGCGAAGTCGAACAGACGACACAGCGCTGTACCAGCCCCCTCTCCGAGAGTCTCGGCGACGGCGCTGTTGTCCGCTGCGCCTTGAGCTAGCTTGGCACGACCTGGATGCACTGCGAAAGGTCCGTTAACGGCAAACCCGACGTTTGCCTTTTCCTGCGTAGGAGTTGTAACCCACACCGTCGGCACATCCTCGGGCAGGCGCTCGACGCCCCTGGGCCCAAGCCCCAGCAACAGGGCACCTTTGGGGGATCGGAGCACCAGTGCCCTCCGTTCAACGATAGGAAGTCTCCCCACCACAACGTCCTTCACCACCTCTTGCTCTTTTCAGACAGCCTCGACGCGTCGCCCGTTGGGAGGAATCAGCGAGCATACGCGAATCGTCCTGGCGAACACCAGGAGGTACGGGAGTGATTCGTGGAACTCGCGCACTACATTCTCTTCGTCCGATGCTCCGTTTGCCAACAGCGGCAAGTCGAACAGTGTCACAAACCGTGGGTCCTTGATGCCCAACTCGTCTTCGGCGACTCCCTGAAGACCTGTGAACGCGTCCCCCTGGACTGCGTCTGGGTACAGACCTCCCACAACGCGGAACGCCATCGGCCCGGATAGGACCACAGGCGAGGCGGACACGAGGAAGACGCTCTTGAAGCCCAGTCCAAACTTGCCAGTGACAGCGGCTACGCCAGCTTCGTCGCTCTTGTCGGAGGCCGAAAGCACGAGCATCTTCTCCAGGTCTCTGTGGTAGCCCCGTTGCCGCCCGTCGAAGGGAGCCGGGCTGAACTGGTTGATGAGGCGCCCGCAGTGGGCGATCCTGAGCCGCCCACTGCCCCAGGCTAGAGTGAACCGCTGAATATCCTCTCGCCCTCTCGCCCTCTCGTCCATCTCGAGCAACTCGACCGCCGCGTCGTCCCCGTTCTGGAAGAGTTCGAAGGGGACGGACTGAGGTCGGTACCGAGACTGATCGCCAATCTTCTTCTGCACCGCGAGCAACAGTGTGCTCTGCACTGCCGTATCATTGGTCACCAGGTCGCGGAATTCGTCGAGCACGTCATGCAGCTCTTCATCAGCCTTCCTCTCAGCATCGGGGCGTCGCCCTACGGATGCTTGCCGGGCTTCTTCCTTGCGGTAGCGCGCCTCGTCCCACCTCTGCACGAGAGGACCTAGCTTCTCATCGTGATGTACGCCTAGCTGGCGGAGGTAGAAGGCGAGGTGCCCGAGGATCAACTCCTGGGCCACTTTGAGGCTGAGTTGCCCGGTCTTTTCGAGTTCCTCCCAGACTTTCTCGAAGTTGGGAGGGACCTGTTGGTAGACGTCCTGAAGCACGAGCCGGGTGGTCTCCTTGATCAGCGCAGACAATCTCTCGCCGTGTTGCTGCGTGTCCACCTTCCTCAGCCTCAGCCGGAACCCCCACAGAGGGTCAGCTTTGTCCCACGGCTTTCCGATCAGGAGATTGTGGAAATCTGTGTCGGCAGGTAGCTGCACTGTCTCTCCAAGAAGGTTGTGGACGCTGACAAGCCCATCCTGACCAAGGTCCACTATCTGGACAACGAACTGGTACTTGGGCATGACCTGCAGAATGTCCTCACCTTGCGGGGTGGGTTCCCAGTCCAGTCGCTGTCGGACCCCTGATCCTCCTGATGCGATGAGGCTAGCCTGGTCGAGGTAGTGGTTAGCTATCTGCTCGACCCCTGGCCCTCCCCCAAGCAATGACAGGAAAGCGCCTATGGCCCCCGGCGGGCAGGCCCCTTCCCACTCCTGGAAGTAGGCCTTCAACCTGTTTGCTGTCTCTGCAAGCTCTTGTGCCATCTCCTGGGGGCCGAGGTACCTCTGGTCCCCTTGGGCCGCGAGCGTGTCAGCAGTGCTGCGGTCTTCAGCCTGCGGAACCTCCTGAGCCGGGTCTATCCTGGGAGCCTTGGGAGCGACAATCGACTCGAGCCTACGACTGAGTGTGTGGGACCGGTCCACGCCCTGCTCGGCAGAGAGGCAGAGCTGCGCAGCCGGACGCCACTTTCCGCTCTCTCCTCTCTTGCTCTCGCCCAAGAGTTGAATGCGGGGCAGCAAACGTGCGAGCTCACCGGAGCTGTCCGCCACACCTAGATACATCCGATAGAGGCTCAAGACATCGTTCCTGGACTCGGCCGGGACCCTGGTGTGCTCGCTCGCCAGATGATTGAGGATGTGGCTCAGGCGCTCAACCACTTGGTCCGCCGGGAACTCCTTGAGGAGTTGCGGTAGGAGCGTGCGTACGCACACTTCGCGTGACAGCTTCTCGGCTACCGTGCGGAGCAAACTGGCGCACGGCATGACATCATTCGGCGCGTTCTGAAACGCGGCAATAAAGCTTTCGAAATGCTGGCCCACCTCCACCGGCGGCAGCGGGCCGACAAGCTGGTCCGGGTTCTCGGCCAGCACCTGGCCCACCAGGGCGAGCGCGACCTCCGGTGGCGGGAGGGCATGTTTTACGAGGAGATGAAGGACATCGGGTTGCCGGTACTCCTCCCGCAGGGAGCCGACGTCAAACACGACGCCGGGGTGCTGTGCCGCGATGTGCGCGATCTCGTCCTCCAACTCAGGCACATGCAGCACGTACTCCGGCGCTACTGGGGTGCCGTCTCCGGTAACAAGCCACTCGGTTCTTCTCAGCCTGCCGCTCAGTTCATCAGGAAGCGTCGTCTCACCCAGGAGCTGGAGGGCCTGCACAATGCTGGCATCGTACAAGTGCGGCTGATTCGTCTGCAGGACCACATCGATAGCTTCCTCAGCATTCCATGAGTGCTTCATCAACTGCTGCTGCTTCAAGGCTACCGTGGGGTGGGACCGCCTGGCGATCACAACTACGCGCTGCGTGAGAGGGTCTTGGAGCGGGAAGTTCCCTTCGAGGAAGATGAGCGCCGGGCTGGCAATCGAACGCCGGACGTCATGGATGTCGCGGTGGAGCGGAAGGCGCAGCAGCACGTCGTCGTCAAGCGCGAGGAGGACCTCATCGCTCTCGACATCGGTCAACGCGTCGCAGGACACGTTCTCGGGCTCGGCCTCATAGATGAGTTCGTTGGCCAAGGCCTTGTCGATGCGCTGCACGCCAAGCCATGTCTGCTGCTGTTCACTGAGGAGGCGAGAGAGCGCTGTGGGCACCAGACGCCACTCGCCGTTTTCCAGAGACAGCGCCTCGCGGGCCAGCTTGACCCAGGCCTGGCTAGACTGATCCTCGTCTTGTAGGATCAGGCGTTCGTCTCCATCAGCGTGCTCCCTGCTGCGGTGGAGGAGGTACCGCAGCGCGCGGAGCCATGCTGCCCGGTCCGCCGCGTTCTGCGGGATGGACGGCGCCAGCATCTCTACAAGAGCGGCCCGCTCTCCTGGTAGCGGAGAAAGAGGCGGGAGAAGTCCAAGCGTGCGAACGCAGGCAGGCGAGTTGCACGGTGAGAGACGGTCACCGTCTGGGAAGAGGACCTTCAACGAATCTCGGGGGACGACCAGAATGCGGGCGTCGTGGAGCGATTGCTGGAGCTTGGCGGCTATCGCCTGACCCTCGTTGAACAAGCAACCACCCTCTTTTGCCGCTGCTATCTCACGGTAGGTCAGGACAGTGCCCCGTCCCTTCGCCGCATCGAACCCACAGAACAGTCGCAGGTCAGCACACGTCTCTAGCAGCCTCGGTCTCTCCTCCGTCACGGCCTTGATCACGACAATCGCAAGCTCGTTTCGGAAGCTCTCGAACGCGTCCCCCGTCCACCCCTCGCGGGGTGAGGCGAGCAGACGCAGTACTTCCACCGCGTCAGCCAGGGCCATCTCGCCAGCCGCCTGGTCGCTGGGTGACAGAGGATCCGAAGCTGGAAGGAACTCATTGGAAAGCGGGAGTGTCTGCAGTTCGAGTTGCGCTAGCTCCTGGAAGACCTCGTCGGCTACAGAGACGTGGCGACTCAATACATCTACAGGGAAGAGACGATGCGCTGGCACATGAGCGAGCACGCGTGCGAGGACATCCCGGCCCGGCCGGAGCGCTGCAGGGCCAAACATGCGCACTGCGCGCCGTGAGGCGGACCACAGGGCATCCTGTGCGGACGCTGACCGCTTGAGGTCGGTCTCTCTTGCCTCCAGAAAGCGCGCCAGGTACTCAAGGCACGGCCAATCGCGGAATGCGCCCGGCGGGACATCTAGCACCGCCAGAAGCTGCTCCTCCCGCCACGCACTCGGCCGTCGTGCCGCGAGTCGTGGTTCTCCTCCGAAAGTGATACACGTCGCCGTCTCGAGCGCATCGAGCCCGGGGAACACCGATCGGTACACCTCTGGAGACGCTGGGGGAATCTCAAGGACGGGCACGTTTCGCTCGGCCAGGCCCCATCGAACTCCTGACGGACCCACGCGGCACAACCACTGGTACTCCGCGCAGAGGCGCTCGCGGAGTTCGTCTTCCTTGATGAGACTGGACTTCTCCAACGCCAAGGTGACAGATCGCGTCTCACCGTCATCCAACCGTGCGGTTTCGACGAACCGTTTGAGCGCGGGGAGCACCTGGGGTAGGAGCAGCTCATCGCGCAACGTGCGGTTCCAGTCAACGCGAAGTCGTGCTACAGCGTTGTCGTCCCGTCGCCGTTTATCGTCCTGTCGTTCATCGTCCTCTCCTCGCCACTTGAAATCGAGGTGATTGCGGCCAGGATCGACGAAGAAGTAGCCATGCAGAAGCAGCGACACGTCGAAGGGGGTGGAGCAGTCAAGCGCTGGCTCAGGCTTCCCCACAGGCAAGAAGACAGCCCAAGAAACCCTGAGCTTGCCCTGGCTGCCTGCCAATGGGAGCCTGGAAAAGGATGCGGCAGCATGGGGCCCCGCTTTCTCTGGCAACTGCATTAGCCCCCCCTGAGCGGGATCAATGATGGCGCGCTTAGGCCAATGGCTGTCGCTCATGTATCCGTCCAGGGCCTCGCGCCGTTCGTACACTTCCTGACCAGCAAAGACACTAGCAAATCCGCCTTGAGATCCCTGTGTCTTTCCGAGAACTCTGCCCTGCAGTGGCCAGACTCTTGCAGCGGGTGGGTCCTCTCCAGGCTTCCACTGGCGCCGTTCCGCGCTCTTTTCCAGCGTCAGCTTGGCCTCCAGGGAAAAGGCGCCTGTCTCGTCTGTAGACCAGATGCGGACAACCTCCAGACTAAGCAGCATTGGCAGGATAGCCATGATCTCGTTCAGAGGAGGTGGATGAAGCAGCCCCGCCACCGGGTCAGGCAGATCACCAGGATAGAATGCCGTGATGCCTCCGGTTCGTCCACAATGGCTTTCTCTGCGCAGTGGCACCCACAGGGAGAACCATCCACGTGCCGGATTGCGTGGCTGGTCTTCGCGAAGGACGCGGCGCAGGCACTCGGCCAGAGACAGAGGGATGGTGTCGGTCAACTGGTCCCAGTCCTCGTGGAGGGCAGGCTCGTTGCTCCCCTTGACAGGGGACCAGGGGTTGACGCAGCCCCAGCGTGGGGAAGCAGGTGCCCCAGGACCACTCTCTCCGTCGTCGGGGCCCAGGTAGAAGAAGGCTTCGCCGACGTGGAACACGCTCTTCAAGCCAAGCCCGAACTTGCCGATAGCTGACGCTTGGCCGGGCTTGTCGCTCAAGCCAATGGTCTTAAGGGCGTGCTCGTTGCTCTCGGTGAACCGGCCGTTGTTTGCCGCGAAGAGGACCGGACCGTTCAGCAACGGGTGGCCTGTGGCGGGAATGCCTCGCGTCCATCCGATGTCGATTTCAGTGGCGCCAGCGTCGGCGGCGTTCTGAAGCAACTCCTTCAGAACAGGGAAGCCGCTCTCGTAGTCCTCAAGGATGTTGTGCAAGGCGTTGATGTCGCTTGCCACGGTGTGCTCGAATCCTCTATCGGCCATGCGTACGACCTCACCTTCTCCAAGCGGTTCCTTTTGGCTGGCTGCGGATAGGATAGGGTCCAGCGAGGTCTGACAGCCAACTCTGGCAACCTGGTCTAGCTACACTCTGCGAAGGCCACAGTGGCAACGCGATCAAGCACGCACCTCTGCCAGCCCAAGCCCCCCAAGGACAGAGATGACTCTGTGCGCGCGTGGGCATCCTGAACACAAGACACACTCCAGATACCTGCTCCAACTGCTCTCTGTGTGCCTGCCCGTCTCGCAGCACCCTTTCGAGAGCTTTCCCGAACGCCGGCGAGTGGTGCGACTCTCTGATGTGGACCAGCTCATGGATGGTCTCATAGTCGACCAGCCGCTGTTTCGTTCAGTGGTCTGGCGACTCATCAAACCCGGTCGGAGTCCACGGTCCTCGCTCATCGGCGACGCCACGAAAGGGCCCGCCGCATGAGGGTGTCGGCGATGACGCGCTGCTTCCGTACGTCGCGCGTCCGCTCGGCAGCCAAGCCGGAGAATCGCTTGGCAAGGTCGCTGCGATACCGGTCGAACTCG
>JAUYEF010000118.1 GCA_030691635.1 Bacillota bacterium
GTGTGTGTTCAGTGTCCCGCCGGTTGCGTCATGGCCTAACGGTTGCAGAATGGCCTTCGGTGCCGGTTCGGAGCGGATGGACTACGGGCTCAAGGCAAGCATTCTGCCGTTCGTTAACCTGCCCGGCTTGAAGCAGGTGACGATCTTCTTCTCGACCTTTGTGGCCGTGCTGAGTTGGAGTATTAGGAACCGAAAATCAGATCGCTATGTCATGACGTATAGCGACTACCCGCCATACTGCATGCCGGCCTATTGGTCCGCTCGACTGACTGGCGCGAAGACCGTGTTGCTGTTGGCGGACATGCCCTGCTACGTGCACTACCATCCTGATGACCGGAGCCTCCGCGGCAGGGCGATCGCCTTCATGGAGGAGCTAAAGGAGCGCATGCACGGCTGGTACGACATGTACATCCTTCTGACAGAACCCATGGTGGATCGGATTGGCTGCCGCAAGCAACCCTGGATCGTTGTTGAGGGATTCTCCGACGCCTCTATGTTTGACGGCATCCCGAACGTTGAGCGGTCCGGCCCGCGGGCGGTGATGTACGCAGGATCGCTGGGGAAGGGGTACAACATCCCAAGCCTTATTGAGGCTTTCGGACACCTTGAAGCCGACTGCGAGTTCTGGGTATTTGGGGACGGCGACTGCACACCGCTGGTGAGAGATGCGGCCGCGCGCGACGCTCGGGTCAGGTATATGGGGAAGGTGCCACGTGCGGAGTTGCTGGCCGCGATGAAACGGGCGCGACTCCTGATTAGTGTGAAGGATACCCGCGACGAATACACAAGGTACGCGTTCCCTGCGAAGATCCTGGAGTACATGACCTCGGGAACACCCGTGTTGACCACGAAAGTCGGAGGCATACCGGATGAGTACTTCGCGCACGTCTTCGCGGTCGAAGACGAGTCCCCGGAAGGCATCGCGAAGGCTATCGGCAGATGTCTTGCGATGTCAGATGCGGAACTCGACCGGGTCGGGGTGCACGCACAGGCATTCGTCATGAATCAGAAGAATTATGCGGCACAGGGCTTGCGGATCTGGCGATTCCTTGAAGAGGACAGGTGCCAGGTCGTGTGTGAGGGAGTGTGACTAGATGGAGCCATACTGGGATACGCATAACCCCTATTTCATTGTCAAGCGGCTTCTAGACCTGACCGTCGCCTTGGCCGTGGCGGCCCCCGCGGCCTTGCTGGTCGGCGTCGGTGCCTTCGCCATGAAGCGGAGCTCCGCGGGACCGGCCTTCTTCGTGCAGGAACGCCCCGGATACAAGGGGAAGGCGTTTAGGCTGTACAAGCTTCGAACGATGATCATCGAGACCGAGCGAAATGGTCAGACGCTGGGCGACATGCAGCGCACGACGAAAATGGGGAGTCTCCTCCGGAAGCTGAGTATCGACGAACTACCGCAGCTTTGGAACATCCTGAAGGGTGAGATGAGCTTCCTGGGGCCGCGGCCACTGCTCCCCAAGTACCTACCCCTCTACTCCACGGAACAAATGCGTCGGCACGACGTGCCTCCCGGAATCTCCGGATGGGCGCAGGTCAACGGTCGCAACGCCATCACGTGGGAGGAGAAATTCCGCTGCGACGTCTGGTACGTAGACAATGTGAGCCTCAGGGTAGACCTGGGGATCTTAGTCCTGACCATCGGCAGTGTGGTCATGAGGACAGGCGTCAACGCCGGCGCGTCGGAGACGATGGGAGAGTTCCGGGGCGCGCAGGCCGCTGAGGGCGGGCAAGAATCGGCCTGGGAAGAACACAGGGAGGGCAGGCCAGCTTGAACCGGGTGGCCGGGGTGATGCGGAAAGGTGGGATCCACGGAGTGAGCCGCCGCAAAGGCACACGCACGACCTTGCGCGCCAAGGAGGCACAGCCCGCGCCGGAGTTGGTGAGTCGGGACTTCACGGCGGCGGGTCCAAACCAACTCTGGGTGGCCGACAGCACTTGCCAGCCGACGCGGACCGGGTTCCTGTTCGTGGCCATCGTGCTGGACGCGTGGAGCCAGAGGATCGTGGGGTAGGCGACGGCGGCCCACCTGAGAACGGAGCTGGTCTTGCAGGCCCTCGCCGAGGGGGGGACGCACGGCGAGTTCGTGGTGGCGGTACAGGACCTGACCTGCCTGGAGAAGGTCCGCCGGGCCGTAAGCCGGGTGAAGGGGGGGCTGGCCGTGGAGCGGCGCGAGCACTTCGATGAAGAGGATCTGGGATTGGTTTAGGCCCACCCCTCATACCGCGAGGATCATGAAGACCGCACTGATAACCGGCGTTACCGGCCAGGACGGCTCCTATCTGGCCGAGCTACTTCTCTCCAAGGGCTACACCGTCCATGGCATCATCCGGCGAGCGTCGTCTTTCAACACGGACCGCATTGACCACCTGTATCGGGATCGCCATGAAGAGGATGTGCGGTTCTTTCTCCACTACGGGGAACTTGCGGACGCCACGGGCCTGCGCCGGATCCTCGAGATCGCTGCGCCTGATGAGATCTACCATCTCGGCGCGCAGTCCCACGTCCGCGTTTCCTTCGACGAGCCCCTGTACACGGCGGACGTGGATGCGGTCGGTACGCTTCGCCTGCTGGAGGCGGTGCGAGACCTTCAGGCCCACTACGGCCGAGTCATTCGCATGTACAATGCGGGGACATCGGAGATGTTCGGTGCGGCGCCTCCGCCTCAAAGCGAAGCCACGCCTTTCTACCCTCGTAGTCCGTACGCAGTCAGCAAGATGGCGGCGCACTGGTATGCGGTGAACTACAGGGAAGCGTACGGCCTCTTTGTGTCGAACGGTATCCTGTTCAATCACGAATCTCCGCGGCGGGGTGAGACGTTTGTGACGAGGAAGGTGACTCGAGCCATCGGGCGCATCTCGCAGGGCCTCCAACGCAAGGTGTACCTGGGCAACCTCGACTCACGGCGGGATTGGGGGTTTGCTGGGGACTACGTCGAGGCCATGTGGCGGATGCTGCAGCATGACACTGCCGATGACTTCGTGGTGGCTACGGGAAGCTCCTACAGCATCCGGGAGTTGCTTGTCGAGGCATTCTCGTATGTGGGCCTCGCCTGGGAGGAGCATGTCGAGTTCGATGCGCGGTACACCAGGCCAACGGAGGTGGATCACTTGGAAGGAGATCCCTCCAAGGCCCGGCGAGTGCTGGGCTGGGAGCCCACCGTGGGCTTTCAGGAACTGGTGCGCATGATGGTGGATCACGACGTGGAGTTGGCAAAGCAAGAGCAGGTCCTCATCGAGCACGGGCATCAGGTGGCGCCTCGGGGACAGGCATCCCTGTGAGTGCCCTCCACCAGCGGGCACGCGTGTGGGTGGCCGGCCATCGCGGATTGGTGGGTTCGGCCATCATGCGTCGCCTTGCCGCGGAGGGTTTCCTCGGGATTCTGACTCGTTCTCAGGAGGAACTCGAGCTCAGTGACCCTAAGGCGGTCGACGCCTTCTTCGAGGCCGAACGACCCGAGTTCGTCTTCTTGGCCGCAGCGAAGGTCGGCGGCATCCTGGCCAACGACACGTACCCGGGCGACTTCATACGGGAGAACCTGGCCATCCAGCTCAACGTCATGGACGCCGCCCGGCGCCACGGCGTGGAGAAGCTCCTCTTCCTCGGCAGTTCCTGCGTCTACCCGAAGCTGGCGCCCCAGCCCATGCGGGAGGAGTCGCTCCTCACCGGGCCCCTCGAGCCCACCAACCAGGCGTACGCGGTGGCCAAGATCGCCGGCATCGCCATGTGCCAGGCGTACTGGCGGCAGTACGGGTGCCGGTTCATCTCCGTGATGCCCACGAACCTCTACGGTCCGGGGGACAACTTCGACCTCGACACCAGCCACGTGCTCCCGGCCCTGCTCCGGAAGTTCCACGAGGCCAGAGAGGCGGGCGCCCCGTCGGTGACCGTATGGGGCTCGGGACGCCCGCGCCGGGAGTTCCTCCACGTGGACGACCTGGCCGACGCGTGCGTGTTCCTCGTGCGCCACTGGGAGAGCCCCGACATCATCAACGTCGGGGTGGGCGAGGACGTGAGCATCGCCGAGCTGGCCGGGTTGGTGCGGTCGGTCGTGGGCTATGAGGGCGAGGTGCGCTTCGACACGACGAAGCCTGATGGGACGCCGAGGAAGCTCCTCGACGTTTCACGGCTTACGGGGCTCGGGTGGAAAGCGAGGATCCCCCTTCGGGAAGGAATCGAGAGCACGTATCGGTGGTATCGCGGGGCGGCCGGCGCCGGGGCCCGGTAGTCGAGGGGCGGCGGTGACCGATCTCCCTCCCGAGGTTCTGCGCCGCTGCGACATCCTGGGGGTCCGGGTCGTGGCCGAGCCCCTGGGTGCGGTGACGGCCGCCGTCGAGGCGGCGCTGGGGCGTGCCGCGCGCGAAGCGCTCTGCCTCTGCCCGGTGGACGTCCACTGCGTCCTCGAGGCCCGGAAGGACCCCGAGCTGGCGCGCTTCCTCGATGAGGCCGCGTTCACCGTCGCCGACGGCATGCCCCTGGTCCGCGTGGCGCGGTGGATGGGGTTTCTCCAGGCCGAGCGGGCGCGCGGGGCGGACCTCATGTGGCGGATCCTGGAACGGACCCGGGGCGCCGGGCTCGGGCACTTTTTCTACGGCGGCAGGGAAGGGGTCGCCGACGCCCTCGTGGTCCGGGTCGCCGAGGCGTTCCCCGGAATCCGCGTGGCCGGCGCGTTCTGCCCGCCGTTCCGCCCCCTGACCCCCGCGGAGGAGGACGACCTCGTCGCGCGCATCCACGCCAGCGGCGCCGACGTGGTGTGGGTGGGGCTCTCCACGCCCAAGCAGCACCACTGGGCGGCCACCATGCGGGGGCGCCTCGACGTGAAGCTCATCGCCGTCGTGGGTGCGGCCTTCGACTACCACACGGGTGGGATCCGCCCGGCGCCGGCCTGGATGCAGGCGTGGTCCCTGGAGTGGCTCTACCGGCTCGTGCAGGAGCCCCGGCGGCTCTGGCGGCGCTACCTGGAGGTGGTGCCTGGCTTCGTGTGGCTTGTGGGGGTGCAGTTGCTGAGGGGGCGGCGTCGGGGCGGGGGCTGAGGCGCGGGGTACCTGCCGGCTGGGAGCATGGCGTCCCAACGAGCCATGGCTCGGGAGGCGCTCCTCGGGGTAGGTTGGCAGGAACGTGGCCGGGCCGGCTGTGCCCCGCCGCGGACCCCGAGAGAGTGCTCCGATGTACAAAGGGGAGTGAACTCGATTTGAGTCCTACGGTTTTCCGTGCAGGGGGCTTTCGGTTCTTCTTCTTCTCACGTGAAGAATCACGAATGCACGTACATGCTCAGTCCGCTGTGGGAGAGGCCAAGTACTGGATCGAGCCTGCGATCGAGCTCGCGGTGAGCTATGGTCTGAAGCGCAAGGATCTGAGCACGGTCGAGGAACTGATCAAGGAGCACGAAGGTGAGATCCGGACTTCCTGGCACAAGCACTTCGAGCGCTGAGGTGGTCGCCATCACTCCGAACGGGGTCTGGCTACTCCTCGACGACAGGGAGCGGTTCCTGCCGTTCGAGTCATTCCCCTGGTTCAGAGATGCTCCGGTCAAGGACGTTCTCGTGGTCGAGCGGCCACTGCCACACCACCTGTACTGGCCTGAGTTGGATGTGGATCTTCACGTGGACTCCATAGAGGCCCCTGAGCGCTATCCCCTGGTGGCCAAACCCCAGGACTGATCCGCTCCGGAACCACGCTGAGGTGCCGAGAGGCAAGATCCCACGGCCGACCACGAGGACGGGTACGGGTGGGAGAAGCTCTTCACGGAGCGGATGTGCCGGCACTACCGGGAGGACTTCGGCCTCGAGGCCCGGGTGGCGCTGGCCGCCGACGGCGACACGATCGAGGTGTGGGGGGACGGCGAGCAGACCCGCTCGTACTGCTACATCGAGGACAGGGTCGCCGCCATCGCGGGCAAGCGCATCGGCAAGCGGCACGATCTCGCGAAGCCCCAGGGCGTGCGGGGGCGCAACAGCGACAACACCGCCTCCGGGAGGTGTTGGGCTGGGAGCCGCGGGTGACGCTTGAGGAGGGGCTGGAGCGCACCTATCGGTGGATCGCGGAGCAGGTGGGGGGCACGGCGCCGTAAGGCGCACCCCGCTGGGTGGGCGCGACCCCGCCCGCCCATCCCCACTCCGGGGGTGCCCCAGGCTGCTCTGCGGGCGTAGATTGGGCGCCATGGACCGAGAACCGAGGTACGGGGACTACCCGGAGTTGTTCTGGGACGCCCAGCCGGATGCGCTCCTTGATCCGCGCAACCCGGTGACGCTCGCCAGGCTTCTGACTCGTGGACGACCGGAGACCATCGGGCGCCTTGTGCCGCTCAGTGTCATCCGCGGCAGCTTGGACTCGCTGCCGCTCCCGAAGCACGTGCTCGTGTTCTGGCGCACCGTGCTCGACGGCGTCCCACCCATCGCGCCGAACCCGCGGGTCCTCGGTAGGTAGTCCAGATGCCGGCGGCAGCCCCGCTTCAGGCGGATCCTGCGGTGGTTTCTCCCCTCCACGTGCGCATCCTCGGGGCCGTGGCACGGTCAGCGGGGATGTACGGGTCACTCGACCTGCGCCTGGAGGGAGGCACCGCCCTGGCGGCGTACTATCTGAGCCATCGTCAGTCGGAAGACATCGACCTCTTTGGCGGCCCGGCGATGGACGCACGCGACTTCCGGACGTTCCTGGAGACGCGTCTTCCCGCGGAGGCGCTGCATGTCGTAGGAAGGGGACCGGCGAGCCAGGGCTTCGCGGAGTTCCTCGTCAGCGACCGACCGGACTCGGTTCACCCTGGCCAGCGGCAGGCTGTGAGGGTCCAGCTCGGCCGCGCCTCACCGTTTCGGCTCGCCCCCCAGCGCGCGACGCTCGAAGGGCCTCCGGTCGCGTCGTATCGGGACGTGTGCGCCGGTAAGCTCCACGCTCTTTGTGATCGCTACGAGCCGCGCGATTTCATCGACCTTCATTGCATTCTGAGCGGGCGGGGAGTGGAAGGGACGGCCTCGGCGGATGGCGAGCGCCGAAGCCGGTTCCGTGAGCTTGTCGCCGATCTGGAGGCGTGCGATCCCGGCCTTACCTCGATCCAGGTCGGCCATGCGCTTGCGCGTGGCCTGGGACGGCCGATCCTGACGGCTTTCCCCCTGCGCCTCCTGATTCCACTCGATGAGGCACAAGTCCAGAGCACGATTCGGATCGGACTCGAGGAGTGCGCCCAGCTGACCCGAACGAGAGCCGACTGGGACGGCGCCGCGGGGTAGGCGCCTTGTCCCGCCGTCATGGTGAGCACCACGAGTCTTGGTCCATCCACCAGAAGTTGGTCAAGAGGGGCCGGCCAGATGAGGAGATCTACGACCTCATGGCCATGCGGGTCACCCACGCCACGCCCAAGTCCAACATGTACCGCTCCCTGCACACCACGGTGTTCGGGCCGGGGGGGCGGCGCTACGAGATCCAGATCCGCACCGAGGAGATGCACCGCACCTCCGAGTACGGCATCGCGGCCCATTGGCGCTACA
>JAUYEF010000142.1 GCA_030691635.1 Bacillota bacterium
AGCGTTCACTTCATAGGTGTTTCCGTCCAGAGTGAAGCATCCGGTCTTGTCCACTCGCCGCTGCTCCTGCCAGAGGAAACTCTGGCGCACCTTGAACGGGTCGAGCCTCCTCAAGGGAGTGGGGTCAGACTCAAACCGCTGCTTCGGGGTCTGCTTGAGGGCGCCGTGCGGTCTCTGGTGGTAGGCTACCTCCAACCACGCCCAGAAGTACTGGTTGAGTTGCTCAAGAGTGACGAGCCGGCGCGATGCGATCAGCGCGTATGCCTCGGGCTTGAAACTCCTGTCCACGTACTGGAAGAACCTCTTATGCGGAGCTCCGCATAAGCGCCTTTATGCCGAGTTCGGTATTATGCGGAGTTCCCGCCCCTGAGTACAGGTGGGAACCCGCATAGTGCTGCTCAATATAGGCGGACCCGCGGATTGAGGTCTCCGCATAATCAGAGCGACTCGAGGAAGGCGAGAAGGGGGTCGGAAGGCGGCCGATATGTGCGCCGGGAGGACGGGAGTTCAGAAACGCGCTCAAGGGCCTCTCTTTTCATCGCGAGATCGGCCTCGACATAGTGATGTGTCGTTTCGATGCTTTCGTGCCCCAACCAGAGAGCTATGACTGTCACGTCCACGCCCGACTGGAGCAAGTGCATTGCGGTGGTGTGGCGCAGCGTATGGGGCGAGATCTTCCGTCCGCTTAATGACGGGCAGCGCTCCGTGGCCTTCCTCACAGCTCTGTTGAGTCGGTTCTTCACACCAGAGCGAGTTAGCGGTTGACCGAACCGATTGGGGAACAACGGCGTAGTCGGTTTGTTGGGCACACGCTCTTTCCAGCGTGTCAGAATCCTCAGGGTGGATTTCCAGAGAGGAATCAGCCGTTGCTTCCGCCCCTTTCCAAGGATCCGCACACAGCCACGTTGATCGAGATCAAGGTCTTTCACTTGCAGCGGCACTATCTCAGACACTCTCGCCCCCGTATTGTAGAACGTCGCCCACATCGCGTGATCCCGTTCACCACTCCATGTGGTGCGGTCCGGGGAGTCGAGGATAGCCTGCATCTCTTCACGGCTGAGGAAGCCAAGCAGCAACTTATCGTAGCGCTTGTTCGGATTGCTCGAGCGCGTTGAATCGATGCAAGAGCTCCCGGGTTACGGAATGCGGCATAGTTGAGAAACGAGCGTATGGCTGCAAGTCGCGCGTTGCGGCTTGCCACCGAGTTCTTGCGTTCGTTTTCGAGGTGATTCAAGAAGCCAAGGATGAGCGATGCATCCAGATCGGTCAACTCCAGATCCGAGGGCCTCTTGCCCAAGTGCCTGTCTGTATACTGAAGCAGGAGCCGGAAGGTGTCGCGGTAGCTGGCTACCGTATGGTGGCTGGCATCTCGCTGCTCCACGAGGTACAGGCTGAAGAATTCCTGCACCAGTTCAGCGAAATGAGGAGTGCGAAGTTTCGTACCCATGTGCGCCCTCCCTCTCCGCTGAATCCAGACAGCAGACCTCGAACCGAGAGCTTGCGGCCGCGAGAAGCTCCGGAACGGCGCTGAGGTACCAATAGGTATCGGACACCTTCACGTGACCGAGGTACGTGGCGAGAGACGCTACTTTGTTCCCGATGGGCTGTCCCTCCTCGTACCACCGCAGAAGTGTCCTGACCGCGAATGTGTGCCTGAGGTCATGAATCCGAGGTGGCCTGGCGCGCTCCGACCATCCCAGGCGCTTTCTGAGATCGATGAACGTCAGTATGGTCTTGTGGTACTTGAGGCGTGTGCCTCTCTCTGTAAGGAAGAAACTCGTGCTAGTGGTGCGAGGCAAGTACAGCTGCCGATGGCGGGCATAGCTGTCTAGCATCTCTATCGCTGTGGCATGTAGCGGCAGTAGGCGCGACTTGTGGAATTTGGTCGCCACGACGGTGAGCCTGCCTTCTCGTAGGTCGACGTACGCGCTTGTCAGCCGGAGAGCCTCAGATATGCGCAGCCCTGTACAGGCCAGGAGTCCAAAAAGCGTCCTGTATGTGTGGGGGCGCAGACCACCCCGAGGACCAAGACGGCTGGCTTCCTGAAGCAGCGCCTCAATCTCGTCGTGGGAGTAGATGTGGGGTGGCATCCGGCGGTACGACGGTCCCAGAAGACCTCGTGGCGGGATCTCTGTTTCGGGCTGGCTCATCCGCTGATGCCCCGCCAGGCGACGGACCATATCGAGCCGCCGTGCCCAGTATAGCGGACTGCCGTGTGTGGGGAGTTTAGCCCAGCGCACGGCGAGTTCAATCGTGATCGCGCCTTGGTGTCCGAGCCCATCGGCGTATTCAGCGAACCGGTGCAGCTCCCCACCTTCTATGTACAGTTGGTATCCCAGTCGTCGACGGCTTGCCAGATACTCATTCACAGCGTCAAGCATGTTTGGCGTGCTCATGATGTCACCCCCGGCCACGGCTGGGCGACCTCAGCTAGCCGGTCGAGGTCGACTTTGGTGTACACAAAGGTGGTGTCCAGGCTGCAATGGCCCAGGATATCTGCAATTCGCTTGAGGTCGACACCGTTGTGCAGCATCTGGCTGGCAAAGGTGTGGCGTAGAGTGTGCGCGCCTACCCGGCCGACATCAATCCCGGAACGTCTCACCGCCCGACGAACGACCGCCCATATGGCCGAGCCTGTCATCGGCATACCCTTTTGAGGCCCTCGCCTATGGCTCACGAATATCCTGCGTTCGTTTGTTGTAGGGCGCCCTTTTAGCACGTAAGCCACAAGCGCGGAGCCTACTTCTTGAAGCAACGGCAGTATCCTGGCGCGCCTGCTCTTCTCCCCCTGAATGCGCAGAATCCCGGAACGCCAATCCACATCATCCAACGAGAGCCGGACAACGTCGCCAGCTCGAAGCCCAAGCCGAACGAGGCACAGGATGATGGCGTAGTCCCGACGTCCGATCGGCGTAGCCCTGTTGAGATTGGCCATCACTGTGGCAGCCTGCTGCTCAGAGAGAACTCTTGGGAGACGCGACAGTCTCCAGTTGGGAATGCAAGGCACCGCATCGATCAGCGAGGGATCACAGTCACCCCGGATCACCAGATACCTGATGAAACTTCTTAGAGCTGTGGCCGCGAGTTTGGTTGTGACGACCCGGCCACGGGCTGCATGCTCGGTGACGTAGAGAAAAAGGTCGCGGGCAGATAATTCGCGACCTAGTACGATCCCTAGCGGAAACCTCCTTTCCAGGAACTCGCGAACATGACGGCTGTACACGCGCTGTGTCCCCGGCCTCACACCTCGGGTTCCAACCAGGTACACTCCAAAACCTGTTACCACCTCCTTGCAGGAAGCATTGATGGCAAACGCGGAGACGCTTTCGGGCACGATGTCCTCCTCCTCTCCAATCCAAAGGCTGAAGACGTCATACTCGATTATGTCGACTGCGGCCTTCCCTTTTCGTGCTCTACCTCGAGAGGCGGTCAACAACTCCGCATAATACCGAACTCGGCATAAAACTTTTCCACCTTGCCTCGTCCCTCGGGCCTTCCCGGGCGTGAGTGGATGAGATGGAACCCCAATTCGCCCGCGATCCTTTCCAGGTGCGCGCCGGAGTAGATCGCGCCGTTGTCGCAGTAGAGGCGGCTTGGGACCCCATACTTCAACACCGCTTTCTTCAGCGCGTCCTCAAGTTTGGGACGGCGCTCCTCGAAGTAGTACTCGCCATGCGGCACGTACCTGGAGTAGTCGTCGATGAACGCCAGCGGGTACGCCTGTCGCTTACGCTCGCCGCCTTCGGGATCGGGAAGGTAGAGGGTATGGTGGCAGTCCGCCTGCCAGGTATGGTTTCTGTGCGGCGAGCCGAACCTTCTGTGGCCTCTTTGGCGTGACGGCATCTTCACCCCCAGCTCCGAGAGGTGCCGCCTGAGCGTGCTCGGCTTGACCTGGGTGTGCTCCACCTCGCCAGAGAGTTCGAGCATGGCGATGATCTGGGGCACGCTTCTTGACGGCAACTCCCTCTTCAAAGCTTCCGCCTTCTGCAGCACCGGGCCTGTCAGCGCGCGTGCGCTACCCCGGTCGGCACGCTCCGTGGGTTTCAGCGCGTCGAGGCCGCCACTCCGGTAGGAGCGCAGCCAGCGCTCCAGCGTGCGTTTGGTAATCTTGGTGGCCTTGCTGAACGGGATCTGGTAGCTCCCGGCCGCAAGTTGCTTAAAGAACCGCGCCTGCTCCCCGCGCACCGGTGTCTGCACCACCACCGGCGCGATCATACCGTACCGGAAATTCGCGATCAGCTGCGCTTGCTCTTGGGTCACGTTATCCCCTCCCGTGGACACTGTCTGATCTTAGTCTCCG
>JAUYEF010000195.1 GCA_030691635.1 Bacillota bacterium
CGACTGCATTATCTTTCTGCGGGAAACGCAGTGCACCGCGGTTGTCAAGGCGGCGAGCTTGAGCCGGGGCGACGTGGCCCAGGTGGGGGACATCATTATCCGGGGGACCGGACTGGCTCCCAAGGATATTAACATCCTGTCAAGAGCTCAGTGACGAGCCGGGGACGTGTCCGGCGGCGGCCGCCGCCCGCGTCCCCTTTTGCCCGGACCAACGCTGGCCGTGAACCTGCTCTGTCCCTTGCCGGACCGCCGGCGCCGGGGCATCGGATTGCCGATGCCCCGGCCTTGTGCGGGCGCATACGGGGTTCGTTCGCAGGAGCCTGCGATGCGGGGGAGAAAGACCACCTATGCTTGCCAAGCAATCTATGTGATGGTAGAAGTGTGTTGGCGGCCCCAGGGGTCTTGCAGGACCCATAGCGCAATGGAGGTGAAGCCGGTGGATCGCGAAGAGCCCGCCGGAGAAGCTCCCTTAAGCACGGTCAAGATTGCCGACGAGGTCGTCGGTGTGATTGCCGGTATCGCCGCGGCTGAGGTCGAGGGCGTCGCATCCATGAGCGGCGGTGTAGTCAGCGGTCTTGGGGAGATGCTGGGTAAGAAGAGTTTCTCAAAGGGAGTCAGGGTCGAGGTCGGGGAACGTCAGGCTGCATTGGACCTCTTTGTCGTCATGGAATACGGGGTGCGGATACCGGATGTCGCCCGCCTGGTGCAGGAGAACGTCAAGCGTGCGGTGGAGAGCATGACAGGGCTCCAGGTTGTCGAGGTCAACGTACATGTGGCCGGGGTATCGTTTCATACCGATTCTGGCAGGGAAGAAGAGACAAGACTGCGCAACTGATCCGATTCACGGTGCCGTGCCGCGTGACCGGCGGTTACCAATCGGCCTTCCTGGCGGGGGGCTCTGGGGGCGGTGATAGGGGTGGGAGTCCTGGACCGGGTGGTCTTGGCGTTGTTTGCGCTCGCGGTGGCGGTCATCTCGTTCCTGTTTCTGGTCATGGCGGCCGCAGGGTGGATGGAACCCCTCGATTACTTAAGGCAGATCCTCGATTACACCAATCCCAACGGGCGGTGGCTCATCGGGGTTCTTTCCGGCTTGTCGCTGGCCACAAGCCTGCGTTTCCTGTATTTCGGCTTCAGGCGAGACAGGCCCTGGCAGACGCTTATCCACCAGACCGACATGGGAGAGGTGCGCATCTCGATCTCGGCGGTTGAGAACCTGGTGACCAAGGTCGCCCGCGGTCTCAAAGGCGTCCGTGACGTCAGGGCGTCTGTGATCCAGACTCCGGGTGGTCTCGGCGTTCGTATCCGGGGCGTGGTTAGCCCCGAGGTCAACGTGCCCCAGACGGCAAGGGAGATCCAGCAGGCGGTCGCCGACTACACGCGCAACATAGTGGGTGTGGAAGTCACCGAGGTCAAGGTCATGGTTCAGAACATCACCAACGAGGCCAGACGCGGCCGGGTGGAGTAGGGGGGAGTCAGCGTGAGCATACGAGACACGGGCCGCGATATCCTCGAAAACCACCGGGGAAAACTGCTCGGCTCCCTCATCGGCCTTCTGGTCGCGCTGCTGATCATGTGGGTGGGTTTTCTGTGGACGCTCTTTGTGCTCGCCTGTGTGCTTACCGGTTTTTGGATCGGCAAACGGATGGACGACAGCAAAGAAAACCTGGTGGAAGTGCTTGACCGGATCCTCCCGCCGGGGAGCGAGCAGTGAGATGACTCACTTGCGGGGTCCGGCATGAGCCGGCGGGCTGGGCGTGAACTCGCCCTGCGCGCCCTGTTCATGATCGAACAGGGGCAGATGCAGGTCAGCGAAGCGCTGCAGCAGGCCCGCGCCGGAATGCGGCCGTCCGCCGACGCCGAGTTTGCGGCCGAAATCCTCCAGGGCACGGTGGACCACTTGACCGCCGTTGACGCCGCTATCCTTTCGTCCCTTCGGGACTGGACGATGCTCCAGATGGCCGCCACCGATCGCGCTGTGCTGCGCCTCGCGGCGTACGAGCTGCTGTTTACGCGCAATCCCATCAGCGCGGTGATCAACGAGGCCGTCGCGCTGGCCAAATCCTACGGTACGCCCGAATCGGGCCGCTTCGTCAACGGCGTGCTGGGTTCAATAGCGCGCAGTCCCGCGGTCTCCGGCAGCGTTGCGGCGCCACCGTCTTTGACGCCTGACGCCGAGTCCGCGACCCCGCCGAAACAGGAATAGTCCCCGTTTATGCCGAAACAGCCGCAGTTGTGTGCGACTTCACAATTGGCCGGGTACAGGAGTGTCCACACCCGGCAAGAGCACAGTGAGAGCACAGCATGGGGGGCGAAGCAGCCGCGATGTACAAAATCCTACGTAAACGCGTCCTCACCGCGGCCACCAAGGAGTTCGTCGTTGAGGCTCCGTTGGTGGCACGCAGCGCCAAACCGGGCCAGTTCATCATCGTCCGGCACGGCCCGGTGGGGGAACGCATCCCGCTGACCATCGCAGACTTCGATAGCGCGGCGGGGACCGTCACCATCGTCTTTCAGGAAGTCGGCAAGACGACAAAGGACCTTGGCCTCCTTGAGGCGGGCGATTCGATTGACGACTTCGTCGGCCCGCTCGGGGTACCGGCCGAGTTGCCTGACCGCGGTCCTGTAGTCTGCATCGGCGCCGGCGTGGGCGCGGCCCCGGTCTATCCCAAGGCCAAGGCCCTGCACGCTGCGGGGGTCAAAGTCATCGGCATAGTCGGCGCCCGCAGCGCGGACCTGCTGATCATGATCGACGAGATGCGGGCCGTGTGCTCTGAACTGCACGTCTGCACCGACGATGGGTCGCTGGGCTTCAAGGGCTTCGTCAGCCAGCTGTTGGACAAGCTCCTCAATGAGGGGCTCAAGCCCGAAGAGGTGATCGTCATCGGCCCTATTCCGGCGATGCGCGCCACCATTGCCGTGACCAAGCCGCGCGGCATCAAGACCGCGGTGAGCATGAATCCCATCATGGTTGACGGAACCGGCATGTGCGGCGCCTGCCGGCTGACGGTGGGCGGCAAGACCAGGTTCTGTTGCGTGGACGGCCCGATGTTCGACGGCTTCGAGGTGGATTTCGACGAGGCCTGGCGGAGGTCGCGCCAGTACTTGTCGGAGGAAAAGGCAGCCATGGAGCACGCCGCGGGTTGCCGGTGCGGAGGTGAAGCCAAATGAGCGAGGAAAAGAAGCCCGGCCGGGCCCCACGCCCGCCGCGCCAGGAGATGCCGGCCCAGGATCCCGTCGTGCGCCGGCGCAACTTCACTGAAGTAGCTTTGGGCTTTACCCCTGAGCTGGCCCAGGCGGAGGCAAGCAGGTGCATCCAGTGCAAGAAGCCCGCCTGCGTCACCGGCTGTCCCGTCAACGTCAAGATCCCCGAGTTCATCAAGCTTATAGCCGAGGGCGACTACGCCGGGGCGGCAGCTAAGCTCAAAGAGGATAACAACCTGCCTGCCATCTGCGGCCGCGTTTGCCCTCAGGAAACGCAGTGTGAGGAAAAGTGCATTCTCGCCAAGCGCGGCGAGGCGGTCGGCATCGGGCGGCTGGAGCGGTTCGCCGCGGACATGGAAATAGCAGGTGATCCGCCCGCGCTGACCGCGCCGGCGCTCAACCGGCACAAGGTCGCGGTCATCGGGGCCGGGCCGGCGGGTCTCACCTGCGCCGGCGATCTGGCGCGGCTGGGATACGACGTCACCGTGTTCGAGGCCCTGCACGAGCCGGGCGGCGTGCTGATCTACGGCATTCCCGAGTTCCGGCTGCCCAAGCAGATCGTCAAGTCTGAAGTCGACTACGTCCGCCGTCTAGGCGTCAAGTTTGACCACAACGTCGTCGTGGCCCGCACGGTGTTGGTAGAGGACCTGTTCAAGATGGGATATGAGGCCATCTTCGTCGGCACGGGCGCCGGCCTTCCCAAATTCATGAATATCCCCGGCGAAAACCTGCTCGGCGTATACTCGGCCAACGAGTGGCTGACGAGGATCAACCTCATGAAGGCGTACCTGTTCCCCGACTGGGACACGCCGATCAAAGCGGGCCGCAGGGTCGTCGTGGTCGGCTCGGGCATCGTGGCGATGGACTCCGTTCGCTGCGCGCTACGGCTCGGCGCCGACGAGGCGCATATCGTTTACCGCCGGAGCCGCGCGGAGATGCCGGCCCGCGCCGAAGAGGTGCACCACGCCGAGGAGGAGGGCGTTGTGTTCAACTTCCTCACCAACCCGGTCCGCATCCTCGGCAACGAC
>JAUYEF010000296.1 GCA_030691635.1 Bacillota bacterium
GCCACGCCTGGGGCGGGTGTAGGAACGCTTCGGGTTCGTCGATCAGGATCACACTCTCTGGCCCGAACGAGGTGTGAAGAAGCACACCTGTAAAGCTCCGCATGCCGTCGCCCTGTTGATGTATCGCAGGCAGCAGGGCGAGCTTCTCCAGGTATCCATAACTGACTCGATCCTGGCCCTCGCTAAGACTTGGCTTGTCCCCCACCAGCAGGGGCACCTCTGATCCGGCATTCCTGTTGAGGACGAGATCCTCGCCGAATGCCGCATGGAACTGGGAGCTAATCTCCTCTTCGAGGCGGTCGTCGCGTTGTAGATAGTGCAGAGGGTGGGCAGGTGGATCCTGGACGAGGCGGATCTGGGGCGCTGGGTTCGCGGCTGCAAGCCGGTCGGAGGCGTTTAGGAGGTTGATGAAGAACCGGGTGAGAGGGCCCAATCCGCGAGAGCCGTCCCAATGCGGGCCCAAATGGCTCTTGTGTACAGTCGCGCCAAGAGTGGAAAAGGACGGATTATCTGGGTTTCCGGGGTTCCGCACTGCGACTCGTGCCACCCACTCCGCTAGCTCGGCGGCTGTCCCGGACCGAGCCAGTCTAACATCCGCTACTACCGGACTGGGCTCACTGGGATTCTCTGCCTTCGCACGGATGCTCCGCAGGGCGACGCTCTTCCCGGAGTTGTTAGGCCCCACAACGACGACTACGTCGCCCGGCCCGCAGTCGATGGTAGTGCCGTCGCTGAAAGTCAGCGCCTCAATCCAAACTCGAGGTTCAGTCAACTGACATCTCCTATCCTCCATGGCTCTGACGGTAGAGTCGAGCCGGGGCGCCGTGGCGGTAGGTCGGGCCTATTCTGTTGACTCCCGGTTTCCCATGGGAGTGTCTCACTAGCCGAACCATGACTCGGTTTCCCCAGGCCCGCTCATCGAACCGGACGTGCAGATTTCCCGCATCCGGCTCTCGGACTGGTTTCACAACAAGGCATGCGAGATATCGAGGGGCATCCCCGCTACGGGCCCCGCATCTCTTGGCCGTGTCGTAGAGCTTCTTCGTGAGCTTCCGGATCTTAGCGGAGTGTATAGGCTAGTCGCCAATCCCCTCTCCTCAGCCCCTTCCAAAGCACCCAGAACCAGGGCCCCTTCCCTCCACCAGCATTACCCGGCTTCCTCGGTACTATGGGCCCCTCCGACGCCCACTTCGGCCCGACCCTTACGGCCGGTTGAGGGGCAGCGACCCCCTCGCCTCGATGGGCCTCCCGTGTTGCGACGCGCTCTGTCTCTACGTGCCGTCCCCACTACCCCGGCGAGTCACCCGGAACCCGGCGGTTGTCCTGGTCCTGGGTACAGCGGCCTTCCCCGCGTTAAGGTCGGGTCGGCACTCGCGACTTCTCTTTCGGGGCCTGCTCAGGGTTCACTCGCGTTCGGCCCGCAGACTTGCTGGCCCTCCTATAGAGAGCTGTTGTCCGGGCGGCTCGACGACCTCCAGTTACCCGGAGTCCATCCGCCCGTAGCTACGAGGCTGTACCGCCAACTGCCTCGGCAGGACTTCCACCTGCTAGATCGCGCCACCTTTGCACGGCGCACCTTAACGTTCTTAGGTTGCCGAACCGGCGCCCGCCACAGCTGACCCCCGGCTCACGACTCTGCGAGACTTGCACTCCTGCTTCACTGCGCATCTTGTACGCGCCGGTTTCTCCGGAGCGGCCGAAGGCCGCGCAGGCGTCGCGGTTGATGACGGCTGCAAGTCTCGTCGGAGACCTAAACAGTTTGATCAATCACGGTAGCCATGTCTTGATACGCAAGTGTGAGCCGGGCGCGTATCGCGGTCTGCTCTGGCGTGCTGAGGAACCGATTCTGAGCCCCGGTCCCCTTGTCATACGGATGAGACGCGGGCAGTTGGTTCCGCCTGCTGTGAGCGGTTCGGAGCGCGTCGGCTGTTTGTTGGTGGGACTGGGCAAACGCCTGATTGGGGTCAAGCAAGATCCCGAAGTCCACGCGCACTCCGTTGCGTCCAACTGTCGCTCGGGCACCTGGCAACCCCCAGCGGGAGAGAAAGTCAATGAAGCTCCTTGTGAGCATGTCGTTGAAGGAGTCCTGATGCTGGAGCCATGACGACCTGCTGGCGTCGTATACGAACTCGGCTTGGGCCAAGATCTGGAGGGCGTGCGTGTATTCCCCCCCGAAGACGTGACGCCACTTGGGCACGAACGGGATGCCGAAACGGCGCGTCAGAATCTCCCCGATCTGGTCGACCTGCGCATTGCGACGGCGTTGGACCATGCCAAGGGCGCGGAACACCTCCTGGACCACCGGGTCCAGGTCGCTCACTCGAAGACCGAGATCCCGATGCGTGAGTCCGCGCGCGATGAGCTCTGCCGCCAGGCAGGCCCCAGCAGCCTGCCCGCCGGCGGACAGGAGCCTCGCCACAGGTCCCTCAGGTTGATATCCGGAGTCGGGGATGTGCTGAACGAGCAGCGCCTGCACGAGGTCGGGCTGGTGCTGCACTCGATGGGCGGCGGCCCCGCCGCCGCGCCGCTGTGCCTCTAGGAGGAACCGGAGAGCGCCCCAGGAAAGAGCTGCCGAGGGCGCGTCCCGCAGGTCTGCATTGGCCAGCGGAGCCAACTGCCCAATGGTCTGATCCGTCCCGATCTCCGAGAGCAGGTGCCACAGTTCAGCCCGCACATATTGGTAGGGCGTACCGCCCTCGAGTAGCTCGCGACAAGCTCGTTCAACAGCTACCGACCTGCCGCAACTACGCAGATAGTGTACGAATGCGTCGATGTGTTCTGGGTGCCGGGGCAACAGCTTGACGACCAACCGAAGAAGCCGATTCACCCTTGGGGCCCGATACAAGACATAGCGCGCCTTCGACTTGTTCCCGA
>JAUYEF010000310.1 GCA_030691635.1 Bacillota bacterium
GCGGCGGGCACCAGTTTGGGGTTTACGGAGACTGCTGCTCCGGGATCCCGGGCGCGCGGCACGAGTCCACGTTTGCCTCGGTCAACGCCGTGGTCTCGCAGCTCGCGTCGCAGCCGGAGTTGGTCTGCTTCTTGGGAGATGAGATCAGAGGGCTCGTCGCGGACGGCTCGGTGCTGCGCGATCAGTGGCGTCACTGGTTTCAGCGGGAGATGGCGTGGGTTGACCGGGATCAGATCCCGCTCTATCACGCGACCGGCAATCACACCGCCTACGACGCGGCCAGCGAGGACGTGTTCCGCGAAGTGCTGTCGCATCTGCCCCGCAACGGGCCGCCGGGGCAGGAGGGGCTGAGCTACTACGTGCGGCGCGGCAACCTGCTGCTGGTGTTTGTAAACACAATGTGGTCGGGTCTGGGCGACGGGCGGGTCGAAACCTGGTGGCTCAACTCCACCCTGGCGCGCATGCGGATGCCGCCTACAAGCTGGTGCTTGGGCATCATCCCGCGTACCCGATCAACGGCTTCTCCGGGGACTACCAGCGTAACTTCGATGCCGAAACCGTGGGGAGTTCTGGCGGGTCTTGGTGCGGCACCGGGTGCTGGCGTACGTCTGTAGCCACACATGTCGTTTGACGTGCAGGTGCACGAGGGCGTCCTGCGGATCACGACGGCCGGGGCCGGGACGCAGCCGCTGATGCCGGAGGATGTCGAATACCTGCACTGCGTGCAGGCGGCGCTCGAGGCGGGGGGGCTGCGCTATCAGGTGCTGGACACGGCCGGCGCCGTGCGGGAGTGGTTGAGGTGGCCGTTGGATGTGCCTCCTTCGGAGGAGTGGGCGATTCTCACAACTGGGGAGCAGGCCGCTCCGACCTCGCCCGGTGGGGTGGCGGGTGAGCGCGGGGCGGCCGGCGAGCCCCCAGCTAGTCTGATAGCTTGGCGGTTTAATGGGGTCTCCGCGGGCGCGGAGGCGGGCTCCGGCGAGGCTCAGACCCTGCTCAGCGCTGCGCCCGGCCGCAGCCCGCACTACTGGCTGGGGCCGGTGATCACTGCAGGGGAGGCCTTTTCGGTGCAGGTGGCCATGCACACCGGGATGGGCCCCGGCGGCCTGCTCTGGCGCTGGGACGACTCCTGGCCCTGGTCATCCCTGCTAGGAGCGACCCCGTGGGGCGCTGAGCGTTCGGCTGGCAGGAGCGCTGGAGCGTCGGGCATGACCAGCATGGAGGGGGCCTGCGCGGCCGGCCGTTCAGGGGCAGCGGGCAGCGGGTTTCGTGGTACGGGGCGGGCCTGAGGCTTGGGAGGCCGCGTGCCGGCCTCTGCTAGAGTGTCATTCCCGAGATTCTCTGAAACCGTGTTGTAGGCTATCGGTCTCCTGGTCGAGACCAGTTAGAGATACCTGACTCAAACACAGTTGTATGGGAGGCCGGAGTCCTGTCGGGAAGCATAGTAGGAGGACCCCAGAGAGAAGGAGAACTAGGGCACCATCGAATACGGCCAGAACTTCACGTCGTGGAGCACGGCTCTCACATGAGCAAGCGGCGGTCCAAGAAGGGGGGGCTTGTAGAATGGCGCGGGCTGACCTCCTTCTAAGTCTTGTTCGTTCGGCCTCCCAAGGAGACCCTGCGCACTTTCGGAAGGTCCTGGAGGTACTTGTCGCCGAAGAGAGAGCCAAGCAGCATCATGTGCTGGCTGATCAGCTTGCGCAGTACCTTCAGCCCACACGATCCGCCCAACTGCCTCCCCAGCCACTGCGCATCCGCAATGGAGGAGGCCCAGATCTTTTCTATGAGGTATCTCCGCGAAAGTCGCTGTCGGACATTGTTCTCCCTGATGAGGTCAAGGGGGCATGCATGGAGCTCATCGAAGAGCACCATCGTGCGGATCTGCTTCACGCCCACAACCTGGAGCCCCGTCACCGAGTCCTGTTGGTAGGCTCGCCGGGCAACGGTAAGTCATCACTTGCTGAAGTCCTCGCGTATGAGATTGGCGTCCCTCTTTTGATTGTTCGGTATGAGGGACTGATAACTAGCTACCTTGGGGAGACTGGCTCGCGGTTATCTAGGCTCTTTGGGGATGTACGGATGCGTCAATGTATCCTGTTCTTTGACGAGTTTGATGTCATCGGAAAAGAACGCGGTGATGTCCATGAGACCGGTGAGATCAAGCGTGTTGTCAGTTCGTTGTTGATGCATATCGATGAATTGCCAAGCCACACCATTGTCGTAACCGCAACCAACCATCCGGAGTTGCTTGACCGGGCTACATGGCGGAGGTTTCAGATGCGCATGGAGCTTCCTCCTCCTTCCGCCAAGTCTGCCCGAGAGTATCTTGACATGTTCTTACGACGATCGGGGATTGGCCTGGGCTACTCATCACGGTCTCTTGCAAGACGCCTGCGCGGTCTGAGCTTCTCCGAGCTTGAGCAGTTCTGTCTTGACGCTCAGAGAAGGTTTGTTCTGGGTTTGCCTGGTGCTGAGATGAGAGGCATCGTCCAGGCCCGTCTACGGCAATGGAAAAACAGATACACGCCTGAAGCAGTAGAAGGAGGAGGGCTCATTGCCGGAGCGTCCACTCTTGATCCTGCCGACTCCTGCGAAACCTCCGAAGAGGGGGAAGAAACCGGGAGGGCAGGGGAATCTTCATCTGCCAAGTCGGCAGAGGCAAAAGGAGCGCATTGAACCGCAGTTCCGCGAGCTGTCAACAATCTATGATGCAAAAAGGGCACACCTTCGGAGCGACCCCAGAGGGGTATTCCCAGAAGACGTACTTGTGCTCGAGATTGTTGGGACCGTCGAACGGTTCATGTCAGCGGTGCGCAGAATTCCCGGAATGGAATGGTTGGCCGAGGTTGAGATAGATCCCATCAACCCCTCAGATGATTTCTTCGCCCTCAATGACCAGCAAGATGCCAAGGAAACCAAGCTTCGCGCACGGGCTTTTCTCGTTTTGACTAACCAGCAGGCCTTACGAGAGATGCTGCGGCTGTGGCAGATTTGGCAGCAGTCCGGCCAACTCCCCTGGGGGCAGCGAAGATGGGGACAGGTATTTGGGAGATTGCACCTGATAAGAAGATGGGGGATACAAGATCGCCTCCTGGAGACCGGCGTGCTCGAGGACTGGAGAGAGCGCATTGAGGCGGGCGACACCAGCCCAGTTCCATGCGAAATCGAACTATGGTACAGGGATAGCCCCAGGCACAGGGCTCTGGCGGAGGCGGAGCTTCGTGAACTGGTGACGGAGCTTGACGGCCAGTTAACCAGTCAATGCACCATACCGGAAATACGCTATCACGCCTTTTCTGCACAGATCCCCGTTTCTGCAGCGGGGGCAGTCCTTCAGCATCAAGAGGTGGACCTCATCGCGTATGAAGGGGTCCAGTACATCAGGGCGGCAGGACAACTTGCGGGCATTCCGATAGAGCCTGACGCTCAGGACCCTACGCCTCCTATTGGAGTAGAGCCCCCAGATCCTCCTCTCAGGCCCAATCCTGTGGTTGCGCTGCTGGACGGCATGCCACTGCAGAACCACCGTCTCCTTAGAGGAAGGCTCATAATTGACGACCCTGATGATTGGGAGACCTACTACCAGCCGGGCGAGCGCATTCATGGCACGGCCATGGCGTCCCTCATCACGCTTGGTGAGCTAGATGGCGACAAGTCACCACTGCAGTCACCTCTGTATGTGAGACCCATCCTCCGCCCTGACCAACGCGATTTCTCTCCTGTTCGGTACGAGTGCGTTCCAACAAACCAACTAGCGGTTGATCTAGTCCATCGAGCGGTTAAGCGTGTTTTTGAGGACCTCGGCCAAGCGTTCTCTTCCATTGCTGTCATCAACCTTTCCATAGGGCTAAGGGACCGCCAGTTTGATGGAACCCTAAGCCCTCTCGCGAGGCTGCTTGACTGGCTGGCCTGGAAGTATAAGGTCCTTTTCGTTGTGAGTGCGGGCAATCACTGTAGCCCCAGAACTCTAGGTGCCGCAGCACACACCCTTGACGGGTTTGAGAGGGCAGTTCTTCGCTGGCTGTGGGACGAGAACAGAAACCTGAGGCTCCTATCTCCGGGCGAAGCCGTCAACGTGCTTACGGTCGGTGCCTGCCACCTCGACAGGTCTACCCCGGAGTATGTTGCCAGAGCGCGTGACCCGTATATGACTCCAATGCTCCCCTGTCCCTATAGCGCCCAGGGTCTAGGGTACCGTCGGGCGGTCAAGCCGGACTTCCTTGCACCTGGAGGGCGTGGGCTTCTTCAGGCAAGCGTCGACCCCGGTGAGGTTGGGTTTTTCCGTGTCTATTCCGGTGGTCGAGCCCCGGGCCATGGAGTCGCCTCTCCTGGAGGAGTGTCCGGGGGGCTAGCAGAGATCCGCCACACGCGCGGCACAAGCAACGCCGCTGCGTTGACCAGCCGTGCAGCAGCTAGGGTGGCTGAGACGCTTGACGTTCTGAGGGACGAGACTCAATCCCCTATGCTGGACAGCATACCGCTATCTTGCTGGATCAAGACCCTGCTTGCACACGGTGCTTCATGGGGTGAGGTAGGTCAGAGGCTTGAGGCAGTTCTTCATGACGTACTGGACAGCCAGACCACGCGGCAACAACTAACAAAGCTGCTTGGATACGGTATTATGGAGCCTACCAGAGTCCTAGAGTGCACAGACTATCGGGTTACCGCAATAGGCGGCGGCCTCCTGAGGGCTGATGAGGCACACATACATAGATATCCGCTACCGCCATCGATAAGTGGAGTCCAGGGGCTCCGTCGGATCATCGTGACGCTTGCGTGGATCACGCCAACTAACCCGCTAGCCCAAGCATGGAGGAGAGCTGACCTCTGGTTCTCTACTCCAGACTCCTCTTTATCGGTAGAACGTGTTGGCGCAGACGGCCGAATGGTCGGACGCGGGACCGTGCAGCATGAAGTACTCGAAGGAGACCGGGCCTCCTTGTTCCTGGATGGAGACGCAATCACCGTTCAGGTGAATTGCCGTGGTGATGCAGGGGCTTTGTCCGAACTAGTACCCTATTCTCTCGCCATCACTCTTGAGATAGATGAGGACATCAAGATCCCTATCTACAACGAGATCCGGACCCGAATCCAGGTCGAAGCGCGCGTCGGGGTTCCTACCTTGGTATAGCCGAGCACTCGAGAAGATCTACAAAGGGCCGGGGCGGCTCTTGACCCGCTCCTTGTCGGTTGCTCGGGTCACACTTTAGGGGTCCTCCGGCCGGCACGCGGCCTCGCCCTACCCCGGGCCTCACGTCGGGCAGCCGGCGCGCATCCCAAGGGTTGGGGCTGCACTTGTGGACGAGGAGCCCCCAGCGGTTGAGGGCATTTGATCGAGTGCCAGGCTACATCGGGCCTCTTCGCCGAAACCGCCATGAACTAGAAGCCGTTGACCGGGACCGCTGTAGCCCTTGCGCCTTCGCTCGTCGTCCCGACCACCCTCGCCACGCGGGTGTTAAACGCGCAGCCCACGGCCCGGAGCAGGTACTTCGGCCCGTCTGGGGCGGTGCCGGGCGGCTGGCCGATGCCCGCGGAGGCGCAGGTAAACTGGTTCCGGGTTCGATGCCGTAGGGTCGCGACCACGTGTTGAGGGGCTCGCCGTTAGCGTCCAGACGCCGCACTCCCACCTCGAACATGGGAATCCTCATGCCGTCCGCCGTGGCCGCCGCCCACACGAAGTCGCCCTCCCGCGCGTAGACCCGCCAGGCGAAACCTGCATCCCTCTCCGGCCGGATGTATGTCACCAGGCTCGCGCCGGAGTTCGGGGGCGGTGAGACCTCTGCAGGCTGAAAGGGCGCCGGGTCGCCGCTGCACGACATGACCAGGAGCATAGGCAGAAACTCCACGGCGGCGACGGCCGCGACGGCGCGGGCGAGCGGGCGTGGGCGGGAGGGGCGGGCAGAGGCCGGTTTCGGCTGAAGATGAAGTGCCATCGAACTAGGCCTCCGGGGACCATCTCGGCAAGGGCCACCAGTTAGGCCTGCTGAAGACGTGAATGAGCTCGCCGTCGTGCCCGAGCGCCCGGACCAGCAGCCACTCGTCCTTCGGGCCGGACGCCGTGGCCTCCAGCAGCCAGAACCCGTTGACCGGCTCCACGCTGCCCTCCCAACCGCCCGCGGTCTTGCCCTGGATGCGCGCGACGCCGGCGTGGAAGGCAATCCCGAACGCCGCCATGTAGCCGTCGTAGGGCTCAACCCAGGCGCCCCGGAACTCGAGGGGTTGGGGCTGAGCGAAGGGGAACTGGTTCAATATCGCACCATGATTCATGCCCCCAACACGATGCCAACTAGCTCTGGATTCTTCTGGGGCTGTTTCCTCTCCTTCTGGAAGCTGAACGACTAGAATGCGTTACAGTCAGGCCGCCTCTGCCGTTGCTTCGCATCCTCCCCTCGCTGGATGAGCGACAGAACTACCCTGACAGAGGTGACAGGTGAGAGCCCGATTGACTGGTGGCTCTGGCACTGGTCAAACAATGTGACACTGCCATGTCCCCCCCATTTGTAGTATGGCGGTTTCCCTGTACGGTCCGGAACCCTCGAGTGTTCACGGGAGGGCCAACGCCATGCCTAGAGGAAAGTGCCGGGTAGGGTCTTGGCCGACGGGGGCATGACAAGCCTTATCGGTCGCCACCCGAACCCCAAAAGGAGACGATCCCCCCTTGCACATCCTCCACGCCATCGGTAACACCTCCATGGTCCGGCTCCGCAAGGTCGGCCCCCCTAACTCCGCTGCCATCTTCGCCAAGCTCGAGTGGGAGAACCCCACAGGCAGCATGAAGGACCGGATGGCGCAAGCCGTGATTTCGGCCGCTGAGAACGACGCCGCCTCCAGCCCGGCTACACCGTCGTCGAGTACACCGGCGGCAGCACGGGGGCGTCGCTCGCGCTGGTCTGCGCGGCCAAGGGATACCGGATCAAGATAGTGAGCTCCGATGCTTTCAGCCAGGAGAAGCTCGACCAGATGGCAGCGGTGGGTGCGGAGCTCACGCTCGTCCCGAGCGAGGGAGGCCGCACGACCAAGAAGCTGATCCTGGACATGATCGAGGCCGCCCGCGCGC
>JAUYEF010000327.1 GCA_030691635.1 Bacillota bacterium
GCCGCTTGCGACCTATGCTGGGTGGAACTTGAGAGCTACGGAAACGGGCGGTACGTCCGAACTGGCTGGTTTGCTCGGTTCTTGTATCCCATTTCCCCGTACCCGCGCGGAGCGAGAGCGAAATGGTGACCCCCGTTTGTCCATTCAGGAGCGATACGACAGCCCCGAGGACTACTTGGGGCGGTATGCCGACGCGGCACTGAAGCTCGTTGACGAGGGGCTTCTGCTGGCTGAGGACCTGCCGTTCATCCTGAAGCAGGGTCGTGAGCGTTGGGCGTGGGCCACCTCCAGGTACGACCCCTGACCTGACTGTGGTGGTAGAGCGGCTCTACAACACCAGGCTATCCCCACCGGGGCCGGGGCATGGAGGGGGCCGGACGCCCTACCAAGTGCTCAAGGCCGGCCTGAAGGAAGCGGCTTCGGGCCGCGAGTGTCAGGTGATTACCATCCTTTAGGGCGATCACCTCGGCCAAGCCGGACCTCTCGGCCACCCGGAGCCTTTGCCCCGGGGATTCGAACTCGATGAACGCTCTTCCCTCGGTTCATCCCGATACGGCAGGGGGACTCGCCCGGCGCCTTCCGAACAAGTACTCCGCCGCCATCACTACGGCCGGAATGATGGCAGCCACATAGATGTTGTCTATTCCCCAAGGATTTCCTAGGACAAAGAAGAGCGTGGTGCCCGCAACCCCGCCGATCAAGCCCAACAACGCACCCCTGCTTGTTCCCACAGCGGGCAGGTAGAACATGAAGACAGCCAGTACCGCAATGGACGTGCGCAGAGCCCTCGCAAAGAACACGGTCTTGAGCAATGCCGGTACGTACAAGGCGAAAGGAATGGGTGCGAGGCCGATTAGAATCGAAATCGCTCGGGTCATCTGCATCTTGCGCTTCTCGTCAGGATTGGCCAAAGGGATGTAGAAGTCCTTCATGATCAGGGCCGTCGCCCCCAACTGGCAGGCCAGAATCGTGACGAAAGTCGCGGCGATGATGCTCGAGACGGCAATTCCGGCCAGCCACGGGTTCATGACATCGAAAAAGGCCGGCATAGCCATAACGCTGTTGATATCCGGGAACAGACCCCTGGAGGCGACCCCGATGAAGGCTGCAAGCAACCCTATTGGGACTATCGTGATGCTTGCCACGATACTCGCTTTCTTGGCATCCTCCGGGGTGGAGAGTGAACTGATGCACTGAATGACATACTGGGTCGAAAACACGGCCCCGATGTTCGCAAGTGTCCAGGCAACCAACGTGGACCCCCCCACTCCCGTAACGGAGAAGTGAGTCTTCGGGATCCTCTCGACCGCCTGAGGATTGGCTCGAAGGAGACTCCACCCCACCAAGGCCACGACGATCAACCCCATGTACTTGAATGAGGCGTGGATCAGATTCGCGTGACCGACCCCCCGAATCCCGCCGAGCGTCACGTTGAGAATAGCAGCAGCCCCGATGATCCAAACGGCCGTCTGGATGGGGATGTCAAGCAGCGAACCGATGGTTGCAGCCCCACCCGTGTACATGGACACATTGACCGTGGTAAGGGCGTAGATCATGGTGATCGATACCACGATCCTGACCGCGTTCCCGTAGTGCTTGGCCAGTGCTCCTGAAATGGTATACTCGCCAAGGGCATGGAACTTCGGCGCCATGAAGTAACCGTAGAGAAGATAGCCAATGCCCAACGCAATCAGGTTCCAAGCCGCTGATATTCCCTTCTCGTATGCAGCCTGGGCCGTGCCCAGAGTTGACCCTGTTCCGATAAACTCCGACATCATCAGAATGCCAATTACCATAGCCCCCATTTGATGCTTTGCCGTCATGAAGCTTTCCGTATCCTTCGTGCGCTTGAGTGACAACGTGCCGACGATTGTCGCAGCGGCGATGTAGGCGAAGGAAATCCCGAAGATGATGGTAAGTCGGTCCAAGTGTCGTCTCCTTGCAGAATGCAGAAGGGGGTCCGGTCATCGACGGAGCCACCGGGCGCCCTGCTACCATCCCCTGGTGGCCAGCCTCGACGAACGCTTCTTCCTGGGTGCCCGCCTCCTGCACCAGCGTCAGAAATGAGCGGGTCAGCGCCGGGACCTTCACAGATCTCCTTGGTCGCCAGGTCGGCGCTGGAGAATCCCCCGGCGCGACACGGATGGTGGCCGCAGCCGGGCTTGATGCGTTGTGTCAATGATCATCATTGATTAGTACTAGACACTGCCCTAGTTACGGAGTCGGTTTCCGGCTGTCAAGGGAAGTCCGCCGTCGGACCTCGACCCTTCTGTCGCGTGGAGGCTGCGGATGAACGGCGAGGGATCGATACGGCAGACGCCGTTGCACGGCGAAGTCTTCCTCGACCACGTGGGGTGGTTCGTATCCGACGCCCTGCAGGGAGCGGACGCCTTCGAGCGGCTCGGCTTCGTGCTCACGCCTCTCGTGTTGCACCGGTTGGATGTTCCGGGGGTAGGCCTCCCGCAGCTGGCGGGTACCGCCAACCGATGCGCCATGCTGCCGGCCGGCTATCTCGAGTGCATCTCGGCCGTCGGGGGCCAGGACACGGTGCTGAGCCGAGCCCATCGGGCCGCGACGGCCCGCTACGTCGGCGTCCACCTCGTCGCGTTCAGCGTGAGCGACGCGCGGGCGACGCACGAGCGGCTCTCCGCCTCCGGGTTCGATCCCCTGGACCCCGCGCACCTCCGCCGGCCCCTCGACCCAGACGGAAGTGAAGCCGAAGCTGCGTTCACCGTGATCCGGGTGCCTCCGTCTTTGATGCCGGAAGGCCGCATCCAATTCCTGGTCCACGAGACGCCGGAGCTCACCTGGGGGGATCGGGCGAGCAGCGGCAGCAACCGGCTCTTCCGCCTTTCGTCCGTGTTGATCTGCACGGAGGATCCGGAGGCGGCAGCGATCCGTTTCGGCCGCTTCCTGGGTCGTGAGCCCGCCATACGCTCCCACGGCGCCTGGGTACACTTGGACCGCGGCGCGGTCGGCTTCGGGTCGAGACACCGCTGTAGGAGGCTGCTCCCTGGCGCTTACATACCCCCGCCTCCCTCGATCGCTGCCGTCGGTTTGGAATCGGAGGACTTGCCTTTCTCGATGCGGCACTTTGCCGATCGCGGTGTTCGGCCGACGTTTGCCAACGACTCACGGTTCCACCTCGGCTCTGAAGTCGCGGCGGGCACGGCGCTGGTCGTCCATCTCCCCTCTCATTACTGGCTGTCCGAGCGGGAGTGAGCATTCCACGCTGCGAGGGTAACGCGTATGGTGCAGGGGTCGGATTCGGGTTTCGTTGACTCCAGCGAAGGCCTGATCTAGACTGTATCGATAATCACTGATGATCATGCATACATACCAATCATGCATAACCTAGACCGGGCGGTCCTACACTCGATCGCCTCCCGCGAGGCGCCCGTCGGTCAGGGTGCCATCGGCCTGGAACTTCGCAGTCAGGGGTTCACGCCGAGCGTCCCGACCATCGGGCGCAGGCTTCAGGTTCTGGAGTATGACGGGCTCGTGAGGAAGGTGGGCGTGCAGGGCAGGGTGCTGACGGAGACAGGGCGCCTGGCGCTGGAACAGCTCGACGCCGAAGCCGTCTTCCGGGACTCGGGTACCGAGCTGCTGAAGACCCTCGTCCGGGGGGACAAGCAGCACCTCCAGGACCTGCTGGCGGCGCGGTTCGTGCTGGAGGGGGAGACGGCGGCACTGGCGGCGCGCCGCGCGACGCCGAAGACCATGCGACGCCTGGAGGCCCTCCTGAAGGAGCAGGCCGAGAGCATCGCGCGTGGCGAGCAAGGCGTGGAGTGGGACGTCGCATTCCACCACGAAATCGCCCAAGCCTCGGGAAACGCGGTGCTGTGCTCTTTGGTTGTCCTGCTCCGCAAGCATCACAGGTACAACCTCGCGGTGACATCCATGCGGACCGCCGTGGGCAGCCGCCTGGTCGTGGACCATGCGGCGATCGTCGATGCCATAAGGGCGAAGAACCCGGAGGCCGCCAGGACCGCGATGACCCACCACATCTCACTGTTGGCGCAGGACCTTGACCGGTACTGGAATCTCATCAGTCGGGCCGGAAAGGGGCGGGGTGGACGCGGGAGCAGCCATCCCCCAGGACAATGACTCTGGCCCAGCGAGGAGTTATCACATGGAACGCAGGTCGAGAACGGGTGCCGTAGCGCTGGCCGAGGGTTTGGCTAAGGCGGGCGTGGAGCATGTGTTCGGGTTGCCCGGCGACACGGGCGTGGAATTCTACGATGCGCTCTGCGACGCCAGAGCTTCGCTTCGCCACATCATGTGCCGTGACGAACGGCATGCTGCGATCATGGCCGACGTGTACGCGCGATGCACGAACCGCGTGGGCGTGGTGGAGGTCTCGAGCGGGGGAGGAGCCACCTATTGCGTCGGTGGCTTGGGGGAGTCTTTCGCGGCGTCGATCCCGGTCCTGCTCATCAGCAGCGACGTGCATGCACGGAGCCGCAACACGGGCGCGCTGACCGAGCTGGATCAACAGCACCTCTATGGAGCAGTCACCAAGTGGTGCCATCGCGCGGAGAGTGCGGATGATCTCCCCTACTTGCTCAGCGAGGCGCTACGCGTAGCGGCCTCCGGGCGACCGGCTCCCGTGGCCCTCATCGTACCCGAGAACGTGCTCTGTGAGCAGACGGCGGTGCCGTTCCCAGAGAGCATGAGCGTTCGGGTTCCTGCAAGTCGGCCGATGCCGGATGCGGCCTCCATAGCCGCGGTGGCCGACGCGCTACGGGGGGCCGAGCGACCGGCCATCGTTGCGGGGGGGGGGTCCATCTGTCACAGGCCTACGCAGAGCTGGCGGATCTGGCTGAGCGGGCTGCGGTGCCGGTGGCCACGACGATTCACGGCAAGGGCGCGTATTCGGAGTTGGGGCCGTGGGCGCTGGGCGTGGTCGGCGCCAACGGCGCCCGTCCATATGCGAACGCATATGTGGAGTCGGCTGACTTTGTCCTCTTGGTTGGCACGCGAGCCAACGCGACGGACACGAACAGCTTTCGCAGTCCCGCCAGATCCACCCGGGTGGCTCAGATTGACATCGATGCCGAACGCGCCGGGCGCAATTTCCCGG
>JAUYEF010000349.1 GCA_030691635.1 Bacillota bacterium
CCGAACAAGAAGCAATCGCGGAGCTCACAAAGAACTCCGCGATACAGTTCGATCCTCTGCTCGTTGACAGGTTTGTGAGCGTTCTCGAGAAAGCGACCTCTAGTAAGCAGGGTTAGGGTATCTACTCTACATATATGGCAAGGTCAGGGCAGCTCTTCATGCAAAGCTTGCATCTGACGCAGTCCTCAGGCCGCGCCACCCCCATGACATTGTATCCTTTGCGGTTGACCTTGTCGGTCATCGCGTAGACCTGCTTGGGGCAGTAGTGGATGCAAAGCTCGCACCCTTTGCAGAGGTTTCCGTCTATATAGATGGCCATGCTAGCACCCCCTGACCTGCTTGATGAGTTCCACCAGTTCTTTGGGCGTCTTTGCGCTCCTGACACCGGCGCTCTCGAGCGCCTCTATCTTGGACGCCGCCGTCCCCCTGGAACCCTCGATGATCGCGCCGGCATGGCCGAGCGACTTGCCCGCTGGGGCCGCGCGCCCGACTATCAACGAGACGACCGGTTTGGTCACGTGCTTCGAGATGAAGTCCGCCGCCTCTTCCTCCATGCTGCCGCCGATCTCGCCGAGAAGCACTATGACGTCTGTCTCGTCGTCCTGCTGGAATAGCTCCACCGCGTCCCGTTGAGTGAAGCCCCAGACCGGGCCGCCGCCGATGGCGAGCACGGTGGACTGGCCGATGCCGGCCTCTGTGAGCGTCTTCCCCACCTCGTACGACAGCGCGCCGCTCTTCGAGACCACGCCGGCCCGGCCTTCCTTGAACATCCTGGCCGGGTGCGCGCCCACCTTGCATTTCCCTGGAGCGATGATCCCGGCGGTGCCGGGGCCAAGCACTCGCGCGCCCTTTGAGCGGGCGTAGCTCACTATATCGACAACATCATGGTCGGGTATGCCCTCGGGCGTGAGCACGAGGAACTTGATGCCCGCGTCGAACACTTCATAGCACGAGTCCCTGGAGAACGCACCGGGCACGAAACTGATGGCGGCGTCGATCCTGTGTTCTGCACAGGCTTCGCTGACGAAGTCATAGACAGGCACGCCTTCGACGGTCTGTCCGCCCTTGCCTGGAGTCACCCCGGCAACGACCTTTGTGCCGTAATCCAGCATCACTTTGGTCTGCAGCTGGCCCGACCGCCCTGTGATGGCGCAGACCAGCACCTGTGTGTCGCGGTTTATGAGTATAGCCACCTATCTACCCTCCGCCAGCGAGACGGCCATCTTGACTGCCTCGAGCAACCCATCGTGTGTGGGTATCCCGCCCTTCTTCATCATGTCCTTGCCGACATCCTCAAGGGTGCCGCACATCCTGATGACGGCGGGCACGGGCAGACCGTGGTCCTCGCGGTATTTCAAAATGCCTTCAGCCATTTCGTCCATCCTGTTGAAGCCACCGATCAGCACAACCAGCAGGCTCTTCACGGACGGGTGCTTCAGGACCTGCGTGAGAGCGTCGTGTATGACCTGAGGGCTGGTGAAGCCGCCCATCTCGCAGAAGTTGGCGGCGCTGCCGCCGGCATCTTTGATCAGGTCGAGCGTCAGCATGCCGGTGCCGGCCCCATCCGAAACCAGGCCGACAGTGCCGTCGAGCGGCACGTAGGTGATCGTGTGCTCGGCATAGCCCTCCGCGGCTTCTCCGGCCAGCGCCTTCTGCTCCTCGTCGAGCCTGGCGAAGAGCTCCTTGTGCCGGAACGCCGCCTTGTTGTCCAGCACCACCTTGGAGTCCAGCGCCAGCAAGCCGTTCTTGGTCACGGCCAGGGGGTTGATCTCGACCAGCGTGGCGTCGGTCCCCTTGAACGCGGCCCAGAGCGCGTTGACGAACTTGCCGAGCTCGCGTGGGTTCCCGTAGCCAATGCGCTTGGCGATGTACCGCACCTGGTAGTCGGACGGCCCGACCAGCGGGTTGAGGACCGTGGTAACGATCTTTTCCGGCGTCTCGTGGGCCACTTTCTCGATGTCCATGCCGCCGGACGCGCTCACCATCAGGATCGGGGTGGCGGTGCTGCCCTTGAACGTCCAAGACATGTACAGTTCCTGGACGATCTCCGCCCGTTCCTCGACGAGCAGTGCCCTCACGGCCTCGCCCCGGATATTCAGCGAGAAGAGACCGCGGCAGAGCGAGACCAGCTCGGATTCGTGGTTCCACATCTTGATGCCGCCGGCCTTGCCCCTGCCCCCGATGAGGATCTGGGCTTTCACGACTGCCGGGGGCCTGACTTCGCTCGCCTCGCCGGCTCTTGTGATGAGGCTCGAGCGAGGGACCGGTATGCCGTATTCCTGGAATATGCGCTTGCCCTGGAATTCGTAGAGTTTCATGCGGCCACGGTCTCCAGATCGATCGTTGCTCCCTTGGACCTTGCGTACTCGATGCCGGCGTCGACCGCCCTGACGTCGAGGTCCCAGAACCTCTCCGACACGAGGCTCTTGACCACATCCACCAGGTCATCCCGGGTCATCAGGCCCGTGGCCTCCTGGATAAAGCCGAGCACGACCATGTTCGCGGCCAGCCTGTTGCCGAGGCCGATAGCGGTCTCGGTCGCAGGCACTTCGAAGACCTGCGCGGTCGTCTTGGGCAAGGATGTGACCAGGTTCGGGTCTATTATCAGGATGCCGCCTTCCTTCAGCGTGGGAAGGTACCTGTCCACCGCTGTCTGGAAGAGGCAGACCAGGATGTCCTTTTTCAGGACGGTGGGCGAGTTGATGGGCTTCTCCGAAAGGATCAACTCTGCCTGGCACTGCCCGCCTCGGGCTTCAGAGCCGTACGATTGTGTCTGGACAGCGTACATGTCGCGCTTGGTTACTGCGGTGGTGCCGAGCACGACCGCCGACAGGATGATGCCCTGCCCTCCAAACCCGCATAGTCCAACGCGTAGTGGCTTCATTGTCATGACTCCCTTTCGTAGACGCTGCTGCCGGCGTACACAGGCATCTGTATGTCCACAAACTGGCCCAGGACGAACTTCTCCCTTCGCTCCTCAGGGGTGAGCTTCTGCGCCTGCGACTGGGTGACCGACCGCTCTTCGATCCACTTGAGCGACCGGAGCGGGCTGCCACTCTTCAGCGCGTAACGGCCGAACTGCGTCGGGCACTGCGAAATGATCTCGACCAGCGAGAAGCCCTTGTGCTGCAACGCCTTCTTTATGGCGTTTATGGCCACGACCGGCCTCGCGGTGGTCTGCCTGCTCACGTGGGTCGCGCCAGCGGCGATCGCCACTTCGCAGATATCGAACGGCGGCTCAGGGCTGCCGTAAGGTGTGGTCATGGTCACGGAACGTCCCGGGGTCGTCGGCGCAACCTGGCCGCCGGTCATGGCGAAGTTCAGGTTATTCACGAGGATCACGGTCACGTCCAGATTGCGGCGCGCCGCGTGGATCAGGTGGTTCCCGCCGATGGATGCCAGGTCGCCGTCACCGGCGAAGATCACGACCGGGATCTCAGGCGACGCCAGCTTGATGCCGGTCGCCCATGCCAGCGTCCTGCCGTGAACACCATGGAGCGCATCGACGTTCAGGTATACCGGGATGCGGGCAGTGCAGCCGACGCCGCCTATGCCGACGAATTTGCTCAGGTCCATCCCGAGCTCGTCGATGGCAGTCAGGAAGAAGTTCAGCACCTGGCCGCAACCACAGCCCGGGCAGAAGAAATGGGGCAGGTTATCGTTCTTTATACCCTTCCGCAGAGGGTTGACCTTGGCTTCCTCCATTACCGCCACACCTCCTTGATGGTGCCGTAGATCTCTTCAGGCGAGTGCACCAGGCCTTTGTTCTTGGTGGCCCTGGCCGTCTCGCAGAGGCCACAGCACATTCTCTCGATCTCAGCTGCGTACTTCCCGATGTTCATCTCGACTGAGAGCACTTTCTTGACGTTCTTGGCGACTTGCTTGATCTGGTCCTCGGGGAGCGGCCAGACCACGTCGAGTTTCAGCAGGCCTGCCTTGATGCCGCTCTCGCGCGCCATCTCCACAGCGTCCAGCGCGGGTCTGGCTTCGCTGCCGTATGCGATGAGCGCCAGCTCAGCGTCATCCAGGTGGAACGACTGGGTCGTGCAGATCTTGTTGCGGTTCTCACGGATCTTGCCCGTGATTCGCTTGTAGAGTCTGTCGTACTCCTCAGGGTTCCAGTCGATGCCGCCCATCTCGTCATGTGGGTTGATGGAATAGAGCGTATGGTAGCCTTTGCCCAGCGGCGCCGCCTCGGGCACGCCGTTTGGGGGCGCGGCGAAGGGTCGGTACTTGTCCGGGCTGAGCTTGGTGTACCTGCGGTTCACTATCGCGATCTGGTCCTCAGGCGGGATCACGAGCCTTTCGCGCATGAGCGCGATCGTCGTCTCGGACATGACCACGACGGGGTTCCGGTACTCCTCGGCCAGGTTAAAGGCCCTGACCGTGAAGTCGAACGACTCCTGCACCGATGACGGCGCGATGCAGATCATCTCGTAGTCGCCCGCTGCGCCCCAGCGCATCTGCATCACGTCTGCCTGCGTGGCGAAGTTCTCGCCGCGGCAGCGCTGGACGTCGACGATCACGATGGGCGTCTCGGTCGCCACGGCATACTCGATGCCTTCCTGCATATAGTTGTAGCCTGCGCTTGCTGTGGCAGTCATTGCCTTCGCGCCCGCCAGCGAAGCGCCGGCCAGAGCGTAAATCGAGCAGAGCTCGTCCTCTCCCTGGACAAACGCGCCACCTACTGCGGGCATGCGCTCGGACATCCGCTCGGATATCTCGTTCGCCGGCGTGATCGGGTAACCGGCGAAGAAGTTGCAGCCTGCCGCGAGCGCGCCCTCCACGATGGCATAGTTGCCCAACATAAAATGGACCCCGGTGAGCACTCTTTTCTCACGAGGTTTGGATGCGGCCATTCCGGCATCTCTCCTTCTCTGTTGGCCTTCCGTGGTGCTGTTGTTTGTTTATGTGATGCTTGAGCAGGACACTTACTAAATGTATCAAGGCACAGTGGTTTTGTATATGCCACCTGAACAGCGTTTCCCTTCAAAAAGCGCTGAGAATGCCCACCCAAAGACTGCCTGGTTCGGTACCGGCATGGACACTGTGCAGGTTTTTGTGCAGTGCGGCGCGTACTGCGAACGCCTCAGTCCCCGAGTATGCCCCTGGGAATCGAACCATGAGTCCTCAAGAACGCGAGCAGCCCGCCCGCGGTCGCCAACTCTCGCGCGAAACCTTCATACGAGCGGATATCGCGGGTCATTGCGCGGGCCCGACAAATAAACGCCGGCGGACCTGCGCCAGGTTCCAGCAGTATCTCCACCAGATCGCCGTCGCAAACTCCTCGGGTGTCCGCCTCCAGTATGGTCAGGCCCATGTTGACTGCGTTGCGGAAAAAGGTGCGGGCGAAGGATAAAGCCACCACCGCCCTGACTTCTGCCGCCCTGAGCACTTCACACGCTATCTCCATGGCTGATCCGCAGCCGAAATTGCGGCCTGCCACGATGATGCCGCCGGGGTTGATGAGCCGGGCACGCCTGGCACCGTCCGCAGCGTGCGAAGTGCCAACAGCCCTTGAGGTCTCGGCGCACGGTCCCGGAAGGTCTTCAAAGATGAACTCAACCAGGCTCGCCGCATCCTGGGCGTCGCTCTTGCGCCGCGAACTGATGATGTAGTCTGTGTTCACATCGTCACCGACGACGCGGGCGATTCCTTTGATCAAACGCAGCACCTCTTGCAGGCCATCGACGAAAGACAGCCTGGTACCTGTTCGATCATTGCCGGCAAAACCCCTGCCCGCGGGTTCACACCGGCTCAGGCGCGCAATGGCAAAGGAGTTATTACGCGGCGGGCGAACTAGTAGAATACTCCGGCGTTACGCCGGCGAAGGGGAAGGGGAGCGAACGTGTCTTCTATCGAACTGGCTTGCGACCATGGCTTGTCCGCGTGCGGTGAGTGCTGTGAGGTGTGCGTTTTCTATTGCGGGGACAAGCAGCCGAAATGCATCGGCTGCCACGAGAACTTGAGGCGCGGTGGACGACGCTGTAGCATATTGAGGTGTTGCAGCGAGCACGACGTGTCCAACTGCAGTGCATGCACGGAACTCCCTTGCGACACGCTGGTGCATGGGTATAACCCGGCGAACCCTGACGGCCCGCGCAATGCCCTTGTGCGGATAGCGATGACGGCCTACAGGGCGCGGCGAGGAGCGGAAGCCGCGGCGCAGCTCTGGAAAACGATACCCAAGCAGCCGCGGCCGGAGCCGAGCTTTCGGGAGGAGTCTTGAGTCCGAGAGCACGGCTAGTCTACTGTGGACATATGTGGGTCGAGCCCCTGTGTGCTGTTCTTAGGAAGAAAGGCGTTGCACGTTTGTGTTTATCCGGCAGGTCCGGGATCTTGTGGCAAGTCCCAGAGCACCAAACGGTAGGCTTGTCAAGCGTCCCCACTGCGAACAGTACAATGGCAGTCACGTATACATGTTGCACGTGGCCAACCAATATTAAGGCTTCGCCAGGACTTCAGACCAGTGTTGCCTGTCTTATGGAACGAGACTAACGGCGTAGCTGCTGGCGTATCTGGGATGCCGCCAGAGATATGCTGCCAAGGAGCTCAAGCCAGGCCAGAGGCCTGGCTTCCGCGATGTGGTACACTGCGATGCAGCCTACTATGACGGCTAAGATCAGCCAGGGCGTCAGACGGATTGGAGTTGAGGGCATCACAAAACACTCCTAAGGTTCGGCATTAGTTTGGGGGTCACCCGTGAGGACTATGCTACCCCTCGCGGGTGATAGGTCTAAGCAGCTATCTCCAATTTACCTGGCCGTTTATTATGTCTGCCATGGCAAGATCGTAGTATGGGGCGTTCTCGTAACCAGTTCCTGTCCAGAGGCCATACTCCACGATTGCATTGTAGATACCTTGACACAGGATGTAGAGGTTGTAACCCGCCCAGAACATATCCCAGCATCTCCAGAATGAGTTATGGTTCCCTGACGGATGCATCTGAGTCTGGGCATCGTGTTTCTTGGCTTCGGACTTGCCTTTGAGGACGGCATCAAGGTATTCCTGGCTGACTATTACAGTAACGTCACCCTTCTGGAACTCATAGTAGAGCTGGTCGCGGCCGATTTTTGTTTGTCGGAGAATACCAATCCCCTGTCCCGGGCGAATTGCTTCAGTTCCGGTGGCAGGTCATTTAATGGAGATGCCAATGCAGACGAAGCCATTAGCGTGGTAAGAATAACGACTAGGACTAGACACGTAACCTTCCTAGACATTTCTCAACCCTCCTTTCTGAAGTCTTTATAGAACCCACACTAATGATATACAGGTTTGGTAATATCTGTCAAGTGACGAGAGTGTAGTAAGTGTATGGCACGAGATGCGTCACGCCCCGGACCGGAAAGATAGGCTATGCGTGGGGGAGAGGGTGCGTATGAAGTGAGTACCTAAGCCGGACCGTACCGACGTTCGGCCAAGATACGCTCCCTCGGGTCCTGCAGCCGTCCCTCAAGCGCGGAGGCCGCTACAGTCGCCGGCGATGCGAGCATTACGCTGGCCTTTGTGTTCCCCATCCGGCCGCGGAAGTTGCGGTTCGCGGTGGAGAGCGCGTGTTCGCCGTCGCCCGGCACGCCGTTGCCCGTGCCGCAACACGGCCCGCAGCCGGGAGGGACCATGATCGCGCCGGCCGACAGGAAGATGTCCACCAGCCCCTCGCCGAGAGCCTCGGAGTAGACCTTGCGGGACGCAGGCACGATAAGCAAGCGGGTCCCCTTCTGCACACGCGCGCCCTGCAGGATGCCTGCTGCGACGCGCAGGTCGCTCAGTCTCCCCCCGCTGCATGTTCCGATCACACACAGGTTCACGGGGACCGGTCCTGCGTCCTCGACCGGTATGACGTTGTCGACGGAGTCGGGCATGGCCACCAGCGGCGGGATGTCCCTGAGGTCGACCTCCTCATCAAGACTGTAGGAACAATCTGGGTCCGGCTGGAGAGCCGCAGGCCCCGCCTCTCCCCTGCCCGCTGACGCGGACGGCTCCCCCGGAGGCACGGCGATGCAGGCCTTTGCTCCCCACTCAACCGACGTGTTGCAGATGGTGCTCAGGTCATCTGCACTCAGCTCCGAGCCGTCATGCCACAGTTCAACGCACTGATAGAGTGCTCCGGACGTGCCGAAGCACTTGTTGAGGTGCAGCGCGATGTCCTTGCCGTAGACTGCCCGGCCCAGGCTGCCGGACACGACCAGCCGCACGGTCTCCGGCACCTTGAACCAGAGCCTCCCGCCTGCCATCGCCGCGGCTGCATCCGTCGACCCGATGCCAGTGGCGAAGGCCCCGAGGGCTCCGTAGGTGACGGTATGCGAGTCTGCCCCGGCGACCAGGCTCCCCGGATGTACCAGGCCCATTTCCCCGAGGACCTGGTGGCAGACACCCTCGCCTTCTTCGACCAAAACGCACCCGACCGACCGTGCGAATTCCCGTATGACCTGGTGGTGCTTCGCAGCCTCCGGAGATGGGCAGGGCACATAGTGGTCGATCACGATTGCAACACGCCCCGGGTCGAAAACCCGGTGCACGCCAAGATCGTGAAAGAGCTTTATCGTGCTGGGAGCCGAGCCGTCGGTCAGGTAGACCAGGTCGATGTCCGCTCCCACCATGTCGCCGGCAGAGCAGTCCGAGCCGGAGTGCAGTCCAAGTATCTTCTCAGCAAGCGTCTTGCCCATCTACAGCACCTCCATAAGCCCCCCGCGCCTTCTTCCTCCGGTACCCCCTCCACGTCACCGCCCACATATCCGGGTTGTCCAGCGCTTCTTCCTTGATCCTGTGTATCGTCGAGTCGTGAGGAGCCGCCCTGACGAACTCGGGCGATGCGTACGCCTCGTCCGACACCTGCCGGATGGCCGCGACGTACTCGTCGAGGTCCTGCTTCGAATAGCTCTCCGCGGGCTCTATGGTACAAGGCTCGGGCACAAGGAACGGGTGGTGGCTTGTCCAGTAGTGGGTGACGAAGTCCGGCATGCGCCGCCTGACATCGTGCGTGCTCACACCGGTGTCTTCGAGCATCTTTGCCAACGTGTACCGGACCTGCTCGATCCTGCGCCTGTCAGCATATGGAATGCCGACGCCCCGGATATCGAGCATCTTCTTGAGCACATAGTTGTTATTCAGCACAGCGGTCTCGGCCACTTCCCTCAAGCCCTCAGCACCGAGGCTCAGCACCCACATGTAGGCTCGGAGCACGCACTGCACCGCGCCGTGGTACGCCCGGACTTTGCCGATGCTATCCGGCAGGTCGTAGACCAGGCGGTATGCGCTTCCTTGACGCTCCACCAGCGGCACGGGCAAGAAGACTGCAAGTTCGGCCGACGCGCCCATGGCGGCCGCCCCTGGACCGCCCGAGCCGTGCGGGCATGAGAAAGTCTTGTGCAGGTTGAAGTGGCACAGGTCGAAACCTGCGTCCCGCGCCCTGGTCATGCCGAGGATGCCGTTGGCGTTCGCCTGATCGTAGGCGCAAAGGCCCCCAGCGTCGTGCACCGATGCGACGAACTTGTCTATCTCTGGGTTGAAAATGCCCGTATCCTCTGGGTTCGTGACCATGAAGCCGGCCGTGCGGTCGGAGAGCGCCCGCTTCAGCGAGTCGAGGTCCGGGTAGCCCTTGTCGCCCGGCAGCAGGGTTATGACCTTGTAGCCGGCAGTCGCGGGGCATGCGGCATTGACAGGATGCGAGAAGACAGTGGTGATGACCTCATCGCGGATCGCGCCCTCCCCACGCTTCTGGTGGTACGCGCGGAAGACCCGTGCGTTCGCGTAGATGGCCTGCGAGCCCCCGCCCGGCTGAAACGAGAAGCGGTCCATGCCGGAGATGGCCTTCATCACCTGCTCGAACTCGTACATGACCTGCAAGATGCCCTGGACGGTCTCCTCAGGCTGCGACGGGTGGATATCGGCCATCTCAGAAAGCCGCGCCGCACGCTCGTTCACCTTTGGGCTGTACTTGAGCGTGCAAGTGCCTTTACCAATATCGATGCTGACGTCGTTGCCGAGGACCTCCTGCGACAACCGGGTATAGTGCCGCAGCACTCGCGGCTGCGCGATCTCGGGCAGGCGCGGCGGATCCGTGCGCCGGACGCTCGACGGGATAATTGCGGTGATGTCACTGGCGTCACCCGTTGCATCTCCCCTGCCCTCGCCGACGGCATCCCCTGTGGCAGCACCCGTGGCGTCACCCTCGACAGCACCAGGCGCCTCCATCTCGGGATCAAGCCCCGGCGGGATGAAGCCTCTCTCACCCGGCACGCTCATCTCCATGATTATGGGTTCGTTCCACGCTGCTTGCCTCTGGCGTCTCGTCCTACCTGTCATGACGCGACCACCTCCTCAAGGCTTGCTGCCAGCCGGTCTATGTCCTGCTTCGTGTGGATTTCGGTCACGCAAAACAGCGCGCTCTGGCCCAGGGCCGGGAACTCCTGTGTCAAGTCCTTGCCGCCGAAGATACCGTGCCCGAGCAGGGCTTTGTTCACGTCGCCGACTGTCTTGCCCGTGCCGTCGAAGTTCACGATGAAATCCTTGAACGAGGGTGCAGCTTTGGCCGGCACACGCACGCCCGTGACCTGGCCGAGCCTTCGTTTCGCATACTGCGTCCTCTGGAGTATCGCCTCGCCGATCTGCTTCATCCCCTGTGGCCCGAGCAACGCAAGGTAGATGCCTGCTGTGATCGCCCAAAGGGAGGTGCCGGTGCCCACATACTCCTTGCCCTGCTCACGCTCGATGAACGAAGTCCTGGAAAAGGCCACTTCGCCGAAGCCATGCTCGCCTTCTGCTGTGGTATGGGTGATACCCACCAGCCTCGTGGGGAATTCCATCACGAAGCGGGGCTCATCGTGCGACGCGATGAAGCCGGACAGGCCGCCCCCGTAGTTCATGTGTATCCCAAGGGGCTGCAGGTCGCCGCACACGATATCCGCGCCGTACTCAGCGGGCGGCGCGAGCACCCCGAGAGATATCGGGTCGGCGCCGACGATGCACAACGCACCACGCTCGTGCGTCATCTCGGCGATCTCAGGCGCCCGTCCCTGGATGGTGCCAAGATAGGACGGGTTTTCGAAGTACACGGCCGCGGTGCGTTCCGAGATCGCTTTCTCGAACTCTCCCGGCAGTAGCAGGCCGGTGGCCGGATCACACAGCACGGTCCGGATGGTGCCCGGCGGCTCGCAGTAGCCGGTGATGATGCGCAGCCGCTCGGGAGCCGTCGCCGAGGCCACGAGTACCTCGCTACGCCCGGTGATGCGCTGGGCCATCCGGATCGACGTCGCGGCTGCCTGGCCCCAATCATATGTCGGGACGCTCACGATCTCCATGTTCAGCAGCTCGCCCATCAGGCTGGCGAACTCGAACAACGCCTGCCAGCGCCCATGGTCTTGGTAAGTATCACCGGTGTAGGCGGTGAGGAATTCGCCGCGCGAGTTGATCTCATCGCAGACGGCAGGAACGTAGTGCTGCCAGCAACCCCCTCCGAGGAAGCTCAGGTAGTCCGCGCAGGACTTGTTCCGCTCGAGGACACGCTTCGTGTGCCTGTACAGGTCGTACTCCGACAGCAGCGGTTGTGGCAGGTCTAGCAGGCCCTTGACCCGAAGGTGGGCGGGAATATCGGCGAACAGCTCCTCCGCGCTGGAGATGCCCAATTCCCGCAGCATCTCGTCTCTGTTCGTGGGCGCCATGTTCGGTATGTAAGGATGAACCGGATAGCGCGCTTTCGTCACGCAAGACCCTCCTCGCGCGGACTTCTAGGGGTGGCCTGACCTGCAGGCAAGACCGCAGGGCAGGTGAGCTGGCATGGCCGGCGACCAACACCGTCGGCAAGCCAAACAATCCGCCGGACAACACTTCAGCGCGGGCCTTTTGAGTCCCTCTTGATGGTGGATAATCCGGCAGGCATGAGGCTAATCGGGCAGGCATACTGGAGCATCTCGCGGAAATCTCTGATGGCGGACGCAGACGAGCCGTCCGGCATCACAACGTCCCGGAGGTGGCAAAACCCTGATGAACGCTACCGGTATCCCAAAGCACAAAAGCGAAATCGAAACGCCGGCGTTGGTGATAGACCTTGACGCCATGGAACGGAACATGGCGCTGATGAACAAGCTTCTGTCGGATAGCCCCACGATAATGCGGCCTCACGCCAAGAGCCACAAGACGCCGCAAGTCGGGCTTGCGCAGATCGCCGCCGGCGCCGTCGGAGTCACGTGCGCCAAGGCCGGCGAGGCTGAGGCGATGGTTGACGGCGGCGTCAAGGACGTGCTGATCGCCAGCGAACTTGTCGGCGGGTCAAAGAACCTCCGCGCCGCGCGCCTTGCCCGTCGCGCCGATGTCAAGGTCGCCTGCGAGTCCGCCCAGAACGTGAGCGAGTTGTCGGCGGCAGCCCTAGAGGCGGGCGCCACGGTGGGCGCCGTGATTGAGGCAGACATCGGGAACAGGCGCTGCGGCGTTCGCACCCCGGAGCAGGCGGCGGAGCTCGCGAAGGCCATTGTCCGCGCTCCTGGGCTCGCATTCCGTGGCATCATGGGCTACGAAGGCCAGTGCGTCTTCATCCAGGAAGTCGAGAAACGGCGGGTCGAGGCCGAGAAGGCGCTGGGCACGCTCATGGCCATGGTCGAGGCGATCCGGGCCGCAGGCATCCCGGTCGAGATAGTCAGCGCCGGCGGAACGGGCACCTTCATGATCACGGGACACTATCCTGGCATCACGGACATCCAGGCCGGCTCGTACGTGCTCATGGATTCAAGGTACGCCAGCATAGAGGGCATCCCGTTCGAGCAGAGCCTCACGCTGCTCAGCACCGTTATGAGCCGCCCGCTTAGCGACCTCGCCGTCCTCGACTACGGGCTCAAGTCCATAACCAGGGAATTCGGGGTGCCGGGCCCAGCCTCGGCGGTCAGGAAGGATGGCACCGCCAACCCGTATGGGCTCGACGGCGTCGAGGTGCTCGGGGTGTCGGAGGAGCATACTCGCTTTGGGCTGCACAGCCCAAGCCGTGACTTGAGGGTCGGCGACAAGGTGGACATCGTGCCGTCGCACTGCTGCACGACTATGAACACCCACGACATCGTGTATGTCGTCCGCGGTGAGGAAGTGCAGGACGTCTGGCGGATCACCGGGCGGGGGAAGTCTGTGTAGGGCGGGACTGCCTGAGCAACTAAGGGGGCAGCACGCGCTGGGCAAGTGGCTTGCCGGTCCGTCAAACCCTGAAGAAATGTTTCAAGCTGGTTCCACTGGCGCATTGGGTAAAGTAGAATCGGAAGTGTTGCGGGGGACGCACCTGAGGAGGTAATCAACGGGTGATGTTCCCCGGTTTCGTTCTGCGAGAACTCCTGGGCAACACTAAAC
>JAUYEF010000416.1 GCA_030691635.1 Bacillota bacterium
ACCCGCCGAGTGTTCTTCCTCAGCAAAGCCGCGATCTTCCTGAGGACGTCGTCCCCAACCATGTGGGCAAAGCTGTCATTGACAGCTTAGAAATGGTCGACGTCGATAAGCAGGAGCGCTATTGGGTCCCTTGCCTTCTGCGCACTGCCGATTTCGCGAGTCAGCATCTCATGGAAGTGACGCCTGTTGCAGACACCCGTCAGGGGATCGACCTGAGCGGCTTTCCGCAGGTATAGGACCAGGCGCCCCAAGGCGTAGCCGGTAACACCCTGCACAAACGCCACCACGATCCACACCGGCTGGTTGAAATCCGAAGACAGAAGCGAATGGGTCACATAGGTGACGGTCCCGAGCGCCACGCCGCCCACCATGAGCAGGTAGGGCGCAAACCGGTAGAAGAAGCTATCCCTCGCTGAACTCTCGGTCTCCTGAGACAAGTAGCAGCTCCCCTAACCGCCAGGTCAGAGATCTGGCAGAACGCCCGCGCATGACTCTGGCTTGACAGATTCTTCGTAACGCGACGGGTCCAGTATAAGGGAAAGGCCGGCGCCAGTCGGGCCGGCCACATCTTCATCTTGCTGACTGGAAGCTACTACTTTACATAGAAATTCGGTGGCGTGCTGGGGTGAGAGGTCTGGCCGCCCACTAACAGCGAGTTGACCGTTGTTTCGTATGTCCCCGTAGGCGCGTTGGTCAGTTTGAAGGAGGCCACACCGTTGGTTGCGGTTACCGCAGAGCCGCTGTAGTACAGGCTTCCGTTGCGGGTGACCGAGATCGAGACCGTGGCCCCGGCGACCGGAGTTCCCGAGCCGTCGATGATCGGCACCCCTATCTTCAGGTGCGCCTTGCCGCCCTTACCGCCCTCTGTGCCATAGGTGATGCTACCTACTTCGTACGTGACGGGACTGACAGCGCCGACCGTGATCTGGACTGATGCGCTGCCAGTCTTGAGATGCGAGTCTATCGCCCTCGCAGTGATTGTGTGCGTTCCATCCGGCAGGATGGCGGTGCAACTGCCTGTCGTGCCGATCAGGACATCGTCGCTGTACCACGTCATACCAGTTGTGAGGTCGCCATCCTCGAAGTCAGAGGCAGAGCCACGGAACGTGATAGTTGACACTGTAGGAAAGACCTGGCCTGGGGTCGGGGCTGCGATGACCACCACCGGGGCGTCATTTATAACCTGGATGGTACACTTGAGGAGCCGGTATTACCCTGAGCATCCATAACAGAAGCTGTTATGACGCGCTGCCCTTCGACGCTGAATTCATGCGTGACTGAGGCGCCAATACCGATGGCGCCTTCTCGATCGGAGGACCATGACAGGCTTGCAGACAGGTTCCCGTCTTCCGGATCGCTGGCGGCGCCACTGAAAACGACATCTACACCCACGTGAGCCACCGCCCCGTTGGCCGGGCTGGTTATCGTGACTACGGGCGATCCCGTGGCCGGCGCAGCCTCATCCGCATCAACCAGGCCGAAGCCGTAGAGCGGATCCCTGCCGGCAGACCCCAGGTCATCCGCGGTTGCCTGCAGGCGCTGGCGAATACCGTCCTTGCTTGTGACGCCGGACTTGATGATCAACGCCACTGTCCCAGCAACGTGTGGGGAGGCCATCGAAGTGCCGTTGTAGTAGGCGTACCCACCGGGAACCGTCGAATAGATGCTGACGCCTGGAGCGGCCAATTCGACCGCCAGCCCGGTGCTGGAGAAGATGGCGCGCTGCTTGCTCGAATCGGTGGCGGCGACAGCGATGACGGACGAGTACTTTGCCGGGTAGATCACATTGTCTCCGGTCCCAGACGTCGTGCCGCTGTTGCCGGCTGCCGCGACGTGAACGATCCCCGCGGCGTAAGCGTTATCGAAGGCGGCTTTGACCGCGGTTCCCGGGTCTCCTGCGCTCCCGTAGCTGTTGTTGGTGACCTGGATGCCGTTGCTCATGCACCATTGCAGCGCGGCGATGATATCGCTAAAGCTACCTGTGCCCTTGGAGTTCAGGACCTTAAGGGCGTAGAGCTTGGCCTCGGGCGCGACCCCGACCGCACCGGCCCCGTCAGCTTCGGCGGCGATTGTGCCTGCCACATGCGTGCCGTGACCGTTATCGTCCTTTGGATCAGTATCGTCGTTGACCCAGTCGTATCCCCCAACGTAGTTCGCGTTGAGGTCAGGGTGCGTGTAGTCGATGCCGCTGTCTATGACTGCAACCTTGATGCCGGCGCCCTTGTTGTACGCATGCACGACCCCGGCCCCGATCTGCTTAACACCCCAGACGTTATCGATCTCCCCCATAGCATGGACTTCCACATCGGGCTCAACCTTCAGGACTCCGGGGGCTCTCTGGAGGGCTTCGACGCCCTGAACGGGCATCATCGCCGCTATGGCCGGGATGATGCTGTACGTATGCTTGACAGTGCCGCCGAACCTGTGGATGATCGCTTGCTCGTTTGGCCCGGGTTTCTGCTCGAACGACACGATGACATTCGTCTGCGCACTCTGCGCTCCGGCTGGCAGAGCTGAAAGCCCGAGCACCATGGCCATCGCCAGAAGCAACGCAACTAGCTTCTTCATCTTAGTCCGCTCCTCTGTTAGCACATACACCCAACATGAATTTTATCAGACTGATTTGGTGGAAAACAGCAGCTGACCATATATCATTCGAACTATGACAATGATTTCCGGGGTGCTGTACAGAGGAGACGAAACGGGCGGTCGACCTGCGCTTGCAGCGCGCGGTCGCCGCCCTTTCTGCACAGCACGTTCTCTGGTGACGCCCCTCTGGCAGAGTCCGTTCTCCGGCCGTCCCTGGGATCCCCATGGCCCGAGCGAACGGGCCAAGAACACTATAGTTGCTTGGCGAACTCCAGGCCGAAGTCGAAGCACTGCTTGAGCGCCGCGTCGTCTGCCTGCCACAGTGCTCGTGGCCCCTCGCCCGCGATCTCAAACCCCGCGCGTTGCAGGCCCTCCGTGATCATCTTGACCGACTCGCCGCTCCACCCATAGGTGCCGAAAGCAGCGGCCTTCTTACGCTTGAAGCCAAGACCGCGCATCTCCTCCAAGAGGCCCGCGACCGATGAGAGGATCCCCCTGTTCATGGTCGGGCTGCCCACAAGCACGGCTTTGGACTTGAACACATCCGTGATGATCTCGTTCTTGTCATTGCGGGAAGAGCTGTAGATCTTGACCTCGATGCCCTTGCCGGCGGCCGCGATGCCCCGGGCGATGGCCTCGGCCATCTTCCTGGTGCTGTTCCACATGGTATCATAGATGATCGTGACCTGGTTCTCCTGGTAGTCCTGGCTCCATTCGAGGTACTTGTTTGCGATCTGAAGCGGATCCTTGCGCCATATGACACCGTGGCTCGGGCAGATCATGTCCACCGGCAAGTTCAGCGCCAGCACTTCTTTGATCTTCTGCTCGACGAGCTTGCTGTAGGGCGTCAGGATGTTGGCGTAGTACTTCACCGCTTCCTGGAAAAGGGTGCACTGGTCGGCCAGATCGTTGTAGAGCGTCTCAGTGGCATAGTGCTGGCCGAATGCATCGTTGGAGAACAGGACGTTCGACCCGGTAAGGTAGCACATCATGCTGTCAGGCCAGTGGAGCAGCCTTGCCTCGATGAACACGAGCTCCCTGCTTCCGATGTTTACCTTGTCGCCGGTCTTCACGGGCATGAACTTCCAGTCAGCGTGATAGTGCCCCTTGAGCGACTTGACACCGTTCTCGGTGCAGATGATCGGAGTATCCGGGATCTCGCGCATGAGAGCCGGCAGCGCGCCGCTGTGGTCCATCTCCGCATGGTTTGCCACGATGTAGTCTATCTTCTTCAGGTCCATCTCTCGTTTGAGGTTTTCGATGAATTCCTCAGCGTAGGGCGTCCAGGCCGTGTCTATGAGCACGGTCTTCTCGTCCCTCACCAGGTAGGAGTTGTACGTGGTGCCAGAGAACGTGGATAGCTCCTCGCCGTGGAACGAGCGAATCTCCCAGTCGGTCTTCCCGACCCACATGATGCCGTCTTTCACCGGAATACCCATGTCCAGACCTCCAATCGCCTCACATGAATTTCGGGTTCGGTGTCTTTACCACAAGCACGATGAACCTGGAGTCGGGCGCAGCCTTCAGCCCGTGCGGGATCCGTGCCGGGCTGATCACGATGTCGGTCGCCACGACCTCGGACTTGCCTACCCAAGGATGGCCTTGATGTCGGCGTCCGGAGTCGTGACTGGTTGGATGTTGTACTTGTCCTGCAGCACCTTGAGCACGTTCGGCGACAGGAATGCCGGCAGGCTCGGGCCGATCCTTATGTTCTTGATCCCGAGGTGCAGCAGCGTCAGCAGGATGGCGACGGCCTTCTGCTCGAACCACGAAAGAACCAGGCTCAGCGGCAGGTCGTTGACGCCCACGCCAAAGGCGTTGGCGAGCGCCACAGCCACCTGGATCGCCGAGTAGGCGTTGTTGCATTGGCCCATATCCAGGAGCCGGGGAATACCGTCAATATCGCCCAGGTCGAGGTAGTTGAACCGGTACTTGCCGCAGGCCAGAGTCAGCACCACAGTGTCCTCCGGTAGTTTCTGGACGAACTCGGTGTAGTAGTTCCGGCCCATCTTCGCGCCGTCGCAGCCGCCGACCAGGAAGAAGTGCCGTATCTTGCCCGCCTTCACCGCCTCTACGATCTTCCCTGCGAGCGCCAGCACGGGCGTGTGGTGGAAGCCGGTCCATGTGGTGGCTACCTGCTTATCCGAAAGGTGCGGAAGCGATAGCGCCTTCTCGATGAGGGGCCGGAAGTTGCGGTCGGCTATGTGCTGCACTCCCGGCAACCGCGCGATCCCACAGGTGAACGTGCGGTCCTTGTACGACTCTTTTGGAACAAGGATGCAGTTCGTGGTCGCAAGTATGGCTCCCGGGAACTGGTCGAACTCACTCCTCTGGTTCTGCCACGCCGAGCCATAGTTGCCCGCGAGGTGGTCGAACTTCTTCAATTCCGGATACGCCAAGGCCGGGAGCATCTCGCCGTGGGTGTACACCTTTATGCCGGTGCCCTTCGTCTGCTCGAGCAGTTCGTACAGGTCAAGCAGGTCATGTCCTGTGACCAGGATCCCAGGACCGGCCTGGGTACCCACCTTGACCTCGGTCGGGACAGGAGTCCCGAACCGCTCCGTATTGGCACTGTCGAGCAGCTCCATGGCCTTGAGGTTGATCTCGCCGGCCCTGAGAAGGAGGCCGACGTGGCTTTCGAGGTCGAAGTTCACGTTCGTGAGGGTCGAGAACAGGCCTTCCGCAAAGAACGCGTCCACCTGCTCGTCGTGGGCGCCGAGCTCGCGGGCGTGGTAGGCATACGCGGCGATGCCCTTCAGCGCAAAGATCAAGGTGTCCTGCAGGCTGGCGATGTCCTCGTTCTTACCGCACACACCTGCTTTCGTGCAGCCTGTTCCTCCTGCGGTCTGTTCACACTGGTAGCAGAACATGCTTGCTCCTCCTCCTGTTTGTCTGAGCTCTCGTCTATCTGTGCGCTTCACTCATGTCACTGCGTGAGCGCCTTTCGCCTATCTGAGCGCCTTTCTCGTGTCACTGGCCAGTTCCTGAAGTGTCACACCCTGAAGCGCCTTCTTCACGTCCCGCTGGATGCCTTCAAGCCGTCTCTTAACCGGGCACGAACCTGCGTTCTCGCAATCTGTCTCGCCGAGCAGGCAGCGGTTCATGGCGATCTGGCCCTGAACGGCCTCGACGACGTCCTCAGCAGTCACTTCCCCTGGTTCTTTGACTAGCGTGAACCCACCCTGCGCCCCGCGGCGGGAGCGCACCAGCCCTGCGCGGGTGAGCTTCTGGAGGAGTTTCTGCAGGAATGCCATGGGAATGCCCTGCCTATCCGCCAGTTCGCGGGCGGAGACAACCTGTGGGTGCCTCAGGGCGAGATACACCAGAGCCCTGAATGCGTAATCTGTGTCCCGCTTGATCACTTCCATGGATATAGTTCCTTTCAGCAGTCGCAGGAATCAACTACCATCTGAAATCAAGACCATTATGGTCCAGTATACTTAAAGCGGTCAAGCCCCAAGTTGGATTGAAATGGCTCTGGATCGCTCGTCTTGTGGACACTGCTCTCTACGTCCGTTAACAATTTCTTAACCCGCAGTCTATACTTGGTTGAAAGACTGGCCTCATAATATTCCTGAAGAGCAGCCTGCAGGAGGTGCGCGTATGAGAGTATCTCCCAGATTTTGTGCGGTGATTGCCGCCATGGTCGTATCTGTGGCTCTCACTGTGGCCATACCCCTGTCACTCACTGCCTGTACCGCCGGCGGTAAATCGCCGGTGACAGCACTCGCCAAACCTGCCGCTTCCCCACAAAACATCGTGCTCATCGGGTGGGATGGCGCACAAAGGAACCACGTCAAGGAATGCCTGGAGCGCAAGGAGCTTCCCAGCATCCAGAAACTCGCTTCGGAGGGCTCCCTCGTGGCGATCGATATCCGCAGGGTGACGGATACAAAGGCCGGTTGGGCCCAGATCCTGACCGGGTACGAGCCAGAGGTGACGGGCGTGTACAGCAACAGCAGGTACCAGCCGATTCCCCAGGGGTACACGGTGTTCGAGCGGCTCGAATCGCATTTCGGCCCGGCCAACATCAACACGGCGGCAGTCATCGGAAAGGGGGATCACGTCGGCGCGGAGCCTCCCCAGCGTACCCGCGTCACGGAGAAGAGGGCCGCCCAGATAACGGCCAAGAAGACCAAGGGCGAGATCGTGACCGAGGATGGGGTCAAGTACCTGGTGGTCCCCGGCCAGCCATACTTCAGCGCCCACAGCACGATGGACATGTTCGTGAACGGACTTGGCGAGAACGATGTTGTCGGGAAGAAGGCGCTTGAGGTCATTGACCAGTTCAAGGACGACCGGTTCTTCTTGTTCGTCCACTTCGCAGACGTCGACCACCAGGGCCACAAGTACGGGGAAAACTCCAAGGAGTATAACGCTGCCCTTGTATCCTGCGACGCCTGGACAGACAAGATCTTGCAGAAACTGAAGGACCTTGGCCTGTATGATAAGACGCTTGTCTACGTGACCGCGGACCATGGGTTCGATGAAGGCAGGACGGGGCATAGCGACGCCCCGTATGTGTTCCTCGCCACGAACGACACGGGCATCAGGCGCAGAGGCCAGCGGGAGGATATAACTCCCACCATCCTCGACCGGTTTGGAGTGGACATCATGGCGATCAGCCCGCGCCTGGATGGCCAGTCGTTGTTGAGGGATCAGGAGGCGCCCCCCTGGTGAAACACGATCCAGCTTTCTCGCAGGCGCGGAGCGGTATTCACCCCGCCCCGCGAGGCGGGCCTGCGTGTATTCCGGCTGTTGTGGGTGCCATGTCCAGCAGCCTCTGCCGGTGGCGATTCCCGCGAAGGCCTGAACAGCTCCGGCAGAAACCTGCGCCACGTGGAGCAGTGGCCGGGGCTTCTGCACCCGCTGGCGCAGTGATCCTGCAAACCTGCTCCTCCGGTGCCCCCATCCCGCGCCCCATCTTCGCCTGCGGTCCCCCTGCCTGGAGGAGGTCTTTGTGCTTCTCCAGAATTCCGCCTCATCTTCTACAGCTGGGAGGCGGGAAAATGGCTCAGTCGTTCAACTTATTTGACATGTCGTGGCCGGAGGTCAAAGCCGCCCTCGACAGGATAAAGGTCGCCTTGATTCCGACAGGCTCCTGTGAGCAGCACGGCCCGAACGGCACTTTCGAGGTGGATGCAGCCATCGCGAACGAGTTCACCAAGAGGCTGGCCGAGCGCACGTATCCATTGACTCTGGCGGTTCCGCCAGTGCACTTCGGCGTGTCTTCGCACCACATGAGGTTCCCGGGCACCATAACACTGAAACCCGAGACGTTCATGCAGGTATGCACGGACATTGTTGAATCGCTATACCGCCATGGAATCCGCCG